>NZ_JBSFUY010000003.1:135248-631465 GCF_053592055.1 Streptomyces sp. NPDC002817
GGACCAGGCCGCCTCGGAGCGGTGGGCCCGCCCCTGCGGACCAGGCCGCCTCGGAGCGGTGGGCCCGCCCCTGCGGACCAGGCCGCCTCGGAGCGGTGGGCCCGCCCCTGCGGACCAGGCCGCCTCGGAGCGATGGGACCCGCCCCTGCCGTCGAGTTCGGCTCGGAGCGGTCGAAGCCCGCTTGCCGTGGCCAGGACCTCCCTGCCGCGGCCAAGACCCGAACCGTGCGAAGCGGCCGCCCGCTCCAGCGGGCGCGCGCCCGCGACGGAACAACCGCTCCTAGCGGACCAGCCCCAGCTCCGGGTCCTCCCGCAGCTTGCCCAGCGCCCGGGACACCGCGGACTTCACCGTGCCCACCGACACCCCGAGCACCTCGGCCGTCTGGACCTCGCTCAGATCCTCGTAGTACCTGAGGACGACCATCGCCCGCTGCCGGGCCGGCAGTTTCATGATCGCCCGCCACATCGCGTCGTGCAGCGCCTGCTGCTCGGCCGGGTCGTCCCCGCCGGGCGTCAGCTCGGGCTCCGGGATCTCGTCGGTCGCGAACTCGTCCACCTTGCGCTTGCGCCACTGCGATGTGCGCGTGTTCAGCAGCGCACGACGCACATAGCCGTCCAGCGCCCGGTGGTCCTCGATCCGCTCCCAGGCGACATACGTCTTGGTGAGCGCGGTCTGCAGCAGGTCCTCCGCGTCGCACGGGTTCGCGGTCAGCGACCGGGCGGTACGCAGCAGCACCGGCTGGCGGGCCTTCACGTACGACGAGAAGGAGGGGTACGTCGCGTACGGGCGGGTCTGCCTCGCCGGTACCGCGACGTCCGAAGCGCTGGTGCAGACGGGTGTGGTCATGGCTCCACGCTAGGAGCGAGGAGGCCATCCGCTCATCGGCCGCAGGTCCCGAAGACGAGTCCGCCTCAGGTTGTAGGGGTGGGGGTGGCTCCACCTCCTGAGGGTGGACGAGGGGGTGGGGACTACTGCGGGACGACCCCTGAGGGGTACACCCGTCCTCGCAGACGGGCCCGCCTTGCGAGGGCTCAGCCTTCCCCCGAGAGCACCAGCCCCGAGGTGGGCACCCCCGTCCCCGCCGTCACCAGGACCCGGCCCGCGCCGGATATCCGGTTCACCGCCGTCCCCCGGATCTGACGCACTCCCTCCGCGATCCCGTTCATCCCGTGCAGATACGCCTCCCCCAGCTGTCCTCCGTGAGTGTTCAGCGGCAATCGCTCCCCGGCCACGAAGTCCGCAGCCTCCCCCTTCCCGCAGAACCCGAACTCCTCCAACTGCATCAGCACGAACGGCGTGAAGTGGTCGTACAGGATCCCCACGTCGATGTCGGCCGGCGTGAGCCCCGAGGTGCGCCACAACTGCCGGGCCACGACCCCCATCTCCGGCAGGCCCGTCAGGTCGTCGCGGTAGAAGCTGGTCATCTGCTCCTGGGCCCGGCCCGCTCCCTGGGCTGCCGCGGCCACGACCGCCGGCGCGTTCGGCAGATCACGTGCCCGCTCCAGGGACGTGACGACGAGGGCCTGGGCGCCGTCCGTCTCCTGGCAGCAGTCGAGGAGGCGGAGCGGCTCGACGATCCAGCGTGAGGCGGCATGGTCGGCGAGGGTGATCGGACGGTCGTGGAAGTACGCCGCCGGGTTGGTCGCCGCGTGTCTGCGGGCGGTGACGGCCACCTGCCCGAACGCCTCCGGGGTCAGACCGTAGGTGTGCAGATAGCGCTGGGCCGCCATCGCCACCCAGGACGCCGGGGTGAGCAGCCCGAACGGCAGGGACCAGCCGAGCGCGACCCCCTCCGCGGAGGGCTCGCGGTGCTGCACGCCCGAGCCGAAGCGACGCCCCGACCGTTCGTTGAAGGCGCGGTAGCAGACCACCACCTCGGCCACGCCCGTCGCCACCGCCAGCGCCGCCTGCTGGACCGTCGCACAGGCCGCTCCGCCGCCGTAGTGGACGCGGGAGAAGAAGGACAGCTCGCCCATCCCGCACGCCTGGGCCACGGTGATCTCCGGGTTGGTGTCCATCGTGAACGTCACCATCCCGTCCACGTCGGCCGGCGTCAGCCCGGCGTCGTCCAGCGCGGCCCGCACCGCCTCCACGGCGAGCTTCAGCTCGCTGCGGCCCGAGTCCTTGGAGAACTCGGTGGCGCCGATACCGACGATCGCCGACCGTCCGCCGAGGGTGTCCCGGGTACGGACGCTCATCGGGCACCTCCTGAGGCCGTCCCCGACGGCATCTCCGGCGGCGCAACCGGCGGCGCATCCGGCGGGACGGTGACGGTCACCGTCCCGGTGACATGTCTGCCGACGCTGTTCTCGCCGACCACGCGGACGGTCGCGGTGTCGCCTTCGACCTCCTCGACCGTGCCCGTCAACACCATGGTGTCTCCCGGGTAGTTGGGGGCGCCCAGACGGATGGCGACACGGCGGAGCTCGGCCGTAGGACCGAAGTGGTCCGTGATGTAGCGGCCGACCAGGCCGTTGGTCGTCAGGATGTTCATGAAGATGTCGGGGGAGCCCTTCTGCCGGGCCAACTCCGCGTCGTGGTGGACGTCCTGGTAGTCGCGGGAGGCGACGGCGCCTGCGACGATCAGCGTGCGGGTGACCGGGATCTCCAGCGCGGGGAGCTGCTCACCGACGTACATGGGACCCCTCCTCGTGCGACCCCTTCCCGTACAAGCCTTCCTCGGCCCGGAAGACCGGGAGCACCAACTCCTCGTCGCACTCCCTGAATTCGAGCCGCACGGGCATGCCGATCCGCACCTTGTCGTACGGCACCCCGGTCACGTTGCTGATCATTCGCACGCCTTCCGTGAGCTCTATCAGGCCGACCGCGTACGGAGGGTCGAAGGCCGGGAAGGGCGGGTGGTGCATGACGACGTACGAATGGACCGTGCCGCTACCGCTCGCCTCGACGGTGTCCCACTCCGGGTGGCCGCAGGTGTTGCAGCCGGGCAGCCAGGGGTGGCGCAGGGTGCCGCAGGCGGTGCAGCGCTGGATGAGGAGGCGGTGTTCTCGGACGCCTTCCCAGAAGCCGACGTTGTCGCGGTTGATGACGGGGCGGGGGCGGTGGGGTGCCTTGTCCGGCTGCCGCTGTCGCGCGGACGCGGGGGCGTATTTGAGGATGCGGAAGCGGTGGGTGCCGGCGAGGTCGGGGCCGACGCGGATGTCCATACGGGTCGTGACGAAGTGACCCGTGCCGAGCTTCGTCGTCTTGCGGGACGACACCGACTCGATCACCGCGTCGAAGGTGATCTCGTCGCCGGGGCGCAGGGGGCGGATGTACTCCTGCTCGCAATCGGTGGCGACGACCGAGGTGCAGCCCGCCTCGTCGAGGAGGGTCAGCAGTTCGTCGTAGGCCGACGCGCGGCCCGTATGGCCGGAGAGGCCGCCCATCGTCCACGCCTGGAGCATGGTGGGCGGGGCGATGGCGTCCGGGCCGCAGTAGGCCGGGTTGGTGTCGCCCATGGCCTCGCACCAGTGCCTGATCATGGGCGCGTTGACGGGGTCCTTGCCGGTGCCGGAGACTGCGGCGGGCCGGCCCTCGTACGCCTTCAGTCGCTGCTCCAGTTCGTCGGCCATGGCCTCCCCCTCGTCCTCGTGGTCCCGTTCGTCCCGCCCGTTTCGTATCGACACTTCTGGTACACCGCTGCCGCCGCCGGGGTTCCCACGACCTCGCCGAAGATTTCTGACTGTCCGTCAGATGGCGTGCACTGTCAAGGCGGATGGTCATCGGCCCGGCCGGAGCCGACAGGACCGGCCGGAGCCGACAGGACCGGCCGGAGCCGACAGGACCGGCCGGAGTCGACGGACCCGCCCCCGACGCCCGTGGCCGTGCGCACAAACACCTGCGCGGCGATGCCGAAGCACCGCCGCGCAGACGTGTCGCACCCCACGAAGCACACCCGGTCGGAGACCGGGGCCGCCGCCGGAGCGGCGGCCCCTCAGCTCACCACCACAGCGGGGTGAAGTTGATGGACGTGTTGTCGTTCCCCTGATTGATGGCCGTGAACGCGGAGCCGTTGACCTGCGCGGTGTTGCTCTGGTTCGAGGCACCGGAGCCCACCGCGTTCTGCTGCGTGGTGGACGAGTTGCCGTTGTTGGTGCCACCGACACCGCTGCCGACGATGCTCGCGACACCCGCGTTCGATCCGTCGTCCGCGAAGCCACCGTTGTCCGCCGTCGCGACGCCGGTGAAGAGCGCGGCGGCGAGCGGAAGGGCGGAGACGGCGGCGATGACGCGGGCGGTACGGATGCTTGCCATGTTCTTCCTCCAGAATCCGGCTTCATAGCCGGAAGTACGTCAAGTAAGGCTGTTTCCCGGGCAGTTGGCCGACCGCCTCGGAGTCGATCACGACGTCGCGAGATCAGAGTTGCCCACCGAATCCCCGGCGAACCAGCCCGGAAGCGACCATTCCCCCTGAAGCGTGAGGACAAGTCGATAAACCCTTTTCGCGACCTTGAGCATCAGGTCAGGGTGATGCGGGCAGACCATCCCCAAGCGCCGCAAGAGGTGAAGCGTTCCGGCGCTTTTCCGGCCAACCCGCCCCGCTCGGCGAGTCGCCCTGGAATACGCTTCCCTTTCTCGAACAGGTGTACGAAAATAGAGTCATGGCCACCACAGACCGGCAGGCCACGACGCTGGCCCTCGCCCACGCCCTGTCAGCCGCCGAACGCGGCCTGGCCGTCATCCCCCTGTCCCGCACGAAGCTCCCGGCCCTGCGCTCCCCGCACCGCGACGACCCCGAGGCCCCGCCCTGCCACGGCGAGTGCGGCCGCTTCGGCCACGGGGTCTACGACGCCGCCACCGACCCGAACCGCATCCGCGAACTGTTCGCCGCGGCCCCCTGGGCGACGGGCTACGGCATCGCCTGCGGCCTCCCGCCCCACCACCTGATCGGCATCGACCTCGACACGAAATCGGACACGGACTCCTCGGCGGCCCTGCGCGAGCTGGCCCTGCGCCACCTGTTCACGATCCCCGCCACGGTCGTCGTCCTGACCCCCAGCGGCGGTCGCCACCTCTGGCTGAGCGGCCCAGCGGACGTCGTCGTCCCCAACTCGGCCGGCCGCCTGGCCCCCGGCATCGACATCCGTGGCGCCGGCGGCTATCTCGTCGGCCCCGGCTCCCGCACCGACCACGGCGTCTACGCGACGGCCCCCGGTACGGCCCATCTGGCCCCCGCCGCCTGTCCGCCCGCCCTGCTCCGCCTCCTGCTGCCCCCGCCCCGCACCCACCACCCCACACCCCCGTCGGCCGGCGACCACGGTCAGGGCCTGGTCCAGTTCGTCCTCGCCGCGCACGAGGGACAGCGCAACACCCGCCTGTTCTGGGCGGCCTGCCGCGCCTACGAGAACGGCATCGGCCCCGCCCTCGTCGACCCCCTGGTCGACGCGGCCCTCAACACCGGCCTGACCGAGCGCGAGGCCCGCGCGACGATCGCGTCGGCGGCACGGATGACGGGGCACCGGCCTTAAGGCATGTACGCACCGGCGTCGGCCATGAAATTCACGGGAGCTCGATGCACCACCGCCCTAGAGTGCCGACCATGACACTGGCCCGCCTCGTCCTGACCTCCGGCCGCAGCGTCGACCTCTCCGAGCTGTGGCTCTCCTCGACGTACGGCGGAATGCTGGAGGGCTATCCCTGCAAGCCGGTCAACGAGATGAAGATCAAAGGCCTGTTGCGATCGGCGGAGCGGGAGTCCCCGCGGACGCCGGTCCATCTGGTCCCGCCCTCGCGGGAGTACCCGGACCAGTACGCGGGCGCGTTCGGCCCGGTGGAGGTGCTCCCCTCGGTGGCGTGCGTGGGCCGCTTCCGCTCCGACGCCATGGATCCGGCCCACGATCCGGTCCTGTACCGGTCAGGCCTTACGGTCATCTGGTTCCAGCCCACGACCCGGGTGCCGTCGGGCTGCGACGCGGAGGCGGGGCTGCGGGACGTGGCGTGGGACGAACTGGCCCGGGACCACGAGCTGTAGCCGAACCCGCGCGGGACTATGCGCCGGCGGGGACGACCCGGAAGCGCTCGGCGACGACCAGAGTGTCGTCATCGACGACGAACTCCGGGTCCTTGAGGAGCTCCCGCAGCTGATCGCCGTTCCAGAACTTCTCATGCCCGGCCCGCCATTGGGCGACGGACTCGTCCCCCTCACCCTCGTCCAGCACATGCTGCAGATCCACCTCGCCGAGCGGCAGCACCCGTACGTCCGTGATCTCCACGACGGCGATCCGCCGCTCCGCGGAATCGAGCAACGCAAACCGCTCCCCGACCTGCGGCAGCGCCTCGCCCTCGGCCTCGTACTCCCTCAAGAGCCCCGTCGTCGACGTCTTCGCACCGGAGAGGACGGCCGCCACGAGCCTGTCGCGCAGGGGGCCGGGGAAGGCGAGTTCGAACGGCGGCAGGTCGTCCATGGCAACGGGCATGGGGCGAGCGTATGTGACAGCCCTCGCGACCGGAGCAGGATGAAGCCGGTCCGGGAGGCGCGACTGCGGAAGGGGTGCAGCCGACTCGGCTGCACCCCTTCTGGCTCGGCTCTACGCCGTCCCTGGCGGAAGCGGTGGGATTTGAACCCACGGTGACATCGCTGCCACGACGGTTTTCAAGACCGTTCCCTTAGGCCGCTCGGGCACGCTTCCCCGCGCCGCAGGTGAGCGGCGGCGCGGGGACCAGAGTAACCGGTGGGCACGCGCGCGCGTGGGTCAGCTGTCGCCCTCCCGGGAACCCAAGGTGAGATCCACGGTGTTGGTCTTGCCGTCGCGTTCGTAGGTGATCTTGACCTTGTCGCCCGGCTGGTGGGTCCAGATCTCGCCGATGAGGGTGGGGCCGGAGTCGATGACCCGGTCGTCGAGCTTGGTGATGACGTCACCGGGCTTGAGGCCCGCCTTGGCCGCCGGGCCGCCGGCCTCGACCGCGTCGGAGCCGCTGGCGCCCTGCTCGGTGATCTTCGCGCCGCCCGTGGAGTCCTCCAGGGAGACCGAGGCGCCGATCTTGGCGTACACCGGCTTGCCGGTCTTGATCAGCTGCTGGGCGACGTACTTGGCCTGGTTGATCGGGATGGCGAAGCCGAGACCGATCGAGCCGGACTGGCTGGTGCCGCCCAGGCCGCCGTTGCTGCTGGACTGGATCGCGGAATTGATGCCGATCACATTGCCCTGGGCGTCCAGGAGGGGGCCGCCCGAGTTGCCCGGGTTGATCGAGGCGTCCGTCTGCAGGGCGCTCATGTAGGACGCGTTCGAACCGCTGCCGTCGCTCGACGCGACCGGGCGGTTCTTCGCGCTGATGATGCCCGTCGTGACCGTGTTGGAGAGGCCGAAGGGGGCGCCGATGGCGATCGTCGAATCGCCCACCGCCACCTTGTCCGAGTCGCCCAGCGTCAACGGCTTCAAGTCGCTCGGCGCGTTCTTGAGCTTGATCACCGCCACGTCGTAGCCCTGTGCGTGACCCACCACCTCGGCGTCGTACTTCTTGCCGCTCGGGAAGGTCGCGGTCAGCTTGCCGCCGTCCACCGCATCCGCCACCACGTGGTTGTTGGTGACGATGTGGCCTTCGGTGTCGAAGACGAAACCGGTGCCGGTGCCGCCCTCGCCGCTGCTGGACTCGGCCTGGATGGTGACCGTGCTCGGCAGCGCCGTGGCGGCCACACCCGCGACCGTGCCGGCGTCGCGCTTGACGGAGCCGCCGCTGTCGGAGGCCGAGACGGTGGTCGACGAGGTGTTGTCGTCGTTCTTGGCCAGGGTGTAGCCGAGGCCGCCGCCCAGGCCGCCCGCGACCAGCGCGGCGATCAGGACCGCCGCCATCAGGCCGCCGCGGCCGCGGCCGGACTTCGGCGCGGGCTGCTGGTAGGTGGCGCCCCAGCCATCGGCCCCGGCACCGCCAGAGCCGCTGTCGGCGTACGTCGGGATGGCCGGGGGCGGGGGCGGCCAGGAGCCGTCCGGTGCCTGGCCCGGGGCAGTGCCGCCCTGCGGACCGCCCGCGCTCACCGAGGCGTACGCCGGTGCCTGGCCCGCGTGGACCAGTTCCTGCTCCGGTGCGCCGGGGGCGTGCGGGGGCGTCGTGGGGAGCGGGGTCGTCGGGGCGCCGCTGTCGGGCGCGGTCGCCTGCGGGGAGGCTGCGGGGGAATCCACCGGCACGGGAGGTGCGGACGGGGCCGGGGGTACCGCAGTGCCCTCGTTCTCGGTGCTCACAGCTTTTCTCCTCGATCCACGGCTGTTGTCCTAAGGTCGCACTCGGTCACGCTCGTTCACGCTTGCCGACGGTCCGGCGCGATGCAGCTGTGCATGTGCTTTTGTATGCCGTCAGCTTTTCCCACAGGCCGTCAGAGCACCATAAGCGGTGGCTGTGGGTCCGCGACTTTTCTTTATATGGGACCTGTCCGGCGAACCGGACGCATCTCGGCGCCCTCCTCGTGCGACGCGTACCCCGGTGCGATGGCACCATGACGCGGTGACCCACGCACGGCAGCAAAGCATTCAGGTCGTCGCCCACCGTGGAGCCTCCGAAGAGGCCCCGGAGCACACTCTGGCCGCGTACAAGAAGGCGATCGAGGACGGTGCCGACGCCCTCGAGTGCGATGTGCGCCTGACCGCCGACGGCCATCTCGTCTGCGTCCACGACCGACGCGTCAACCGTACGTCCAACGGGCGCGGGGCGGTCTCCGCCCTGGAGCTGGCCGACCTGGCCGCCCTGGACTTCGGCTCCTGGCGGAACCGGGACGAGGAGCCCGACTGGGAGCACCGCCCGGAGGACCGTGAGGACACCTCCGTACTGACGCTGGAGCGGCTCCTCGAGCTGGTCGCGGACTCGGGGCGGCGGGTCGAGCTGGCCATCGAGACCAAGCACCCCACCCGCTGGGCCGGGCAGGTGGAGGAGCGGCTTCTCGTCCTGCTGAAACGGTTCGGGCTGGACGCGCCCGCCTCGGCGGCCGACTCCCCGGTGCGGATCATGAGCTTCTCGGCCCGCTCGCTGCATCGCGTGCGTGCCGCCTCGGCGGCGCTGCCCACGGTCTATCTGATGCAGTTCGTCTCGCCCCGGCTGAGGGACGGTCGGCTTCCGGCGGGCGTCCGCGTCGCGGGGCCCTCGATCCGGATCGTGCGCAATCACCCGGCGTACATCGAGCGGCTGAAACGAGCCGGTCACCAGGTGCACGTGTGGACGGTGAACGAGCCCGAGGACGTCGATCTCTGCGTCGAGCTCGGCATCGACGCGATCATCACCAACCGACCGCGCGCAGTCCTGCGCCAGCTGGGCAGATAACCAAAACGCCGACAACTGGTAAAGACCTGTGACGACATCTTGACCCGGCACCCCTGACACCCGCATTCTCCCAACCCGGCCATAGCGTCGAAATCCGGCCAAGCGATTACAGGGTGTGCTCCGGCGCGTTCGGACCGTATTCGATCGTTACGAATGCGTCAGCAGACCTTGATTGGCCGGTTTCCGGTACAGGCCAATGGGGCATCCACACCGTGGCGTGGGGCAAAGGAGGTCTCGGGGGTGGCGTTGGTGGTGGCACAGGAGGTGCCCGCGTCGTCGAGCATGGCCGTACCCCATGGCCCTGCGGGCGTGGGGAAAGCAAGACACCGGATGCGTTCTCAGCTACGCACGGGTGGCGTGTCGGAAGCGGTCATCGACGACGCCGTACTGATTCTTTCCGAACTCTTGAGCAATGCGTGCAAGCACGGCCGGCCACTGGGCGACGCCCTGGCCGGGGACGGCGATGTCCGCGCTGCCTGGCGGGTGGACACCGGTGGCAGACTCACGGTCGAGGTGACGGACGGCGGCGGGCCCACCCGCCCTGCTCCGGCCACGCCCTCGGTCACCGCACACGGCGGCCGCGGGCTGAACATCATCACCGCACTGTCCGACGACTGGGGCGTCAGGGACGACGCCCGCGGCGAGGTCACGGTCTGGGTCGTCGTCCACGACGACGTGCACGATCCGGACGCCTGTCACCGCCGCGACGACTTCGCCGCGCGCATCACGGCCCCCTCGGTGTCGACGATCGCCGATCTGGACTTCGCGGACGCGTTCACCGACCTGGACTAGACGCTCCGCCGGGGGGCCGCGGTGGTCCGTCCTCGGCCGCGGCTCCGTCGTGGCCGGTCGCGCAGTTCACCGCACCCCTACAGGGCGCTGCCGAACCGCCGGGGTTGTCCACAGGCTCCCGTCGGTCACCCCATGAACGGCTAGGCTCCCGCCGTACGAGACCAGCCGTAACCGGGAGACCTCACGATGGCCAAGAAGCGACCCCAGACGAAGGCCAAGCGCCCGCAGATCGCCGACGGGGAGGTCCCGGTCGTCGGTGCCCGCGAGCCCTGCCCCTGCGCCAGCGGCCGCCGCTACAAGGCCTGTCACGGCCGGGCCGCCGCACACGCGGTGACCGAGCTGGTGCAGCGCCCGTTCGAAGGGCTGCCGGGCGAGGGCGACTGGGTGGCACTGCGCGAGCTGGTGCCGGCCGCCACGGTCGAGCTGACGCTGAAGGGCGGCCTCCCCGAGGGCGTCCCGTCGGTCTCGCTGGCCACGGTGCTGCCGATGGCCTGGCCGGCACTGCGCCGCGAAGACGGCTCGGTGCTGCTGGGCCTGCAGAACGACACGGCGTCCGGCGACATCAGCCGCGACCTCGCCGACACCCTCCAGCGCGCCCTCACCGCCGACCCGGGCACCCCGGTCCAGGGCCGCCGCGCCCCCGCCGACGGCCCGCGACTGCAGGATCTGCTCGACCCCGAAGGCACGTTCGAGCCAGTCGTGCACACGGGCTTCGAGTTCTGGGTGCCGGACGCGGAGAACTCCACCCCGGAGGTGGCCGCCTCCCTGGAGCGGGCCAACGCCGCGGCCATCCCGACCGCCAAGCTCCAGGGCGTGGACGCCGCCTACTGGTGCGAGACGCCGGACAAGAACCACCTGCGCTGGGTCATGCCGTATCCCGAGGAGCAGCTTCTGGACGCGCTCGCGCGGCTGCACGCGGCGGGCCGGGCCGGCCTCGGCGAGGGCACCCGGCTCGTGGGTTCCTTCCGCGCGCACGGGCTCACCGTGCCGGTCTGGGACCTGCCGAGCGGGGTCACCGCGGAGGACGTGGAGAAGCCGGCGGCCGAGTTCGCCGAGCGGCTCACCGGCGCGCTGGCCTCGGACGCTCCGCTCACCGCGGACGAGCGTCGCGCGCGTGGCGGGCTGACCAACCGACAGGTCACGCTCAGCTGACACACAGGTTCGAAACCCGGGAGCTGCTGACTGGTCGGTCAGCGGCTCCCGGGGCTTGCGGGGTGCCGGGACCCACTCACAACTCCCGTCGGGAGCAAGTGAGTCGGTGTCCGGAAAGCCGATGAATAAGCGAGATCGAATTTGCGAACAGCCGATCTCTTGTTACCGTTCCAGTAGCCCGGTTGCTGGTGCATCCCCCGTCGCCAGCAACCGGGTCTTTCTTTGCGCCGTTCCGTTTACGCAACGCTGCCGGGCGTCAACTGCCCGTGTACGCCCCGGAGTTGCTTCCGGAACGCAGCAGGAGCGGCCCCCGACCGCCGCGCCCCGCGAACTCCGCGACCGCCGTGTACGCGGCCGGTTCGCCCTGGGTACGCTCCCTGGGCGTCTCGCAGGTCCCCGGCTCGTCGCCCGCACCCACGGCGCAGTGCATCTGCACGGTGCGGCCAGCGGGGCCCATGAGGCTGAGGACGGATTCCAGCGCGCCCCCGGTGACGTTGCGGTAGTAGGTGCGCGCCCAGGTCTCCTCGCCCTGCGTCAGGACACAGGTCTGCGCCTCGATGCCCTCGGGGGAGGTGAGTTCGGGTCCGCAGCGGGCGGCGGTGGCCAGGCCCAGGCCGAGCAGCCACGGCGAGCTGGTGGGGGCGGCGACCTTGTGATCCTCGTGCGCGCCATCAGGTGCGGCGCCCTCTTCGCGTACGGCCGCCTTCTCACGTACGGCGGCCTCATCGCGTACAGCCGCCTCATCGCGTACGGCGGCGTGGCGCTCCTCGCCCACCTGTCCCGCGGACGCCACGGCCAGCGGCAGCGCGACCGCGCACACCACGACGCCCGTCAGGGCAAGCAGACGAAGGTTCATGAAAGGGACGATAACGAGCGCGCGCGGGCGGCTGGTTCCGCGCGCGCCCGACACCCTTACAACTCGGGCGCGCTCACACCCGTACGAGTGAGGGCGTCCACCACCGCGTCCACCACGGCCTCGACATCGGGCACCCACGGGGAGGCCGAGCCGGGCAGCGGAGCACGCTCCCAGTGGATGGCGCCCCGGCCCGTCTCGGACGGGGGCAGCGCGACATAGCCGCCCTCGCCGTGGAAGCGCAGGGAGCCGGGGACGAAGTCCTTGGCGTACAGCAGTTCGCCCAACTGCTCCATGGAGTACGGCTTGACAAGAATCGCCCAGCGGGTGGGCGAGGCGACCACCGGTCCGAGGCGCATGCCCTGGCGGTCGAGGGCGGCCAGCGCACGGGAGCCCGCGAGGGCCGGCAGGGACACCGCGCAGGGTGCCGTGCCGCCGGTGGCGAGGACGATCGGCGCCGCGGGCCTGTTGGTCCACCACCAGCGCACCATGCGCTCGTCGGTGGTGGCCGCGAGGAGCCCGGGGTCGAAGGGATGCGCGCCGGGGACCGTGCACTCGGGGTCGGGGCAGCTGCAGCGGGCCCGACCCTGCGGGTCCGGTGCCGCGCCCGGGAGTACGGGCCACTGCCATTCCGTCGCGAAGGTCAGGGCCGCGCTGATCAACTCAGGCCCCCCGTCGTTCCGCTTGGACAGGAGCCTGCGTGCCTTTCCGAGGATCTCGCGCATGAGCGCTCGTTCCTTTCCGTTGCACCGCTGGCAACACCGTGGGCCACATCACACCATGTGTCGATCACTGCACTGTGCGTACCTGTTGGCGCATCACACCCCTGTCCGAGACAAGGGGAACCCCTATGGGTCGAGCGTTGGCTGCGTCCGCGGCAGCCTGACCCACACTGCGTCTATCAAAAGCATGGGCGTGGCGTGGGGGTGGCGAAGTCTGGCGTTTTGCCGTCCCGCGTGTTTCTCCTCGCCTCCGCCACGGAGGATGGGGCACGGTCGTCGGTGGTTAAGACGCCCGGGTCCGTCACCAGGTTCCGGGTGGATGTCAACCACCCCTGGCTTTCTCCGAGTACGTACCCATCACGACCGCTGTGACGCTCAGTGGAGCAAGGCCAGTCGACCGCAATAGCCCGTTACCCGAGTCAGTTTTAAGCCAACTTCGCTTTTCCGCAAGAGGTACACCGGTGACCCATGGACACCAGGAATCCCGGCAGGACAATGCTGGACATCCCCTCACGAGTGCGTGTACATGTGGAGACACTGCTAGCGGCGCAGAATGACATGGGGGTTTGCGATGCTTTTGAGCAATACGCACCGGTCGGAAAGCCGGACACCATGAACGCCCCTCACCCTCCGAAAGTGGCCGGAATCGATTCAACGGTTCCCTCGCCCGCACACACTGTCGCGCCCGCGTCCGCCGTCCCGGGCACCTCTCCGGTCCCGCCACCGACCGCTCCGAACGCTCCGAGCGCCCTGCTCCAGGACCGGCTCGCGGGCTGGGTCTCCGACCTCACGACCCTGCACGAACTCACGGAACGTCTGGCCCGCACGGACACACTGCAGGAAGCCCTGACGGAACTCCTGCGCGCCGGAGCCGCCCTCGTGGGCGCCCGGCGCGGCCTCGTCGTACTGGAACCGGGCGACGGACTCGGCCCCGACACCACGATCGGCCTGGGCCTGGCCCGGGCCGATCTCGGTCACATCGAGACCGTGCCGCGCAGCGCGATGTCGTACGGCAGGATCCTCGACGGACTGCCGGGCGCCGACGGCGAGATCGCCGAGCCGGACCTCTTCGCCGAGGACGGCCTCGATCCCCGGCACCGCGAGGTGGCCGCCCGCCTCGGCTACGCGGCGTGCTACGCGCTGCCGCTCTCCTCCGACGCCGCGGGCCGCCTCGGCGCCGCCGTGTGGCTGTACGACGAACCCGCTGAACCGGACGAGCGCCGGCGCCACCTCGTCGGCCTGTACGCGCGCCACGCGACCGAGTACCTGGCACGCCTCCTCGAAGTCGAGCGCACGCGCGCGTGCATGGCGACGATGGCGGAGGAGCTGCTGCCGTCCCGGCTCCCCCGCGTCGCCGGTGTGCGCCTCGCCGTCCGGCACCGCAGCGGCCCGCGCGGCGGCGGCGACTGGTACGACGCCCTGCCGCTGCCCGACGCCGCGCTCGGTCTGGCGGTGGGCTCGGTCACCGGATCCGGTCCGAGCGCGATCGCCGCGATGGGCCGGCTGAGAGCCAGCCTGAGGGCGTACGCCGTGATGGAGGGCGAGGATCCCGTCGCCGTCCTGTCCGACCTGGAGCTGCTGCTGCGGCTCACCGAACCGGCCCGCTCCGCGACCGCCCTGTTCGCCTACTGCGAGCCCGCGCTGCGCAAGATCACGCTGGCCGGTGCCGGGCACTGCCCGCCGCTGCTGGTCGGGGAGCGGCGCACGGAGTTCGTGGAGACGTCCGTGTCGGCGCCGCTCGGGATGCTGGCCTGCTGGGAGGCGCCCAGCGTGGAGCTGGAGGCCGAGCCTGGAGAGACGGTTCTGCTGTACACCGACGGGCTGCTGCACCGGACCGGCGACCCCACCGACCGCGCCTTCGCGCGGCTGCACTCGGCGGCGGCCGGGGTGCCGAAGGCGCTGCGGCACGACCCGGACGCGATCGCCGACCACGTCCTGCGCACCGTCCTGCCGGACGGGCTCGACGCGGCGGACTCCGAGGAGGACGTCGTCCTGCTCGCCGCGCACTTCGAGTAGTGCCGCGGGTAGCTCTCGGTAACAGGTCCAACGGCCCTGGGCCCCCTTCCGCACGACCGTACGATGGACGGGGTCCAGTGCCGTATCTAGGAGGATGACCGTGGCCGACGAGCTCAACCCGGAGACCCCGGAAGAGACCGAAGAGCCGATCAAGCAGCGGAAGAACGGGCTGTACCCGGGCGTGTCCGACGAGCTGGCCGACAGCATGAAGTCCGGCTGGGCCGACACCGAGCTGCACGACCTGCGGCCGATCCCCCAGGCCGCCGAGACCGCGGCCCGCCGTGCCGCGCTGTCCGCGCGTTTCCCGGGCGAGCGTCTGGTGATCCCGGCGGGCAACCTGAAGACCCGCTCGAACGACACGGAGTACCCCTTCCGGGCCTCCGTCGAGTACGCGTACCTCACCGGCAATCAGACCGAGGACGGCGTGCTCGTCCTGGAGCCTGTGGCCGACGGGCACAAGGCCACCATCTACCTGCTGCCGCGTTCCGACCGCGAGAACGGCGAGTTCTGGCTGTCCGGACAGGGCGAGCTGTGGGTCGGCCGGCGGCACTCCCTGGCGGAGTCCGAGGCGCTGTACGGCATCGCCGCATCCGATGTGCGCGAGCTGGCGGACGCGCTGCGCGAGGCGACCGGTCCGGTGCGGGTCGTACGCGGGTTCGACGTCGGCATCGAAGCCGCGCTGACCGACAAGGTCACCGCCGAGCGCGACGAGGAGCTGCGGGTCTTCCTCTCCGAGGCACGGCTGGTCAAGGACGGGTTCGAGATCGGCGAGCTGCAGAAGGCGGTCGATTCGACCGTGCGCGGCTTCGAGGATGTCGTCCGTGTGCTCGACAAGGCCGAGGCGACCTCCGAGCGGTACATCGAGGGCACGTTCTTCCTCCGCGCGCGGGTCGAGGGCAACGACGTCGGCTACGGCTCCATCTGCGCCGCCGGTCCGCACGCCTGCACGCTGCACTGGGTGCGCAACGACGGGCCCGTGCGCTCGGGGGACCTGCTCCTCCTGGACGCCGGTGTCGAGACGCACACGCTGTACACCGCCGACGTCACGCGCACGCTGCCGATCAACGGCACGTACACCGAGATCCAGAAGCAGGTCTACGACGCCGTCTACGAGGCCCAGGAGGCCGGTATCGCGGCGGTGCAGCCCGGTGGCAAGTACCGCGACTTCCACGACGCCGCGCAGCACGTGCTGGCCGAGAAGCTCGTCGAGTGGGGTCTGGTCGAGGGCCCCGTCGAGCGGGTGCTGGAGCTCGGGCTGCAGCGGCGGTGGACACTGCACGGGACCGGGCACATGCTCGGCATGGACGTCCATGACTGTGCCGCGGCGCGGACCGAGACGTATGTCGAGGGCACGCTGGAGCCGGGGATGGTGCTGACGGTCGAGCCCGGTCTGTACTTCCAGGCGGACGATCTGACGGTGCCGGAGGAATACCGGGGCATCGGCGTCCGGATCGAGGACGACATCCTCGTGACGGAGGACGGGAACCGGAATCTGTCGGCGGGGCTTCCTCGACGGTCGGACGAGGTCGAGTCCTGGATGGCTTCGCTCAAGGGCTGACGTCTGGATTGATGGCCGGGTACCAGTGGGGTGCCCGGCCTTTCGTTGCGGTCTGCGGGGTGGTGGGGGCTTGTCTCGCCCACGCGGCGGTAGCCGCAAATCGATACGGCCCCGCGCCTCTTTGGGGGGTTGGTGTGGACCTGCATATTGAGCTGGGCTCTGCCGAGGGGCGGCGGGCTGGGCTTGAACGGGCTCTGCGGGATGCCGTGCGGGACGGGCGGCTGGCTCCCGGGGCTCGGCTGCCTGCCACGCGGCGGCTGGCCGCCGAACTCGGTGTCTCGCGCGGGACCGTGAAATCGGCATACGACCAGCTCGTCGCCGAGGGGTATCTCACTGCCCGGCAGGGTTCGGGCACCCAGGTCGCCTCCTTGCCGTCCGTGGACGAGGAGACCCCGGAAGCCGCCTCACGCACGCGTGCACCCCGTTTCGATCTGCGGCCCGGCAGTCCGGACGTCGGGGCGTTCCCGGCGGCGGCCTGGCTGCGGGCGCTGCGGCGGGCGATCGCGACGGCGCCCTCGCTGGCGTACGACTATGGCGATCCGCGCGGGCGCATCGAGCTGCGGACCGCGCTGTCCGGGTACCTGGGACGTGCGCGAGGGGTCATCGCGCCCCCTGAGCGGATCGTGATCACGTCCGGGTATGTGCAGGGGCTCGCGCTCCTCACGCGCGTGCTCGACGGCGGCGAGATCGCCATGGAGGATCCGGGGCTGCCCTTCCACCGGGAGGTCGTACGGCGGGGCGGCGGGAGCGTGGTGCCCGTGCCGGTCGACGAAAGGGGCGCCTGTGCCGACGGGTTGGGGGACTCCAGAGCCGTGGTGCTCACTCCCGCGCATCAGTATCCGACCGGGGTGACGTTGCATCCCGCGCGGCGGCGGGCGTTCAGCGACTGGGCACGCGTGCGTGGCGGGCTGCTCGTCGAGGACGACTACGACGGGGAGTTCCGCTACGACCGACAGCCCGTCGGTGCGCTGCAGGGGATGGCGCCGGGGCATGTCGTGTATCTCGGCACCGCCTCCAAGACGCTGGGGCCCGCGCTGCGGCTCGGGTGGATGGTGCTGCCGCCGCACCTGGTCGACGCGATCGCCGACGCCAAGCTGCACAGCGATCACCACACCGAGTCCATCGGGCAGTTGGCGCTCGCCGAGCTCATCGGGAGTCATGCGTACGACCGTCATGTGCGCGCCTGCCGGCTGCGGTACCGGCGGCGCCGGGACCAGCTGCTGCACCGGCTCGGGGACCGGCGGCCGGTGCGGGGGATCGCTGCCGGGCTGCACGCGCTGGTGGAGGTCGCCGACGAGAAGGAGGCCCTGGCGCGGGCGGAGGCGGCGGGTCTCGCCGTCGGGCGCCTGGGGGACCACTGGCACGCGCCGGACGCCGAGGGGCGGCCTCAGGGGCTCGTGGTGGGGTACGGGACGCCGCGGGAGCGTGTGTATCCGGAGGCGCTGGAGGCACTGGGGAAGGTGCTGGACGGATTGGGCCAGTAAAAGGGGCGACTATTGGGTCTGTAGTGGGGTCCAGTTCCCTTCTACCGTCGTAGACATGACGAACTCCCTCGTCCCGCCCGCGGGGCCGCAACGCGTCCTGGCCCTGGCCCAGTTGACCAATGCCGTCGGTGACGGCGCCTACCTCGTGACCTCCGCGTTCTACTTCACCCACGTCGTCGGGCTCTCTCCCGCGCGCGTGGGGCTCGGGCTGACCGTCGGTTGGGCGGTCGGGTCGGTGGCGGGCGTGCCGCTGGGGCGGCTCGCGGACCGGCGCGGGGCGCGCGGTACGGCGGTGCTGCTGGCGCTGGCGGCGGGGCTCGCGGTGGCGTCGTTCCTGTTCGTCGGGGGGTTCCTGCCGTTCGTCGCGATCGCGTGCGCGTACGCCGCCGCGCAGTCGGGGCTGGCCGCGGCCCGGCAGACGCTGCTGGCGGGGCTGGTGCCCGCCGGGGAGCGGACCGGGGCGCTGGCGTATCTCCAGTCGGCGTTCAACGCCGGGCTCGCGGTGGGTGCGGGGCTGGGCGGGCTGGCGATCCAGGCCGGGACGCGGGAGGCGTATCTCGCGGTGTTCGCGATGGACGCGGTGACGTTCGTGGCGTGTGCGGGGGTGCTGCTGCGGCTGCCGTCGGTGGCGCCGGTGGCTGTGCGGAAACGTCACGGCCTCGGTGTCGTACGGGATCGCCGCTATGTCGCCGTCACGGCCCTCAACACCGTCCTGTTGCTGCGGATGCCGCTGCTCAGCCTCGGGCTTCCGCTGTGGATCGCCGAGCGGACGCAGGCGCCGACATGGCTGGTGTCCGCGCTGTTCGTGCTCAACACCGGGGCCGTGATGCTCTTCCAGGTGCGGATGGCGCGCGGTGTCACGGGGATCGGGTCGGCGGTCGGCGCGGTGCGGCGGTCGGGGTGGGTCATGCTCGCGGCGTGCGCGGTGTTCGCGCTGTCGGCCGGTGCGTCGCCGTGGGTCGCCGCCGGGGTGCTGGTGGCCGGAGCGGTCCTCCAGGTCGTCGCGGAGATGGGGCAGTCGGCCGGCTCGTGGCAGCTGTCCTTCGATCTGGCCCCGGCCGACCGGGTGGGTGAGTACCAGGGGTTCTTCGGAACGGGCGTGACCGTGGCACGGACGCTGGGGCCGCTCGTGGTGACCACGCTGCTGATCGGGTGGGGGACGGCGGGCTGGCTGCTGCTGGGAGGGGTGACGCTGCTGGCGTCGTACGCCATGGGGCCGGTGGCGCGCCGGGTCACCGCCTCCCAGCCGGAGGTCAGGCGGCGACCCGTGCTCGTGAACTGACCGTCGCCGGGAGCGAGTCCAGGAACAGGGCCCCCGCGAGCAGCCCCGCGCTGCCACGGGGGCTCCACGCGCGCGCGTGGAGATCCTCGTCGAAGGCGACCAGGGCCGCGGCACCGGCCTCGGTGGACGTGCCGCCGGCCTCCAGGACGCCGCGGGCGCCGGCCTGGACGTGGCGCAGGCCGAGCGGGCCCGCGGCGTACAGGAGTTCGGTGTCCTGGAGGGTGGACATCACGGTGAGCAGGGCGTCGAGCCGGGCCTCGCCCTCCGTGGCGCCGGCCGCGCGCGCGGCGGCCAGGGCGTCCAACGCCCGCCGTACGTGCGGGAATCCGGCCCGGGCCTCGCCCCGCGCCCCGGCGGCGCCGTACTTCGCCGACACCGACGAGCCGTGTGAGGGCTTGCGCGGGGCACGCTTGTCGGTGTGCCGGGCGATGCCCTTGGCGGTCGCGGCGATGTCCGTGGCCACGGCTCGGGGGTTCAGGGCGGCCGCGGCGACCAGCAGGCCGAGGGCCCACGTGGCGCCGCGGTGGCCGCCGCCCGCGAGGCCCACCGAGTGCTCGGTGCAGCGGCCGATCGCGCCGAGTTCCGTACGGAGTCCGGGCGTGGGTTCGCCGGTGCGGCGGGCGGCGGCGGCCATCGCCGCGAGGCCGGGCACGAGTGCCTTGGCCGACCAGCGCAGGGAGCAGTGGTCCCGGCGGGTGACGCGGGCGTCGAGGTCACGCGGATCGGGCAGGCCCGGCTTGGGAGCCAGGGCCAGCTGCCTGGTCAGCGCGGTCACGGCGGCCTGCGCCAGCGCTTCGTCCTCGCGGCTGCTCATGGCCGTACCTTACGAGGAGGCCGAGGCCGACGGGGAGGCACTGTCGGTCGGGGCGTCGCTCGGCGGGGTGCCCGTCGGCGCGCCGCTCGGCGGGGTGCCGCCGCCACCGCCGCTGCCCGCGCCGGTGCTCTCGGCGTCGGGGTCGACACCAAGGGTCAGGAAGCCCTTGTAGCCCTTGGAGGGGTCCTTCTTGTGGACGGCCTTGAGGGTGAGCAGGCCGCTGGAGGCGCCGCCGCCGTCGTACACCATGTCGTTGTCGAGGGTGGTGTAGCTGCCGGAGTGCTGGGAGTAGGGCTCCAGCGTGAAGATCTCCTCGGCGACGGTGTCGTCGAAGAAGAACTGGCCGGTGTAGTTGACCTTGCCGCCCTCGTAGGTGCCGTCCTCCTTCTCACCGCCGGTGTGGACCTTGACGTGGATGTGGCAGGTGCGCGGGGTGTACCAACCGGGGAAGATCGTCTCGAACTTGACGACCCCGTTGCCGTTGGCGATCTGGTAACCGCGCAGGTAGGTCTGGTCGTTGGCGGTCGAGCCGTCCTCGCTCTCGGCAGGGGCCGAGCCGCCGGGGTTGGCGGTGGTGTAGCCGGAGTAGTAGCCCCAGGCGTCGCAGTGCCAGATCTCCACGGCCGCGCCGGGGACCGGGGTGCAGCCGTCGGTGGCGTCGACGACGGTGAGGCGCAGGGTCAGCGGGACGCCGCTCTTGCCCTCGGTGATGTCTTTTCTGACCAGGGCGCCGTCGAGGTAGTACGGCCCCTCGGTGACGCTCGTCATGAGCGTCATGCACTCGCTGCCGGTGCTGGTGGCGGACGCCGAGGCCGTCGCGTCGGCGGTGGTGGCGTCGTCGGCGAAGGCCGACTGGTAACCGGCGATGGCCAGGCCGCCCGCGGCGACCGTGCCGCCCGTCACGGCGATGGCGCGACGCCTGGTGATCGTCTTGTCCTTGTGGTTTCCCGTCATGATCAGGAAGTTATGGACGGTGTCCGTCAGGGAGGTTGGGAGACGCTGAGAGCCGCCTGTGAATGCTGAGGAAGCTGAAATTCCGCGTCTTCGCGCGTGAGGAAGTCCTCGGGACGCGGCGCTACACCGCCATGAGCGGGGCGTCCTTCTTCCACTTGAGGATCTTGTCGAAGCTGACCACCGCACCGCCGCGGCCCGGCTTGTTGCCGATGTGGACGTGGTCGGCGAGCTCCTTGATCAGGCACAGCCCGCGGCCGTTCTCGGCCTCACCGGGGGCACGCCGGACCACCGGGGCGGGGCGACCGAAGCCCGGGCCCGAGTCCGCGACCTCGATACGACACTTCTCGCCGTCCAGATAGGCGGTGACCCGGTACGCCTCCGAGGTACCGCCCTGCCCGGCGTCCCCGCCGTGCTCGACGGCGTTCGCGCAGGCCTCACTGAGGGCCACGGAGAGGTCGTAGGAGATATCGGGGTCCACGCCCGCGGTCTCCATCGTGCCGAGCAGCAGCCGTCGCGCGAGCGGAACGCTCGCGGCTTCGCGGCGCAGATGGAGTGACCACCAGATGCTCATGCTCCAGCCTCCCGGCCGCGGCTCGACATACCGTTACCTATTGCCGCCGGTGGCCGTGTGTAAGCACACAGTTGACGTGACGCCGCCCATATGGGCGATGCGTACCGGGCGGTGCATGGGGTATGTGGGGGTGGTTCGCATCAGAGGGTGATCTTCCGGTCGTACCACCCGTACGTCATCTTGTGGACCTGCCGTATGGCCGCCGTAAGGCCAGTGCGATGATGAGCCCGCCATGTCTGCCCCCCACCAGCGCACCGGAGACGGTCTCCGGGTCCCGCGGGCCGCGGTGTTCGCCGCGGTCTGCGTCGTGCTGGCCGCCGCCGGGCACACGATGGCCGCCTGCGCCGCCGTTCCGCTGTGGACGCTGGGCGCGGGATTCCTCGGGGTCCTCGCGGTCGCGGCACCGCTCGCCGGGCGGGTGCGCTCGATGGCGGGGATCGCGGCGCTGCTGGCGCTCGGACAGACCGTGCTGCACACGCTGTTCGGGCTGGGACAGCACGGTACGGCGGCCCAGTCGATGTCCTCGATGTCGTCGGACGCCACTTTGGTGGAGCAGGCCGCGCGGCTGGTCTGCGGGACCACCGCGGCGGCGATCAGCCCCACCCAGGCCGTCCGGATCCTCACCGAGGCGCGCCTCTACCAGGGCACGCACGCGCACGGCTCGGTGGACACCATGTCCACCACCAGCGCCTCCACCTCACTGATGCCCTCCCTGCCGATGCTGCTCGGACACGTCCTCGCGGCCCTCGCCGCCGGCTGGCTGCTGCGCCACGGCGACCTGGCCCTGCTGCGGCTGTCCGAACTGTCGGCGCACGGGGTCGCTCAGGGCGCCCTCGTACGCTCCCTGCGCGGTGCCCTCGCTCTGGTGCGCGCCCTGCGGGCCGGGCTGCCGGGTGCGCCGGAGGCCGGTGCGCGGCTGCCGCGCACCGATCTGCTCGCGCCCCCCGCGCCTCGTACGACCGCACTCCGGCACGCGGTGATCAGGCGCGGTCCGCCCGCCGCCGACGATCTCGTCCTCGCCGCCTGACACGACGCGAGCACCCCTTCCTGGGTTGGGGGCCGCCGTCGTGCGGCCACACGCGCGTGTACCTGTTCCGAGTGATCGGGCACCTCTGCGCGCGCGTATCCCTCTTCAACTCCGGAATCACACGCGAAGTGGAGTGCTCTCTTTCATGAAGGTTTCTCGTCTCGCCGCCGTCGGCGCCATCGCCGCCTCTGCCGTCGTCGTCCTGTCCTCCCCCGCGTTCGCGCACGTCAGCGTGCAGCCCGAGGGCACCGCCGCCAAGGGCGGTTACGCGGTCATCGACTTCAAGGTGCCCAACGAGCGCGACAACGCCTCGACGACCAAGCTCGAGGTCACCTTCCCGACCGACCACCCGCTGGCCTCCGCCATGCCCGAGCCGGTGAACGGCTGGGACATCAAGGTCACCAAGTCCAAGCTGTCCAAGCCCATCGAGCTGCACGGCAAGAAGATCTCCGAGGCCGTCTCCAAGATCACCTGGACCGCCGACGGCAAGGGCATTGAGCCGGGCTTCTTCGAAAAGTTCCCGGTCTCCGTGGGCACACTGCCCGAGGACGCCGACGAACTCGTCTTCAAGGCGATCCAGACGTACTCCAACAAGGAGGTCGTCCGCTGGATCGAGATCGAGCAGGAGGGCCAGGAGGAGCCCGAGAACCCGGCCCCGGTGCTGGCACTCACGGCCGCCTCCGAGGACGGCCACCACGGCGCGTCGGCGACCGAGAAGGCCTCCGACTCCGACGACACCGAGAACGCCGCCGCCGAGACGGCCGCCCCCGCCGACAGCAGTGACACCACCGCGCGCGTGCTCGGCGTGGTCGGCATCGCCGTCGGCGTGGTCGGGGTCGGGTACGGCGTGCTCGCCGGCCGTCGGCGCACCACCGACGCCTGAGGTCCACCCTTCCGCGCGGTGCACCGGGGTCGTACGACCTCTCCGCACGATCCCGGTGCACCCCGGGCCCTTCACATCTGGGACATTTTGATATGCGCAAGAAGACGTTCGCCGCGGCCGCCCTGCTCGCCGCCGCATCCTTGACACTGACCGCCTGCGGCAGCGGTGACGACAGCGACTCGCCCGTCTCGGTGGTCTCCGAGGAGGCGGGTTCCGACAAGGCCGCCACCGTCCTCGACAAGCCGTTCGAGAAGCCGGACCTCGTCCTCACCGACACCAGCGGCGAGAAGTACGACCTCCGCGAGCAGACCAAGGGCCGGCCGACGCTGATCTACTTCGGCTACACCCACTGCCCCGACGTCTGCCCGCTGACGATGAACAACATCGCCGTCGCCAAGAAGCAGCTGACCAAGGCGCAGCAGGACGAGCTGCGGATCGTGTTCGTCACCACCGACCCCGACCGGGACACCCCGAAGGCGCTGGGCAAGTGGCTCAAGGGCATCGACTCCCAGGTCGTCGGCCTGACCGGCGACTTCGACACCATCCAGGCCGGCGCCCGTACCCTCGGCATCTCCATCGAGCCGCCGCACAAGGACAAGAACGGCAAGATCGTCTCGACGCACGGCACGCAGGTCGTCGCGTTCTCGCCGAAGACCGACGGCGGGTACGTCCTCTACGGCGAGGACGCCACCGTCGACGACTACACCAAGGACCTCCCCAAGCTCATCAAGGGAGAGAACCCGTGAGCCGGTTCCCGCTCTTCGCGGCTGCCGCGGTCGGCACCCTGGTGCTGACCGGCTGCTCGGACTCCGGCTCCTCCGACGACGCACAGGCCGAACTGTCCGTCAGCGCCGCCTACATGCCCCAGCCGGTCTCCGACTCCATGGCGGCGGGCTTCCTCACGGTCACCAACCAGGGCGGCGCGAAGGACGACCTGACCTCGGTCACCAGCGATGTCGGCCAGGTCACCGTGCACGAGACCGTCGACTCCTCCATGGCGGAGGTCAAGAGCCTCGATGTGCCCGCACACGGACAACTCGTGTTCAAGAGCGGCGGCAACCATCTGATGTTCGAGAACCTGAAGCGGAAGCCGAAGCAGGGCGAGACGGTCTCCGTGGAACTGCACTTCGCGAAGTCCGGCCCGGTCACCGTCGAGATGCCGGTGAAGTCCGCGACGTACAGCCCCAAGACCGGGCACTGAGGGAGGGACCACCTTGACGCAGACCATCGCCCCCCGCGTCCGGATCCTGGTGCTGCTGCTTCTCGCGGCCACCGGACTGCTTCTCGCCGGTGCCGGACCGGCCTCCGCGCACGCCGCGCTGACCGGCAGCGACCCCCAGCAGGGGGTGGTGGTCGACAAGGCCCCGACCCAGGTCTCGCTCACCTTCTCCGAGAAGGTCGCGATGTCCGACGACTCCCTGCGGGTCCTCGACCCCAAGGGCAAGCGCGTCGACACCGGCAAGCCGTCCGACGTCAGCGGCACGACCTACGCCGTCCAGCTGCACAGCGGACTGCCCGACGGCACCTACACCGTCACCTACCAGGTCGTCTCCGAGGACAGCCACCCCGTCGCCGGGGCCTACACCTTCTCCGTCGGCGCCCCCTCGAAGACCACCGTCTCGGCCTCCGGCCCGACCGCCGGCGGCGGAGTCGTCGGCTGGCTCTACGGCTTCGGGCGCTACGTCTCCTACGCCGGGTTCATCGTCATGGTCGGCGGCGCCGCCTTCGTGCTGGCCTGCTGGCAGCGCGGCGCCGGCGTACGGGCCCTGCAGCGGCTCGTCGTCTCCGGGTGGCTCGCGCTCACCTCGGCCACCCTCCTGCTGCTGCTCCTGCGCGGCTCGTACACCGGCAGCGGCAAGCTCGGCGACGTCTTCGACCTGAGCCTGCTCGGACAGGTCCTGCAGACCAAGACCGGCGCGTCGATGGTCTCCCGGCTGCTGCTGCTCGCCGCGGCGGCACTGTTCATCGCCGTGCTCTTCGGGGCGTACGACAAACGCGAGGACCAGGAGAAGCGGGACCTCACCTTCGGGCTCTCCATCGGCGGCACCGTCGTGGCCGCCGGGCTCGCGGCGAGCTGGGCGATGGCCGAGCACGCCTCGACCGGGCTCCAGACCGGCATCGCGATGCCCGTCGACGTGGTGCATCTGCTGGCGGTCGCGGCCTGGCTGGGCGGGCTGACCGCGCTCCTGGTGACGCTGTACCGGGCGGACACCCCGATCGAGCGCTCCGCCGTTCGCCGCTTCTCCCGCCTCGCCTTCAGCAGCGTTGTGACCCTCGTCGCCACCGGCATCTACCAGTCGTGGCGCCAGCTCGGTTCCTGGTCGGCCTTCACCGACACGACGTACGGACAGCTGCTCCTCGTCAAGATCGGGCTCGTGACGCTGCTGGTGGGCATCGCGTGGATCTCCCGGCGGTGGACCGCGCGGCTGGGGGACAGCGCGGTGGCGCCCTCGGTGGAGGTTCCGGACCAGGAGGAGGCTCCGGAGCGGGAGAAGGAGCACGTCAGTGCCAATGCCAAGGGCGGCGGCTCCAAGCGGGCCGCCCAGCTCGCCCGGCAGCAGGCCGCCGTCGACGCGGCGCGGCAGCGGCGGCAGCGGGACGCCGACCCGGATCGGTTCGGGCTGCGCCGCTCGGTGCTCGCCGAGGCGAGCGTCGCCGTCGTCCTGCTCGCCATCACCACCGTGCTGACCCAGACCGAGCCAGGCCGCACCGAGGAGGAGGCCAAGGCGGCCACGTCGTCGTCCGCTTCCTCCTCCACCTCGTCCTCGGGCGCGCTGACGCTCGACATGCCGTTCGACACCGGCGGCGAGGACGGCAAGGGCCTCGTGCGGATCGATCTCGACCCCGCGCGCGTGGGCGCCAACGAGATGCACGTCTACGTGGAGCGGCCCAATGGGCGCGGCTTCGACGTACCCGAGGTGAAGGTCTCCTTCACCCTCGAGTCCAAGGGCATCGGACCACTGCCCGTCGTCCCCGACCACATCACCACCGGACACTGGTCGGCCAACGGCATCCAGCTCCCCATGGCGGGCGACTGGAAGATCGCGGTGACCGTGCGGACCTCCGACATCGACCAGACCACCGTCTCGAAGAACGCGCAGATCGGCTGAACCACCATGGCTGACCAGTCCATTCCGGAGGCCCGTACTCCCGACAGAGCACTTGATGACGGCACTCTTGACAACGCCGTCCTCAAGGAAGGCGTTTCGCGGCGCCGGCTGCTCGGGACCGCCGGTGCCACCGGGCTCGTGCTCGGCGCGGCCGGCGGGGCCGTCGGGTATGCCGCCCGGCCCTCCGAGGCCACGCCGCTCACCTCGGTCGGCGCCGACGAGGCGATGTTTCACGGGAAACATCAGCCCGGCATCCTCCAGGGCCTCCAGGCCCGCGGCCACCTCGTCGCCTTCGACCTGGCGGCGGGCGCCGGCCGCAAGGGCGCGGCCGCGCTGCTGCGCCGCTGGTCGGAGACGGCCCGGCGGCTGATGGCGGGCGAAGGGACGGCCTCGGACGACACGGATGTCGCGCGGGACGCCGGTCCGTCGGCGCTCACCATCACCTTCGGGTTCGGACACGGCTTCTTCGCCAGGACCGGCCTCGAGAAGCAGCGCCCGGTCGCGCTGGACCCGTTGCCCGACTTCTCCTCCGATCAGCTCGACAAGGCGCGCAGCGACGGCGACCTGTGGGTGCAGATCGGCGCCAATGACGCACTGGTCGCCTTCCATGCCCTGCGCGCGATCCAGAAGGACGCGGGGAGCGCGGCCCGCGTCCGGTGGCAGATGAACGGGTTCAACCGGTCGCCGGGTGCCACCGCCCACCCCATGACGGCCCGGAACCTCATGGGCCAGATCGACGGCACCCGCAATCCGAAGCCGAGCGAGTCCGACTTCGACCAGCGGATCTTCGTGCCGTCCTCCGGTTCGAACGACCCGTCCTGGATGGCGAACGGTTCCTACGCCGTCGTACGTCGTATCCGCATGCTCCTCGACGACTGGGAGAACCTCTCGGTCACCGAGCAGGAGAACGTCATCGGGCGCCGCAAGGCGAACGGGGCGGCGCTCTCCGGGGGCTCCGAGACGACCGAGATGGACCTGGAGAAGACGGACGCCAAGGGCGATCTGGTCGTCCCGATCAACGCCCACGCGCGCATTACCCGGCCCGACCAGAACGGCGGAGCGGCGTTGCTGCGGCGCCCGTTCTCGTACCACGACGGCATCGGCACGGACGGGGTGCCGGACGCGGGGCTGCTCTTCGTGTGCTGGCAGGCCGACCCGCTGCGCGGCTTCGTCACCGTGCAGCGCAAGCTCGATCGCGGTGACGCCTTGTCGAAGTTCATCCGGCACGAGTCGAGCGGGCTGTTCGCGGTGCCGGGCGGAGCCGCCGAAGGGGAGTACGTGGGGCAGAGGTTGCTGGAGGGGTGAGCGGGCGGGGCGGTCGTGCGGTCCGGGGAGGGTCACGCGAACGCCCGGGGTGGCTTCCGGTCACGCCGGTTCACTCAGCGGAGGGGCTGTCGTGAGACGTGTGCGCCAGGCTGCGCAAGGGCCATTAGGGTGAGGTCATGCCAGCGAGCTATGCGTATCTCGGTCCTGAAGGCACCTTCACCGAAGTCGCCCTGCGCACGCTTCCGGAGACGGCCACGCGGGAGCTGATCCCGTATGTGTCCGTGCAGTCCGCGCTGGACGCGGTGCGCGCGGGCGAGGCCGAGGCCGCGTTCGTGCCGATCGAGAACTCCGTCGAGGGCGGCATCACCACCACCCTCGACGAGCTGGTCGCCGGCGCCCCGCTGATGATCTACCGCGAGGTGTTGCTGTCGATCACCTTCGCGCTGCTGGTCAGGCCCGGCACCGAGCTTTCGGGGATCAAGACGGTCTCCGCGCACCCGGCCGCCCAGCCGCAGGTCCGCAACTGGCTGAAGAAGAACCTTCCGGACGCCCTCTGGGAGTCCGCCGCCTCCAACGCGGACGCCGCGCGCCTGGTCCAGGAGGGCCAGTACGACGCCGCCTTCGCGGGCGAGTTCGCGGCTGCCCGGTACGGCCTGGAGGCGCTGGAGACCAACATCCACGACGCGGAGAACGCCCAGACCCGGTTCGTGCTGGTCGGCAGGCCTGCCCGGCCCGCCGCGCCGACCGGTGCCGACAAGACGTCCGTGGTGCTGTGGCAGCGCGACGACCACCCCGGCGGTCTGCGCGATCTGCTGGGCGAGTTCGCCACCCGGGGCATCAACCTGACGGTGCTGCAGTCCCGGCCCACCGGTGCCGGAATCGGCAACTACTGCTTCTGCATCGACGCCGAGGGACACATCTCCGACCGCCGGGTCTCCGAGGCCCTGATGGGGCTCAAGCGGATCTGCCTCGATGTGCGGTACCTCGGCTCGTACCCCCGTGCGGACATGACCACGGCCGACGTACAGCCGCCGCTGCGCGGCACGTCGGACGAGGAGTTCGTGGCGGCGGCGGACTGGGTCGCTCGTTGCCAGGACGGGCGTTTCTAGCAAGCGTCCAGCAGGAGTACGCAGGGTTTCCAGCCGTTCCTACCTGCATATTTTCGTTATCCACAGGAGTTATCCACAGGCTGCCGTCTCGACCTGGGGACAAGTCGACACGGAAGCGCTGCCCAGTCGACAAATCGCCCTACAGCCCTCAACTTCGTCCACAGCTCCACAGGTCACCCTTCGTCCACCCGTTTCCATCGATCAATCCTTTGGGGTGACCCATTTCCACCCGAAAGTGGGCCTGAACAGGGTTTGGATCGGGAATTCTCAGCCCGTCGAGGTCGATTGGGAATGATCACTTCCGAAGTCCACAGATCTTTCGCACACCCTGTGGATAACTTTCCGGGGGTGTGGATTCCTGTGGACAGAGCAGCCTCCAAGTCCCGTCCCCCACAAGGAAATCGAGTCAACCGGCCGCCTCTCCCTTGCCTCGTTCCAGGGAGTGAGATGCCTTTTATTGACACAGTACGCAATTCCCCCATAACGGTACGTAAGACGTAGTTCGGAATAGCGAGTCGTGGGCTCTCACCAGGCACCGGTAGCCTTGGCCGCGTGATTGACCTTCGCCTGCTCCGTGAGGACCCCGACCGAGTGCGCGCGTCCCAGCGCGCCCGTGGAGAGGACGTCGCGCTCGTCGACGCCCTCCTGTCTGCCGACGAGCGGCGCAGGTCGTCCGGCGTCCGCTTCGACGAGCTGCGTTCCGAGCAGAAGAACCTCGGCAAGCTCATCCCCAAGGCCTCCGGCGACGAGAAGGCCGAGCTCCTGAAGAAGGCGGGCCAGCTGGCCGCCGACGTCAAGGCGGCCGACGCCGAGCAGCACGAGGCCGACGAGGAGACCAAGCGCCTCGCACTCCAGCTCGGCAACCTCGTCCACCCCGACGTCCCCGTCGGCGGCGAGGAGGACTTCGTCGTCCTCGAGACGCACGGCACCATCCGCGACTTCGGCGCCGAGGGCTTCGAGCCCAAGGACCACCTGGAACTCGGCGAGTCGCTGGGCGCCATCGACGTCGAGCGCGGCGCCAAGGTGTCCGGCTCGCGCTTCTACTACCTGACGGGTGTCGGCGCGCTCCTGGAGCTCGCCCTCGTCAACGCGGCGATCGCCCAGGCCACCGAGGCCGGCTTCATCCCGATGCTCACCCCCGCGCTGGTCCGCCCGCGCGCCATGGAGGGCACCGGCTTCCTCGGCCAGGCCGCGGAGAACGTGTACCACCTGGAGAAGGACGACTACTACCTGGTCGGCACCTCCGAGGTCCCGCTCGCCGCCTACCACATGGACGAGATCCTCGACGCCGACAAGCTGCCGCTGCGCTACGCCGGCTTCTCGCCGTGCTTCCGCCGCGAGGCCGGCACCTACGGCAAGGACACGCGTGGCATCTTCCGCGTGCACCAGTTCGACAAGGTCGAGATGTTCTCGTACGTCGCCCCCGAGGACGCCGAGAACGAGCACCAGCGGCTCCTGGACTGGGAGAAGCAGTGGCTGACCGGCCTCGAGCTGCCCTTCCAGGTCATCGACGTGGCCTCGGGCGACCTCGGCGCGTCGGCGTCCCGGAAGTTCGACTGCGAGGCGTGGATCCCGACCCAGGGCAAGTACCGCGAGCTGACCTCGGCCTCCAACTGCGACAGCTTCCAGGCCCGCCGGCTGTCGGTGCGCCAGCGCGACGGCAAGAAGGTGCAGCCGCTCGCGACGCTCAACGGCACGCTGTGCGCCGTACCGCGCACGATCGTGGCGCTCCTGGAGAACCACCAGCAGGCCGACGGCTCCGTGTACGTGCCGCCGGTGCTGCGTCCGTACCTGGGCGGGCGTGAGGTGCTGGAGCCCGTTGCCAAGTGAGTACGGCCGCTGAGTTTCCCTTCAAGCTGATCGCGACCGACCTCGACGGGACGCTCCTGCGCTCCGACGAGTCGGTCTCGCAGCGCACGCGTGCCGCTCTCGCGGCGGCGACCGAGGCCGGTGCGGCGCACATCGTCGTCACCGGCCGCGCGGTGCCATGGACACGGCACATCCTCGACGACCTCGGCTACGAGGGGCTCGCGGTCTGCGGGCAGGGTGGGCAGGTGTACCACGCCGGGGAGCATCGGCTGCTGACGTCGGTGACGCTCGATCGGCAGCTGGCGGGAGTCGCGCTGGCCAAGATCGAGGCGGAGGTCGGGCCGCTGTACCTCGCGGCGAGCCGGGACGGTCTCGACGGTGCGGTGCTGGTGGGGCAGGGATATGCGCTCACCGGGGACCTGCCTGCGACACCGTTCACGGATGCGGCCGATCTGTGGTCCGCGCCGCTGAACAAGATCTACATCCAGCATCCGGAGCTGTCGGACGACGAACTGGCGGAGGCGTCCCGGCGGGCCGCGGGTGGGTTCGTCAGCGTCGCGATGGCCGGTGCGGGGATCGTCGAGCTGCTGCCGTTGGGGTTGTCGAAGGCGACGGGGTTGTCACTGGCGGCCCGTCGGCTCGGTCTGAAGGCCGCGGACACGATCGCCTTCGGCGATATGCCGAATGATGTGCCGATGTTCGGGTGGGCTGCTCGGGGTGTGGCCATGGGCAACGCGCATGAGGAGCTCAAGGCGGTTGCCGACGAGGTGACCGCGTCCAACGAGGACGACGGGATCGCAGTGGTCCTGGAGCGTCTGCTGGGGTGAGGCTGCGGTGAACTGCGGGCCGTCCGTGGCTGGTCACGCAGTTCCCCGCGCCCCTGGGTGGGTCCAGTGCCGTGTGCTTCAACATGTTGCGGAGGATGCACGGATCGAACGTGCGCGGGGTTTCCCCCGACCGCGGCTTAGCAAGCCGGTGCCTTTCCACTCGGCCAATCCTCCGGGTGGGCGACCCACGCGAGAGCGACATCGCGTGCTCGAAGCGGCCGCCCCGGGCAGCTCCCGTGCGAGCGGGTTCGGCGGTGGCGTAACTACACCGGAACCCGCCGCGGACTGCCCTGACGGGAGCTGGACGTACTGTCGTGCATCGACATCGCCCAACTCCTCTCCCAGAACGTGGCGCCGGAGTCACTGTCCGGCGTGGACACAACCATCGTGCCTGTACGCCGAGTTGGACGCCACTGATTAAAACGGCCGGGTGTTCGCCTACCGCCGCCACCACTTGCGGCGCGCCTTGCTGAAGAACCAGCCCGCGGGCGGCTCGTCGGAACGCCACGGCTGCGGCTCGGGCTTCTCGCTGCGCCAGCGGGCGGCGAGCATACGGGCCCGGGCGGACGGCTCGGAGGACTCCGCCGAGCGTATGAAGTCCTCGTCCAGGACGAGCCTGTCCCAGGTGTCGTCCCCGGATCGTGCCCGCCCGTCGTAGTGCGCGTCCGCCATCCCCGTTCCTCCTCGCAGTGCATCCCCTGCTGCCCAGTCTGCCCGGGCAGGAGTGAAGTCCCCGTCAATAAGCCCGGCGTCTACTCCTCGCCCGCCAGCGTCAGCGTCCTCAGCTTCTGTCCCGCGTACCAGGTGGCGAGGACGGTCACCGCGACCAGCAGCACCGTGGCCGTCGTCAGCCCGACGTCCGAAGTCACCAGGTCCCCGCCGGCGACCTTGTGGGCCACGGCCAGCGACCACTGCTGGACGCTGAGCGTGCGCGCCCCGGCGACCAGGGAGCCGAACAGGGCCTCCCAGACAAGGGCGTAGACGAGGCCGAAGACCACCGCGTGCCGGGACACCGTGCCGAGCAGCAGGAACAGCGCGGCGTAGGCGATGGAGGAGACCAGCGCGGCCACCGTGTAGGCGACGGCGATCTGCTGGCCGTTGCCGTTGAGGATGAAGCCCGCGATCAGGGTCGGCAGCGCCGAGAACACCATGGTCACGGCGACCGCGACGATCAGCTTGGTGAAGATGATCGTCGGCCGTTTGATCGGCTTGGACAGCAGATACACCACCGAGCCGTCGTCGATCTCCGGGCCGATCGCGCCCGTGCCGGCGATGACGCCGATGATCGGCACCATCGTGGCCAGCGCGAGGCCGCCCAGGAGGTCGGCCGTGGTCTGGTCGTCGGCGCCCACCAGACCCCGCACAATCACGGAGATCAGGATCAGCAGCGCGGGCAGGGCGCCCAGGATGAGGGCCCGGCGACGGCCGAGCAGGGCCCGGTAGGTGAGTCGGGCGACTGTGGGGTCGTACATCTTGGGCCTCCTACGCCGCGACCAGATACGAGAACACGGACTCGAGGGACTCGTCGGACGGCGAGACCGTGAGCAGCCGGATGCCGTGGTCGCGGGCGACCTTGGGCAGCAGCGTGGTGAAACGGCCGAAGTCGACGGCCTGGATGCGCAACGCGCCCTCCGCCAGGTCGACTTCGATGCCGGACGTCGACGGGTCGGCGATCAGCGCGGCCGCGAGGGCGCGGTCGTCGCTGGAGCGCACCAGGTAGCGGTGCGGCCGGTCGGTCATCAGGCGGCGGATCTTGCGGAAGTCGCCGCTGGCCGCGTGGCGTCCGGCCACCACGACCTCGATGTGCCAGGCGAGTTGCTCGACCTCTTCGAGGATGTGGGAGGAGAACAGCACCGTGCGGCCCTCGTCGCCCATGCGTCGCAGCAGGTCCATGAGCTGCATGCGCTGACGCGGGTCCATGCCGTTGAAGGGCTCGTCAAGGAGGAGCAGCGACGGGTCGTGGACCAGGGCACTGGCCATCTTCACGCGCTGGCGCATGCCCTTGGAGTACGTCTGGATCTTGCGGTCCTGCGCGTACTCCATCTCGACCGTGGCCAGCGCCTTCTGGGCGGCCTTGGCTCCCAGACCGTGCAACTCGGCGTTGGCGACGACGAATTCGCGGCCGGTGAGGAAGTCGTACATCGCCTCGCGCTCGGGGACGATGCCGATGTGCTTGTAGATGTTCTCGTTGCGCCACACCTGCTGGCCGTCGAGGGTGACGGTGCCGGTGGAGGGGGCGAGGAAGCCGCCCATCATGTTGATCAGGGTGGACTTTCCTGCGCCGTTGGGGCCGAGGAGGCCGGTGACGCCGGGGCCGATCGTCATGGTGATGTCGTTGACGGCGACCACGTTGCCGAACCAGCGCGAGACGTGGTCGATGTTGAGCGTGGTCACAGTCCGACCTTTCGGTAGCGGCGCAGCAGAAGGCCGTAGCAGGCGGCGATGAGGCCGAGGACGGCCAGGACGTAGACCACGCCCTCACCGTTCGAAGGACCTGCCGCGCCGGGGAACGCCGAGCTCGCACCGAGGAACGCGGTCTGCAGTCCGTCGATGAGCGTGACCGGGGAGAACAGCCCGATCCACGGGACGGCGTCCGTGCTGCCCTGGGCGTCGGCGATGGCCTGGAGCGTGGAGACCGCGCCGTAGGAGATCGTCATGACGGCGATCACGGCCGCGATGCCGAAGCCGCGGCGCGGGGTGACCGAGGCGATGACCAGGCCGATGCCGGCGAACAGCAGCGAGAGCAGTGCCACCGAGACGAGTCCCTGCGCGAATCCCTTGGTCTGGTCGGCGAAGTCCAGCTTGGCCAGCAGCGCGCCCACGTAGAGCACGAGGAGGGGGGCGGCGGTGAGGATGAACATCGCCGAGGCCAGCGCCGCGTACTTCGCGCGGACGTAGTCGGCGGTCTCGATCGGCCGCGAGAAGTACAGCGGCACGGTCTTGAAGCGCAGGTCGCGCGAGACGGACTGGGGTGCCTGGGAGGCGATGTAGAGGCTGATGACGGCCTGCATGACGATCGCGTAGCGCGTGTAGTCGACGGGCAGGTCGTTGGCCTTGGTGGCGACCGCGACGGCGACCATGATGGCCGCGGGCACGCACATCACCACGAACAGCAGCATCGGCAGCACCTTGGACTTCACCGAACGGCCGAGGCCGTAGGAGCCGCGCAGGGACTGCGAGTAGAGGGATCGGGTGGCGTAGGAGCGGCCGAGACGGGGGCCGTCGTAGGTGCGGTAGCCGATGTTGTGGATGCGGGTCTGGTCACCCGGTGTCGACAGGGGCTGCTCAACTGCCATGGCCGACGGCCTCCTTCCGCTGCTCGCTGGTGTCCTGGTCGTCCGTGAAGACCTCGGAGATGTGATGCCGACGCTGCTCCATGCGGACCAGGCCGAGGCCGAGGTCGGCGACCGCGTCCCGGACGACGTCGTACGTCTCCTCGCCCTGTGCGGTCAGCAGCAGGATGTGGCCGGCGCCCGGCAGGGCGCTGCTCGCATCGAGGACTTCCACCCCGCGCGCGTGGAGCGCTTCTCGTACCGCGCGGGTTCCGTCGGGATGCGCGTCGGTGTCGGTGACCTCGATCGCCAGGGTGGTCGTGGTCTGGGTGAAGTCGGTGGTGGAGCTGGACCGCAGCAGCTTGCCGCCGTCCACGACGACGACGTGGTCGCAGGTACGTTCCAGTTCGCCCAGCAGGTGCGAGGTGACCAGGACCGAGATGCCGAAGTCGGTGTAGATACGCCGGATCAGGCCCAGCATGTCGTCGCGGCCCACCGGGTCGAGGCCGTTGGTCGGCTCGTCCAGGAAGACCAGCTGCGGGTCGTGGACCAGGGCCTGGGCCAGCTTCACGCGCTGCTTCATGCCGGTGGAGTAGCCGCCGATGGGGCGGTACCGCTCCTCGTACAGCCCGACGTGGCGCAGCGTGTCCGCGGTGCGTTCGCGCGCGGCGGCGGGCGGCAGGCCGGACATGCGCGCCATATGGACGACGAACTCGGTCGCCGAGACGTCGGGCGGCAGACAGTCGTGCTCCGGCATGTACCCCACGCGCTCGCGGATGGCGCCGCCCTTGGTGGCGACGTCGAGCCCGAGCACTTCGGCACGGCCCTCCGTGGCGGGGGACAGACCCAGCAGGATCTTGATCAGAGTGGACTTGCCGGCTCCGTTTGCTCCGACGAGTCCGGTCACACCGGGCCCGACGTCGACGGAGAGCCGGTCAAGCGCGGTCACCCGGGGGAACCGCTTGCTCAGGCTTTCGGTCGCGATCACAGTCACGCCATAGACGGTAGTGACGCGGACCACGCCGGTCGTCACACCGCAGAGCTGTCTTCGGGTCAGACTCCAGATGTACGGGCCCGTAGGGGATGCCATGCCTGAGAGCTACGCGAGGGCGTTCTCCACAGGCCGCGACCCGCCTATTGACGCTGCCTCTAACAACTGTCACATTCGGTGCTGTCAAGTTACGGACACGTAGCGCAGTCGACGTGGACTGGGTGGGGCGGAGTGGCATGACGACGGCAGTGACAGACGAACGTGCCGCTGAACTGCGCGGGTTCAGAAAGGTCCAGCGGCTGGCGTACGAGTGCGCCGAGGCCGTCGCGGCCCGCCTCGAGCCGGGGGTGACCGAGCGTGAAGCGGCGCAGATGCAGCGCGAGTGGCTCCGCGAGCGCGGGGTCCGGGACTGGTTCCATCTGCCCTTCGCCTGGTTCGGGGACCGCACGGCGTTCGTGAACTTCCGCGTCCCCCTTCAGTTCTTCCCCACGAACCGCAGGCTGGAGCCGGGCATGCCGTTCATCCTGGACATGGCCCCGGTCCACGAGGGCTTCACGGCGGACATCGGCTACTCGGGCTCGCTGGGCGTCAACCCGGTGCAGGACAAGCTGATGGACGACCTCCGGGCGCACCGCGAGCTGATCCTCGGCGAGGTGCGTGAGCGGCGGTCGCTGCGCGAGATCTACCAGGACGTGGACCGCCTCATGGTCCGCCAGGGCTACGCCAACCGGCACCGCGCGTATCCCTTCGGGGTGATCGCCCACAAGGTGGACCGGGTGCGGGAGCGCCGCTGGTCGCCGAAGGTCTTCGGCTTCGGCACCCAGTCCCTCAAGGGCCTGGCGGCCGACGCGCTGCACGGACATCGCGAGGGCTGGTCGCCGCTGTGGTCGCCGTACCGCTTCTCCGACCATCCGCCGCAGCCCGGCCTGTGGGCGGTCGAACCCCACCTCGGTTTCCGGGGCACGGGCGCGAAGTTCGAGGAGATCCTCGTCGTCACCGACTCCAAGGACCCCGAACAGAGCGCGTTCTGGCTCGACGACGATCTGCCGCACGTGCGGCGCTGGACGGAGGGGGAGTGAGCGGCGTGGCTCTTGAGGGTGCGCGCGAGCGCAGGGTACGGACCGGCGGCGTCGAGCTGTGTGTCGCCGAGCTGGGAGACCCGTCGTGGCCGACGGTCGTCCTGGTGCACGGCTATCCGGACAGCAAGGAGGTGTGGTCACAGCTCGCGTCGCGGCTGTCGGACCGCTTCCACGTCGTGCTCTACGACGTCCGGGGCCACGGCCGCTCGTCGGCGCCGCAGCCGCTGCGCGGCGGGTTCACCCTGGAGAAGCTGACGGACGACTTCCTGGCCGTCGTGGACGCGGTCAGCCCGGACCGGCCGGTGCACCTGGTGGGGCACGACTGGGGCTCGGTACAGGGCTGGGAGTTCACCACGGTCCGGCGCACCGAGGGCCGGATCGCCTCCTTCACCTCGATGTCCGGACCGTCCCTGGACCACCTCGGGCACTGGATCAACGGCCGGATCAAGCGCCCCACTCCGCGCCGCGTCGGCCAGCTCCTCGGCCAGGGCGCCAAGTCCTGGTACGTGTACGCGCTGCACACGCCCGTGCTGCCCGAACTCGCCTGGCGCGGCCCGCTCGCCAAAGCCTGGCCGCGCCTCCTGGAGCGCGTCGAGCGGGTCCCCGGCGACGGCTACCCGACCTCGTCGCTGCCGACGGACGCGGCACACGGGGCGTGGCTGTACCGGGACAACGTCCGTCCCCGCCTGCGCAGGCCACGCCCGGACGCCTACGCCCACGCACCCGTGCAGCTCATCACGCCCACCGGGGACGCGTTCCTGTCGGAGCGGCTCTGCGACGGACTGGAGCAGTGGGTCCCGCAGTTGACCCGGCGCACCCTCCAGGCCCGGCACTGGATACCGCGCTCGCGCCCCGACCAACTGGCCTCCTGGATCTCGGAGTTCGTCACCTCCGTGGCAGGCGGGCGCCCCGAAGCGGTGACGGCCACCGGCAAGTACGCCGACCGCTTCGGCGGGCAGCTCGTACTGGTCACGGGCGCGGGCAGCGGCATCGGGCGGGCGACCGCCTACGCGTTCGCGGAATCCGGCGCACGCGTGATCGCCGTCGACCGGGACGCGCAGAGCGCGGCCCGTACCGCCGAGATGTCCCGGCTGCTCGGTTCCCCCGAGGCCTGGGCGGAGACCGTCGACGTCTCGGACGAACAGGCCATGGAGAAGCTCGCCGCGAAGGTCGCCGCCGAGTACGGCGTGGTGGACGTCCTGGTGAACAACGCCGGGATCGGTCTGGGCGGTTCCTTCTTCGACACCAGCCCCGAGGACTGGAAGAAGGTCCTCGACGTCAACCTGTGGGGCGTCATCCACGGCTGCCGGCTGTTCGGCAGGCAGATGGCCGAGCGCGGACAGGGCGGCCACATCGTCAACACCGCGTCGGCGGCGGCCTATCAGCCCTCCAAGGCGCTGCCCGCCTACAGCACCTCCAAGGCGGCGGTGCTGATGCTCAGCGAGTGCCTGCGCGCGGAGCTGGCCGGTCAGGGGATCGGAGTGAGCGCGATCTGCCCCGGCTTCGTCAACACCAACATCACCTCGACCGCGCGCTTCGCCGGGGTGGACGCCGACGAGGAGAAGCGCCGCCAGAAGCGGTCCGCGCAGCTGTACGGACTGCGGAACTACCCGCCGGAGAAGGTCGCCGACGCGATCCTGCGAGCGGTCGTGCGCAACGAGGCGGTGGTACCGGTGACACCCGAGGCCCGCGGAGCACGTCTGCTGTCCCGGGTCGCACCGCGCGCGCTGCGGGCGATCGCACGGCTGGAGCCACCGCTGTGAGGTCCCTGGGACGGGTCTCCGGCATGGCGTCGTCCTTCGGACCTCTGCCACGCCAGACGGCATGAACGGCACCCCAGGGTGGTCGTGTGAGTGACGTACCGGCGCTCCGGATCGAGGACCTCGCCCACCTCAGCGGCGCCACCGTCCGCACCATCCGCGCCTACCAGGACCGTGGCCTGCTCCCCCGCCCCGAACGCCGCGGCCGCGCCAACCTCTACTCCGACGCCCACCTCGTCCGCCTGCGCCAGATCGCCGACCTCCTCGACCGCGGCTACACCCTGGCCTCCATCAAGGAACTCCTGGAGGCCTGGGACGCCGGTCGCGGCCTCGGCGGAGTGCTCGGACTGGTCGCCGAGGTCGACGGGCCGTGGAGCGACGAGGCGGCGGTCCGGATCTCGCGCACCGAGCTGGAGGAGCGGTTCGGCGGCACTCCCGACGACGCGGCGATCGCCGACGCCGTGGAGCTCGGCGTTCTGGAGCCGGCGCCCGGTGACGAGGACAGCTTCCTCGTGCCCAGTCCCCAAGAGCTCGCGGTGGCCGTCGAGTTGCACGCTGCCGGGGTACCGCTGTCCGCCATCTCCGGTCATCTCAGGGAGTTGAGGGGTCAGGTCGAGCACATCGCCGCCCGTTTCCTGGAGTTCACCACCGAGCACGTCTTCGCGCGCTACCTCGACGGACCCCACCGTCCGACCGACGCCGACGCGGCCGAAGCGGCCTCTCTCGTACGCCGGCTGCGTCCGCTCGCACAGCAGACGGTGGACGCGGAACTGGCCCGTGCGATGAGGCTGTTGGCGGTACGACAGCTGCGGCAGCACCTGGGCACCTGCGAGGGTCCACCGGAGCGGATCTCGTCACGCTCCGTGGCTTTGCCCGAGGAGACAATGCGGGCGGTGGAGGCGCTGGTTGGCGCGGAGGACGTGGCGGAGTTCATCGCGCTGGCGGCTGAACGGGAGGCGCGGGCAAGGGGGTTGGACGCGCTCACGTCAAAGCGACTGCCCCCAGCCGATGTTGGCGAACAGGGATGACATGACGGTGAGTTGTCCACAGAAACGCCAAGTAGCCTGTGGATAACTACACTTGGTTGTGGACCAAACCTCCGCGTCAAAACAAAATGCGTGATGCGCGTCTCTCCCGTCATGCTGAGCGGATGGACGAAAGACGCACCGTGAAGGTGTCGAAGTACCTCTCGAAACACCTGCGCCATCAACCCGAGCGCATCGGCCTCGTCCTCGACGAGGCCGGCTGGGTCGAGGTCGACGTACTGATCGCCGCTGCCGCCGCGCACGGCTTCCGGTTCACCCGCGAGGAACTGGACCATGTGGTCGCCGCCAACGACAAGAAGCGCTTCGCGATCGAAGGCGCCCGGATCCGCGCCAGCCAGGGCCACAGCATCGAGGTGGACCTCGGACTGCCCCCGGCGACCCCACCGCCGTACCTCTACCACGGCACCGTGGACCGCTACCTGGACGCGATCCGCGCCGAGGGCCTCCGGCCCATGAACCGGCACGACGTGCACCTCTCACCCGACCGCGAGACGGCGACCCGGGTCGGCGCCCGCCGCGGCCGGCCCGTCGTGCTCTCCGTGGACACGGGTGCGATGCACCGCGACGGCCACGTCTTCCACGTCAGCGCGAACGGGGTGTGGCTGACGAAGGCGGTGCCGCCGGAGTACCTGAGGTTTCCCGCGCCCCACTGACCGGCCTCCGGCATGATCAGTGGTATGGACCACTACGGAACCCGCCTCCCCACCACCGAGGCCGCCGTCGCCGCCCTGCGTGCCCTCGCCGCCGAGTACGCCCTCGAGATCGTGGTGACCCACGACATCGGCGCCGACCAGACCTCGCGCCGCAGCGCCGCGGGCGTCGGCGTCACCACCGACCCGGACGGCTCCCTGCCCCACGAGGCGTACGTCGAACTCGGTGGCCGGCCCCGGGTGGACGTACGGCTGTTCCCGGACGACGACGCGCTGATCACCGTCGACGGCGTCGAATGCCCCGACATCGCCCGCGATGACGTGCCCGCGTTCCTCCGCGCCCTCTACGACGGCCACGCCTGGGTCAAGGTGCGCCGCTTCCCGCCGGGCAACTATCTGATGGTTCCGCTGCCGGGCGACCGCGTGCACAAGGAGTTCATCCTGGTCGGGCTCAGCCCATGGCTCAGCGGCCAAGGGCGATGACTGTCGGTCACTGTTTCACGTGAAACGGGCGGGTCCGCATACGCTCGAATCATGAGTCTGCGTCTGAGCACCGTGATCCTCCCGTACCGCCGCTGGCACGAGGGGAGTCGTGAGGCATGGCAGCGCGCGGAGCAGCTCGGCTTCCACACCGCGTACACCTACGACCACCTGTCCTGGCGCAGCTTCCGGGACGGCCCGTGGTTCGGTGCCGTACCGACGCTGACCGCCGCGGCGGCCGTCACCGACCATCTGCGGCTGGGCACCCTGGTGACCTCGCCGAACTTCCGGCACCCGGTCACCCTCGCCAAGGAACTGATCTCCCTCGACGACATCTCCGGCGGCCGGGTCACCCTCGGCATCGGCGCGGGCGGCACCGGCTTCGACGCCACGGCCCTCGGCCAGGAGCCGTGGACGCCGCGCGAGCGTGCCGACCGGCTCGCGGAATTCGTCCCGCTGCTGGACCGGCTGCTGACCGAGAACTCGGTGTCGTACGAGGGCGACTTCTACTCGGCGCACGAGGCCCGCAACATCCCGGGCTGTGTGCAGCGGCCCCGGCTGCCCTTCGCGGTGGCGGCCACCGGTCCGCGTGGCCTGCGGCTCGCCGCCCGTCACGGGCAGGCGTGGGTGACCACCGGCGACCCGAAGCTGTACGAGAACGGCACTCCTGAACAGTCGATTCAAGCCATTCGCGGACAGGTCGAGAAGCTCGCCGACGCATGTGCGGAGATCGGCCGTGACGTGACCGGGCTCGACAAGATCCTGCTCACCGGATTCACCCCGGACCGCGCCCGGCCGCTGGAGTCGCTCGACGCGTTCGTCGACTTCGCCGGACGACACCGGGAGTTGGGCTTCACGGAGATCGTCGTCCACTGGCCGATCGCCGACTCGGACTTCGCCGCGGACGAGAAGGTCTTCGAGCAGATCGCCATGGAAGCACCGGCACAGCTGGGCCGAGGCGACGGAGCGTGATCGTGCCGGTGGGGGCGGTAACTACTCACATGTGCAGGCTCTCGCACGACCGTGCGGGCATATGCGGGAGAATGAGCGGGTGACCTCAGCGACTCGACAGCCCGAGACCCCGGCCTCCACCGTCCCGCCGCGTCTGATAGCCACCGACCTCGACGGCACCCTGCTGCGCGACGACAAGTCCGTCTCCCCGCGCACGGTCGCGGCCCTCGCCGCCGCCGAGGAGGCGGGCATCGAGGTCTTCTTCGTCACCGGCCGCCCCGCCCGCTGGATGGACGTCGTCAGCGACCACGTCCACGGGCACGGCCTGGCGATCTGCGGCAACGGCGCCGCGGTGGTCGACCTGCACGGCGGCCCCGGCGCCCACCGCTTCGTGAAGGTGCGGGAGCTGGCGCGGGACAACGCGCTGGACGCCGTTCGGCTGCTGCGGGACGCGGCGCCGGGCACGGTGTACGCGGTGGAGCAGACGTACGGCTTCCATCAGGAGCCGGACTATCCGAAGCTGCACATGGAGATCCCCGACGAACTCCAGCCGGCCGAGAAGCTGCTCGCGCCGGACGGTCCCGGGGCCGACGAGCCGGTCCTCAAGATCCTCGCCTTCCACCCCACGATCGACCCGGACGCCTTCCTCACCCTGGCCCGTCTCGCCATCGGCGAGCGCGCCAACGTCACCCGCTCCAGCCCCAGCGCCCTGCTGGAGATCAGCGGCCCCGGCGTCTCCAAGGCCAGCACACTCGCCCTGTGCTGCGCCGAACGCGGTATCTCCCACGAGGAGGTCGTCGCGTTCGGGGACATGCCGAACGACGTGGAGATGCTGACCTGGGCAGGACAGTCGTACGCGATGGGCAACGCCCACCCCGACGTGATCGCCGCGGCCTCGGGACGGACGGTGGCCAACAACGAGGACGGGGTGGCGGTCGTGATCGAGCAGTTGCTGGCGCGGCGCTAACCGAGGGGGACGCCGCGTGCCGCCAGCCACGGCACCGGGTCCACCGCCGAGCCCAGCTCCGGCGTGACCCGGACCTCGAAGTGCAGGTGGGGTCCGGTGGAGTTGCCGCTGGTGCCCGACTGGCCGATCCACTGCCCCGGCACCACCTGGTCCCCCTGGTCGACGGCGACGGCGGCGAGATGGGCGTACTGCGTGTAGTAGCCGCCCGCCTGCTCGATCACGATCTCGATGCCGAACGAGCCCCCGCAGGACACCTTCACCACCCGGCCCGCGCCGACCGACCGCACCGGCGTGCCGATCGGCACCGCGAAGTCCTGCCCGGTGTGCCGGTTCGCCCACCGCGAGCCGCCGCTGCCGAAGCCCGCGGACAGTGCGTACGTCTCCACCGGCCCGACCCAGCCGCCCACGACCTGCGTCGGAGGCTGGTCCAGCCGGACGGCACCCCGGCAGGCACCCGCCGCGACCGACGCGTCCGCCTGGCCCTGCAACTGCCAACGCGCTTCTTCGAGCTTCTGCTCGATGTCCGCCTTCAGACCGGCGAGTTCCACCTTCCGCTTCTCCAGCGACTGCCACGCCGCCGCGGCCTTGGCCTCGTCCTTCGCGAGCCGCTTCTCGGCACGCCGGCTCTTCTCGATGGAGTTGTTCACGGCCAGATTCGCCTGGGAGAAGACCTGCTGACCACGCATCAGCTCCTCCGGACTGCCGGCGAGGATGATCTGCGCGGTGAGCGGAATGCCACCGCCGTCGCGGTACTGGGTGCGGGCGATCCGGCCGAGGTCCTCGTGCATGACGGCGATGTCCCGCCGCTCCCGGTCGAGCAGCGCCTCGAACCGCTGCGCCTGGACGCGCTGCACCTCCGCCTCCTGCCGCCCCTTCTCGTACTGCTGTGTCGCCACGGCCGCGTCCTCGTACAACCGCGCCACCTGCGCGCTGATCCCGGGGTCACCGCCGTCGCGTCTCTTCTCCGCCGCGTCGGTGGGGCGGGCCGCGAGCACGGCGAGCGCGCACAGGACGGCCGGGACGAGCAGGGGATGGCGCCAGGGCAGTCGCATGTCAGCGATCGTGGCCCGAGCGCGGGGCAGTGGCATGTTCAGGTCGTACAGCTGGGGGAATCACAGCTCCGTTTGGCCGAGTCGTACGACCGAACAGGCGTCCTCGGAATCGCGGTTGACGGCCCGTCATGGGGGCGTTGGCTCGCGGGGTCGCTCTTCAGTCGAGCGGTGCCTCCCACTCCACCGTCGTGCCGCCGCCGTCCTTCCCGATGCCCGGCCCGTGCCGACTGTCACCGCCCAGCGACTCGGCGCGCCTCTTGAGGTTCTTCAGGCCGCTGCGCCGGCCGCCCTCGGGGATGCCGACACCGTCGTCCGCGACGGTCAGGCGTACGCCCTTCCGCCCACCCGGCAGGGTCACGGTCGTATCGACGACGACGTCGATACGACAGGCCCCGGCGTGCCGGAAGGCGTTGGACAGGGCCTCGCGCAGGGCCGCGATCAGGTTCTTGCCGGTGAGGTCGCCGACGAGGGCGTCGACCGGGCCGACGAAGCGGTGGGAGGGCTTGAAGCCGAGCGGCACGGCGGAGGTGTTGATCTCCCGCAGCACGCGTGTGCGCAGTCCCGCGGGCGTCTCGGCGGGCCCCTGTTGCAGCGCGAAGATCGCGGTGCGGATCTCCTGGATGGTGACGTCGAGCGCGTCGACGGCCTTGCCGACGCCCTCGCGCACATCGGGCACGACCGACCCGCGCTGCGCGCTCTCCAGCGTCATCCCGGTGGCGAACAGCCGCTGGATGACGAGGTCGTGCAGGTCACGGGCGATACGGTCGCGGTCCTCGTAGACCGCGAGGCGTTCCCGGTCGCGCTGCGCGTCGGCCATCATCAGCGCGAGGGCGGCCTGTGAGGCGAACTGGATCGCGAGGGTGCGTTCCGTCTCCGTGAACGGCCGCTCCCCCCGCGCGCGGGGTGTGACGAGAGCGCCCAGGACACGGCCGTCGCTGTGCAGGGGCAGCATCATGGTCGGTCCGTAGCGGCGCGCGAGCGTGGTGACCATGCGCGGGTCGGTGGCCGCGTCGTCCATGAACACGGCCTGTCCGTCGAGGAGTTCGGCGACGACCTTGCTCTCCGGCGGGACGACCGTGCCCAGGACGTTCGACGGCTGGTCCGCGGCCACCGCGGTGACCTCCAGGCCGCCCTCGTCGGCGGGCAGCAGCACGATCCCGGCCGTCGCCCCGGACAGCCGTCGGGTCTGCTCCGCGACGACCTGCAGGGCGTCGTCGACGTCCCCGCCCGACAGCAGGGCGGTGGTGACGGCGACCGACCCGTCGATCCACCGCTCGCGCTGCTTGGCGGCCTCGTACAGCCGGGCGTTGCCGATGGCGATGCCCGCCTCCGTGGCGAGCACCCGGACCATGTCGAGGTCGTAGTCGTTGAACGGCTCGTCGCCGCGCTTCTCCGTCAGATACAGGTTCCCGAAGATCTCGCCCTGGACCCGGATCGGGAGGCCGAGGAAGCTGCGCATCGAGGGGTGGTGCTCGGGGAAGCCGCAGGAGCGCGCATCTCGGGTGAGGTCCACGAGCCGGACCGGCTCCGGGTCGCGGATGAGCGCGCCGAGCAGCCCCCGTTGCCCGTCCGGCAGCCGTCCGATACCCCGGGCGGTCGCCTCGTCCACGCCGTGGAAGACGAAGTCGACCAGCCCCCGGCCGTCCTCGTCGACGACGCCGATGGCCGCGTACCGGGCCTCTGTCAGCGCGGCCGCGGTCTCGCAGATCCGATCCAGCGTGGAGTGCAGCTCAAGGCCGCTGCCGACGGACCGCATCGCCTCCAGCAACTGCGGCACCCGCGCGGCCAGCTCGGTCGAGAGAGTCGGGGGCGGGGGACCGGGGGACGGTGTGTCGGACATGAACCGAGCGTAATTAGTCCCCTTTGATAGAGAAAGTCGAGATTCCGGGCGGCGGCTCAGGCGGTGAGCGCCAGCACCTCCGACTCCGCCTCCCGCTCCACCATCCCCCGCAGCGGCCCCGCCACGGCGGCCAGCTCCGCATACGAACCCCGCTGCACCACACGTCCCTCGTCCAGCACGATCACCTCGTCCACCCCTTCCAGCCCGGCCAGCCGGTGGGTGATGAGCAGCGTCGTACGCCCCTCGGTGGCGGCCAGCAGGTCGGCGGTGAGCGCGTCGGCGGTGGGCAGGTCGAGATGTTCGGCGGGCTCGTCGAGCACGAGGACGGGGAAGTCGGCCAGCAGCGCACGGGCCAGCGCCAGCCGCTGCCGCTGCCCCCCGGAGAGCCTCGCCCCGTGCTCGCCGACCAGTGTGTCCAGCCCGTCGGGCAGACCGTCGGCCCACTCCAGCAGCCGGGCCCGCCCCAGGGCGTCGCGCAGATCGTCCTCGGCGGCGTCCTTCTTGGCGAGCAGCAGGTTCTCGCGCAGTGAACTGTCGAAGAGGTGCGCGTCCTGGGCACACAGCCCCACGAACCGCCGTACGTCGTCGCCGTCCAGCGCATACGCGTCCACGCCGCCCAGCGTGTACGAGCCGGCCTCCGCGTCCAGGAACCGCAGCAGCACCTGCGCGAGGGTCGTCTTGCCGGACCCGGACGGCCCTACGACGGCGATCCGGCGGCCTTTCGTGAGGGTCAGGTCCAGCCCGGCGAGGGCGTCCCGCTCCTGTCCGGCGTGACGGGCGGACAGCCCCTGCACGACGACCGGGAACGGCGACGCGGGTGCCTCCCGCGGCTGCTCCGGCTCCCGTACCGGCTCCGGGGCGTCCAGCACCTCGTACACGCGCTCCGCGCTCTTGCGGACCCGCTGGCGGTACTGCACGGCGAGCGGCAGCCCGAGGACGGCCTCGAAGGCGGCCAGCGGGGTCAGTACGACGACGGCCATGGTGACGCCGCTCAGCCGTCCGTCGGCGACTCCCTGGGCGCCCACGAGGGCGGTGGCCGCGACGGTCAGGCCGGAGACCAGCGCGGTGAGCCCGTCACCGAGCGCGGTGGCGGTGGCGGCGCGCGAGGCGATCCGGGCGAGCACCCCGTCGGCCTGCCGTGCCTCGGCGGTACGGGCGGGCAGGGCGCCGGCGACGGCCAGTTCGGCGGTCCCGGTGAGCAGGTCGGTCACGCGCGTCGCCAGCACTCCGCGTGCGGGGGCCAGCCGCCGCTCCGCCCTCCGGGCCACCGCACCGGTGACCGACGGCACTCCGACACCGGCCGCCAGCAGCCCGACGGCGAGCACGGCACCGGCCTCGGGCAGCAGCCAGGCGGTGAAGCCGACGGACACGGCGGACACCGTGAGAGCCGCACCGGCGGGCAACAGCCAGCGCAGCCAGTAGTCCTGCAGGGCGTCGACATCGGCGACGAGGCGCGACAGCAGATCACCGCGGCGGGTCTGACGCAGTCCGGCGGGCGCCAGCCGCTCAAGGCGCCGGTACACGGCGACCCGGGTGTCGGCGAGCATCCGCAGCACGGCGTCGTGCGACACGAGCCGCTCCGCGTACCGGAAGACCGCCCGCCCGATCCCGAACGCCCGCGTCGCGGTCACGGCCACCATCAGATACAGCACCGGCGGCTGCTGCGAGGCCCGCGAGATGAGCCACCCGGAGGTGGCCATGAGCCCCACGGCACTGCCGAGGGCGAGGCTCCCGAGGAGCAGGGCGAGCGCGAGGCTCCCGCGCCGGGGGGCGGCCATGGCACGGACCCGGGCGAGGACGCCACGGGTGTGCGCGGCCGCTTCCGGATCGGGCGCGGCCCCGTCGGAGGACGCCCCATCGGTGTCGGAGGACCGCTCTTCGCTCGCACGAGCCGCAGGCGCCTTCACCACGACCTCAGTACGACCGGGAGCAGCGACCTCATCCAGCCGCACCACCCGATCCGCCACGCCCAGAAGCGCCGGCCGATGGACGACGAGCAGCATTGTCCGCCCCACCGCCAGCCGCCGTACCGCCGCCACGACCTCCGCCTCGGTGGCCCCGTCGAGCGCCGCCGTCGGCTCGTCGAGCAGCAGCACAGGCCGGTCCGCGAGGAACGCCCGGGCCAATGCGAGCCGTTGCCGCTGCCCGGCGGACAACCCCGCCCCGTCCTCCCCGAGCACGGTGTCGGCGCCCTGCGACAGCGCGTCGACGAACTCCAGCGCGCCCGCGTCCCCGAGCGCCTGCCGTACGGCGGTGTCGTCCGCGTCGGGGCGTGCCAGCCGTACGTTCTCGGCGATCGTCCCGGCGAACAGATGCGGGCGCTGCGGCACCCACGCGATCTGCGACCGCCACTCCTCCAGATCGGCCTCGGTGAGATCGACTCCCCCGACCAGCGCCCGGCCTTCGGTGGGTGGCACGAATCCCAACAGCACGTTCAGCAGCGTCGACTTGCCCGCACCGCTCGGTCCGACGAGCGCGACAGTCTCCCCGGGCTCGACGGTGAAGGACACGTCGGAGACGACGTCTCCGGAGCGGCCGGGATAGCGGACGGTGACCTTGTCGAAGGACAGCGCACCGGTCGACACGACACGGGTTCCCGACGCCGGCACCGGCGTCTCCAGCACCTCGAAGATCTCCTCGGCCGCGGCCAGCCCCTCCGCCGCCGCGTGGTACTGCGCCCCCACCTGCCGCAGCGGCACATACGCCTCGGGCGCCAGCACCAGGATGACCAGGCCGATGTACAGGTCCATCTCGCCGTGCACGAGCCGCATGCCGATCGTCACGGCGACCAGCGCCACCGAGAGCGTCGAGAGCAGCTCCAGGGCGAAGGAGGAGATGAAGGCGATCCGCAGCGTCCGCATGGTCGCCCGCCGGTACTCGCCGGTGATGCGCCGGATCGAGTCGGCCTGCGCCTTGGCCCGTCCGAACACCTTCAGCGTCGGCAGCCCGGCGACGACGTCCAGGAAGTGCCCGGACAGCCGGGACAGCAGCTGCCACTGACGATCCATCCGGGACTGTGTGGCCCAGCCGATCAACACCATGAAGATCGGGATGAGGGGGAGGGTGCCGACGATGATGGCCGCCGAGACCCAGTCCTCGGTGACGACCCGCGCCAGCACCGCCACCGGCACGACCACCGCAAGGCCCAACTGCGGCAGATAGCGCGAGAAGTAGTCGTCGAGGGCATCGACTCCTCGTGTGGCGAGCGCGACCAGCGATCCTGTCCGCTGCCCGCTCAGCCACCCCGGCCCGAGCGCTGCGGCCCGTTCCAGCAGCCGCCCACGCAGCTCGGACTTGACCGCCGCACTCGCCCGGTGCGCGGCGAGTTCGGTGAGCCAGGAGACCAGCGCCCGTCCACCCGCGACCGCCACCAACAGCAGCAGGGGAGTGCGGAGTTCACCGACCGACAGACCGTGCTGGAAGGCGCCGACCACCACCTCGGCGATGAGCATCGCCTGGGCGACGACCAGCGCCGCCCCGACGGCACCCAGGCCCACGACCGCCGCCATGAAGAGACGGGTGGCGCGGGCGTATCGCAGCAGACGCGGATCGATCGGTTTCACGTGAAACACACCCTCTTCTCAGCGGGAAACGGTGGGGCATGTTTCACGTGAAACATGCCCCACCCGGGCACCCCGGCTCGGACTCAGTGCGCGACGTCCGCCGCGATGTGCTGCGTACCGATCCGCTTGCGGAACACCCAATAGGTCCAGCCCTGGTAGACCATCACGACCGGCGTGGCGATCACCGCGCACCAGGTCATGATCTTCAGGGTGTACGGGCTCGACGAAGCGTTGGTGACCGTGAGGCTCCAGTCCTCGTTGAGCGAGGACGGCATGACGTTCGGGAAGAGCGTCAGGAAGAGCATCGCCACAGCGGCCGCGATGGTGACGCCCGAGAAGGCGAACGACCAGCCCTCGCGCCCGGCTTGGTTCGCCACCAGGGCGGCGACCAGGGCGACCACCGCCACGACCATGGCGACCAGGCTCTTGCCGTCGCCGCTCTCGACCTGCGTCCACAGCAGGAAGACGAGCGCCGCCACGGCCGTCACGAGCCCGACCTGAAGCGCCAGCTTCCGCGCCCGCTCCCGGATCTCGCCGACCGTCTTGAGCGCGGTGAACACCGCCCCGTGGAAGGTGAACAGCGTCAGCGTCACCACCCCGCCGAGGAGCGCGTACGGGTTGAGCAGGTCCCAGACGGTGCCGACGTACTCGAAGTTCTTGTCGATCTTCACGCCGTGCACGATGTTGCCGAAGGCGACGCCCCACAGGAACGCCGGGAGCAGCGAGGTCCAGAAGATCGCGGTCTCCCAGTTGCGCTGCCAGTTCTCCTCGGGACGCTTGACCCGGTACTCGAAGGCGACACCGCGCACGATGAGGCAGACCAGGATGAGCAGCAGGGGCAGATAGAAGCCCGAGAAGAGCGTGGCGTACCACTCGGGGAAGGCGGCGAAGGTCGCGCCGCCCGCCGAGAGCAACCAGACCTCGTTGCCGTCCCACACGGGACCGATGGTGTTGATCAGCACCCGCTTCTCGGGCCGGTTCCGAGCCAGCAGTTTGGTGAGGACGCCGACCCCGAAGTCGAAGCCCTCCAGGAAGAAGTAGCCGGTCCACAGGACGGCGATGAGCACGAACCAGACGTCGTGAAGTTCCATGACTCGATCCCCCTCGGCCTAGTACGAGAAAGCCATCGGCTTGTCGGCGTCACGTGTGTCGCCGCCGATCTTCGTGGGCGGGTTGAGGTCGGCCTCGGTGAGCTCGGGCGGGCCGGCCTTGATGTACTTCGCGAGCAGCTTGACCTCGACGACGGCGAGGATGGCGTACAGCGAGGTGAAGACGATCATCGAGGTCAGGACCTCGCCCTGGGAAACACCGGGGGAGACCGCGTCGCGGGTCTGCAGGACGCCGTAGACGACCCACGGCTGACGGCCCATCTCGGTGAAGATCCAGCCCCAGGAGTTGGCGATCAGCGGGAAGCCCATGGTGAGAACGGCGATGCGCCAGTACCACTTGGTCAGCTTCGGACCGAGGTCCTTCTTGGCCCTGGGAAGCAGCACGATGTGCGGCACCTCGTCGTCGGCGACCCTCAGGGCCTGCGGCAGCAGGAACTTCTTGCGGGTCAGCCAGAGTCCGAGCAGACCGATCGCGAAGGACGTCATGCCGAAGCCGATCATCCAGCGGAAGCCCCAGTAGGCGACGGGGATGTTGGGCCGGTAGTCGCCGGGCCCGTACTTCTCCTGCTCAGCCTTGTTGACGTCGTTGATGCCGGGGACGTACGAGGTGAAGTCGTCCTTGGCCAGGAAGGACAGCAGTCCCGGGATCTCTATGGCGACCCTGTTGTGACCCTTGTCGACGTCGCCGACTGCGAAGATCGAGAAGGGGGCCGGCTTCTCGCCGTCCCACAGCGCCTCGGCGGCGGCCATCTTCATCGGCTGCTGCTCGTACATGATCTTGCCGAGAGTGTCGCCGCTGATCGCGGTGAGCATGCCGCCGATGACGACGGTGACCAGGCCGAGTCGCAACGAGGTCTTCATGTCGCTGATGTGCTTCTTGCGCAACAGGTGGAAGGCGGAGATGCCGACCATGAAGGCGCCACCGGTGAGGAACGCCGCCGAGAGGGTGTGGAAGGCCTGGGCGAGCGCGGTGTTCTGGGTCAGGACCAGCCAGAAGTCGGTGAGTTCGGCCCTGCCCTTCGCCTCGTTGATCCGGTAGCCGACCGGGTGCTGCATCCACGAGTTGGCCGCGAGGATGAAGTACGCCGACAGGATCGTGCCGATCGAGACCATCCAGATGCAGGCCAGGTGGATCTTCTTGGGCAGCTTGTCCCAGCCGAAGATCCACAGACCGATGAACGTCGACTCGAAGAAGAAGGCGATCAGTGCCTCGAAGGCGAGCGGGGCGCCGAAGACGTCACCGACGAAGCGCGAGTAGTCGGACCAGTTCATGCCGAACTGGAACTCCTGCACGATGCCGGTGACCACACCCATCGCGATGTTGATCAGGAAGAGCTTGCCCCAGAACTTCGTCGCCCTGAGGTACTTCTCCTTCTCCGTGCGCACCCAGGCGGTCTGCAGTCCGGCCGTGAGGGCGGCCAGCGAGATCGTCAGGGGCACGAAGAGGAAGTGGTAGACGGTGGTGATGCCGAACTGCCAGCGCGCCAGTGTCTCCGGCGCCAAAGCCAGGTCCACGTCGTCAGGTCTCCTTAGGTCGCCGTGGTACGGCAGTTTGCCCCTTATGTCACACACATCATTGGAGCAACCGGGACACGCTTGTGAACGCGTTCACATTCACAAGCCCAGTATGACGTACTGGTTTTCGACGAACGGCAGGGGGGTCGTGTCTCCTGCGTCACGTAAACGCACACGGCGACCACGTCAACGTCTTGTTGAAGTGGCCGCCGTGCGGCAGGTCTCCCACGGAGCCTCAGAGCTCCTTGCGGAACCCTTCCGCCACCTTCAGGAAGATGTCGTTCGCCTCGGTCTCCCCGACCGTCACCCGCACGCCCTCGCCCGGGAACGGCCGGACCACCACACCGTGCCGCTCGCACGCCGCGGCGAAGTCGACCGTGCGCTCCCCCAGCCGCAGCCACACGAAGTTCGCCTGGGTCTCGGGCACCGTCCAGCCCTGCCCCCGCAAGCCCTCGACCACCCGGTTGCGCTCACACACCAACGAGCCGACCCGGCCGAGCAGTTCGTCCTCGGCACGCAGCGAGGCGATCGCCGCGTCCTGCGCGAGCTGGCTGACACCGAAGGGCACCGCGGTCTTGCGCAGCGCCGCCGCCACCGGCTCGTGGGCGATCGCGAAGCCGACCCGGAGACCGGCGAGACCGTACGCCTTGGAGAAGGTCCGCAGGACGCAGACGTTCGGCCGGTCGCGGTACAGCTCGACGCCGTCCGGCACCTCGGCGTCCCGGATGAATTCGCGGTACGCCTCGTCCAGTACCACGAGCACATCGCCCGGCACCCGGTCGAGGAAGCGCTCCAGCTCGGCCCGCTTCACCACGGTGCCGGTCGGATTGTTGGGGTTGCAGACGAAGACGATGCGCGTCCGGTCGGTGATGGCGTCGGCCATGGCGTCCAGGTCGTGCACATCGCCCGGCGTCAGCGGGACCTTCACCGAGGTCGCTCCGCTGATCTGCGCGATGATCGGGTACGCCTCGAAGGACCGCCAGGCGTAGATGACCTCGTCGCCCGGGCCCGAGGTCGCCTGGATGAGCTGCTGGGCGACACCGACCGAGCCTGTGCCGGTGGCCAGGTGGGAGAGCGGGACACCGAAGCGCTCCGACAACTCGTTCATCAGGCCTGTACAGGCCATGTCCGGGTAGCGGTTGAAGGACGAGGCCGCGGCCGTGACGCTCTCCATCACGCCCGGCAGCGGCGGATAGGGGTTCTCGTTGGAGGACAGCTTGTAGGCGACCGGGCCGCCGGCCGCTGCGGGCTTGCCCGGCTTGTAGGTGGGGATACCTTCCAGCTCGGCGCGCAGCTTGGGGCTCGTCTCGCTCACCGCAGTCCTCCTTGTGACCACCACCGGCTTCGAATACTCCTTACCTTATGAGGATTCGGCGCCGCTGCGTACAGGTGGGACGCAAACCTCATCAGCCCCACTGGCATCAGGGGCATCACCGTACGAAGACAGACGAATCACAGGGCGCTCTCACATATATCTATGCGCCGGTGGCTCGCGCCGTGGCGCGCATCACCCGTGAAGGTGAGTTGAGACCTCTTCGAAACATCGGCGACTTGGCAGGCCCATGCGCGTCGACAAGTCACGTAGTGCCATTGGATCGTTCAACTCCCTTTCAATCAAAGGGTATTGACACGGTATGACCATGCAGAAACGTGCCTGTCAACGCGTGCATATGCGCCCGCCCTACCCCACCACCTGAGCCCTACTATCGGCTCGCCATGACAGCAGCAGGGAAGCACCAGGTGAGCCGCGCGGAAACCTCACGTCGAGGCAGCCGGCCGGGCCGTGCGGGCATCAGAGACGTTGCCGCCGCCGCCGGAGTCTCCATCACGACCGTCTCTGACGCCCTCAACGGCAAAGGGCGGCTCCCGGACGCCACCCGCCGCCATGTCCGCGAGGTCGCCGACCGGCTGGGTTATCGCCCGTCGGCGGCCGCCCGAACCCTCCGTACCGGAAAGTCGGGCCTCATCGGCCTGACCGTGACGACGTACGGGGATGAACCTTTCACCTTCACGGAGTTCGCGTACTTCGCCGAGATGGCCCGGGCCGCCACCTCGGCGGCGCTCGCCCGCGGCTACGCGCTCGTCATCCTCCCCGCGACCTCGCGCCACGACGTGTGGTCGAACGTCGCCCTGGACGGGACGGTCGTCATCGACCCGTCCGACCAGGACCCGGTGGTCAGCGAGCTCGTCCGGCAGGGTTTACCGGTCGTCTCCGACGGCCGCCCGGCCGGCTCGCTGCCGGTCACCGCGTGGGTCGACAACGACCACGAGGCCGCCGTCCTCGGCATCCTCGACCACCTGGCCGACGCCGGCGCCCGCCGCATCGGCCTGCTGACGGGGACGTCGACGGACACGTACACCCATCTGTCCACCACGGCGTATCTGCGCTGGTGCGAGCGGGTCGGCCAGGATCCGGTGTACGAGTCCTACCCGGCGCACGATCCGTGCGCCGGCGCCGTCGCCGCCGACCGGCTGCTGGCCAGGCCGGACCGCCCTGACGCGGTCTACGGGCTGTTCGACCCGAACGGCACCGACCTGCTCGCCGCCGCCCGCCGCTACGGGCTGCGGGTACCGGACGACCTGCTTCTGGTCTGCTGCAGCGAGTCCACCGTGTACGCCAGCACCGAACCGCCCATCACCACGCTCTCGCTGAAGCCGAGGCGTATCGGCACGGCCGTGGTCCAGCTCCTCATCGACGCCATCGAGGGGGTCGAATCGGACCAACCGGTCGAGCAGGTGATACCGACGGAGCTGATCGTGCGTACCTCGTCCGAGCGTCGTCCTCCCCGGACAACCGTCAGTCCGCCCCGGTCGCCCGAGGAGGAGTAGGACGAGGGCCGTCAGCAGGCGGCACAGGCCCTGCCCAATCGGGGCGAAAGCCGCGGTGAACAGGAGTCTTGCTCCGATTCACCACCCCTGGGTCATCACATGGCGCGATCCGCATTCCTATGATGGGCCCACGACACCGCGGGCCGCTGCGACCAGGCAGTCCGAAGCGGTGCAGATGCGGCGTGATGGTGGAGGGGTCTGATGACTCAGGGGGCCGGTCAGGGACCCGAGGCGGAGCGGACGGCGACGTTGCGCGACTTCCGGGTACCCGCGTACGTCCACGAGACCGGCCCGTACGGCCACAGCGCGCACCCCGGCGACGTCGTACCGGCGCACGAGGCGGACTACCCGGAGGGGTACACGCCCACCGAGCGCAACCTGCCGGTCGTCAACCGGGGTGACACGCTTCAGGTGGCCGTCGACCCCGCGGCGGTCCCGCGGACCGTCGTCGGGCCGGGCGCGCTGTTCGTCGTCGGTGACGTCCACGGCTATCTCGACGAGCTGGTGGCGGCGCTCCAGGAGAAGGGCCTCGTCGACGCCGCGGGCAACTGGTGCGCGGGCACCGCCCGGCTCTGGTTCCTCGGCGACTTCACCGACCGCGGCCCGGACGGCATCGGCGTCATCGACCTCGTGATGCGGCTGTCCGCCGAGGCCGCCGCGGCCGGCGGCTACTGCAAGGCCCTCATGGGCAACCACGAGCTGCTGCTGCTCGGCGCCAAGCGGTTCGGCGACACCCCCGTCAACTCCGGTGCGGGCACCGCCACCTTCCAGGCGGCCTGGCTGCTCAACGGCGGGCAGAAGACCGACATGGACCGTCTCCAGGACCACCACCTCCAGTGGATGGCCCGCCTCGACGCCATGGAGGAGGTCGACGGGCACCTGCTCGTCCACTCGGACACCACCGCCTACCTCGACTACGGCGACTCGATCGAGGCGGTCAACGACACCGTCCGCGAGACGATCACGCGCAACGACGCGGACGAGGTGTGGGATCTGTTCCGCAAGTTCACCAAGCGGTTCTCCTTCCGCGACGAGGGCGGCGCCGACCATGTGCGGTCCCTGCTCGACACGTACGGCGGCACGCGGATCGTTCACGGTCACAGCCCTATCCCCTACCTGCTGGGCGAGGTCGGCTCGGAGGACGGCGAGGACTCGTCGGGTCCGCTGGTCGAGGGACCGCACGTCTACGCCGAGGGGCTGGCCATCGCGATGGACGGCGGTGTGACCATGGCCGGAAAGCTGCTGGTCCAGCAACTACCGCTGGATATCTGAACGTTCACGGGGCAGACGATCCCCCATGACGGACTGAGCAAGAAACGACGCAGGCCAGGGCCCAATTTCTGGAAACCCCCTGTCACCGTGTGCCGTCACCGCTCTACCATCGGCTTATCCGTAGCAGGCTCCCCTCCGTTTCTGCCCGACGGCTCACAGTCATGCGAGCCCCAAGCCCTACGGAGCATCGGGGGATGCACATGAACAGCGTTCCGCAGCACCTGCTGATCGAGGACCGCCAGGAGTACGAGCGGATCCTCGATGAGGCGCTGCGCTCCGCCCCACACCGCCCGGAACTGGCCGCTGTGGGACAACGGCTCAATCCCGAACAGCTGCGCACCATGGCGCTCAACGCCACCGCGATCATCACGGCGGCCGCGGCGACCGAGTACCAGCACTACGTGAAGGTCCGCGAGGAACTGCGCCAACCGGCGCCGTCCACCCCGTCGTCGGTCCGTGAAACCGGCTCTGCCGAGCCGGGCTCGGGCGCGGTGGGGCTCGCCGCCACCATGGGAGAGGTCGCCGAGACCGCCGGCGCGGGCGCCATCGCCGTCGCCGCGGTCCTGACGCCTGTCCTCGCCGGAACCGCCGCGGCGATCTTCCTGCTGGTGGGGTACATCCTGAAAATGCTGGACCCCCAGCCGGCGTTCGCCCAGACCATGCTGACCACCGGTTGGGTGTTCGGCGCGGTGACCGCGCTCGCGATCCTGGTCGCCGCGGTCGGCCTCCTGCTCACCGCCCTGCGCAACCGGCCCTCGCTGGACACCGGGCCGTACGGCGAGCTGAGCGGGGAGGTGGCCCGGGCCAGGGAAGCCTGGCGCGAGGCCCTGCTGGAGCGGGGTGTCCTGCCCTTCCTGCGGGACGCGCTGGCCGACCCCGGCACAGCGGCCGCCCTGCACCGCCCCGCACCGCCCGCGCCGACCAGCCGTATGCCGAACCTCGGCTACGGCCGTCCGGGCTTCAGCAGCCCGGACGACGGCTCCTCCGGCCCCCGGCCCAGCTTCACGAGTCCGGACTACACCAGCCCGGACTTCGGCGGCCCGGAACACCAGCCGGAGTAGCCCCCGGCTTGCGCCCCTCACCGCGGGGAAACCCGCCTTCGGGGGCGCGCAAGCCGGTTGTCCGGCGCCTCACGGACGCCGGGCGGCCTGCACCCCCCGCATTCCCCGACGGGCCTCCGCTCAGTCGGCGAGCGGCAGGTACACCCGGTTCCCCGCCGCAGCGAACTCCTTCGACTTCTGGGCCATACCCTCCTCGATCTCCTCCTGGTTCCCGCCGTGCCGGCGGCGGATGTTCTGGGAGGTCTTCCTGGAGGACAGCCTCAGCCCTGAGAGGGACCGGAAGAATCAGATCAAAGGATGCCAGCCTGGCCGGCGGCAGCAATCCAGGTCGGAAACTCGGACAGGATCCGGTCGTACAGCTCCTGGTCGGGGACTGTGCTGATGTCGTCCACAGCAAAGAATCCGACGTTGTCGACGCGACGCCCTGGCAGGGTGTCGAAGCGTTCCAACACTCCGTAGTCGGACCGTCCCAGTCCCACGAACTGCCAGAAGATCGGTTCCTCAACGGCTTCCCGCAACTCTCGCTCGATCATGGCGTTGCGGTGGATGCCGCCGTCGGAGAAGAACAGCACCAGGGTAGGAACAGCAGCAGGGGTTTCCTGGACATACGTACGGACTTGGGCGATCGCCTTCTGTTCTTCGTTCTGGATACCCACCGTCCGCATGTCGACCTGACCAGGTTCCAACCCTCTGCCAGGCTTCTTACTACGCCGGAAGAGGCTGATCTGTCCCACCCGGACGTGCAGTCGCAGCCATTCGGGAAGGTCCCCGAGTCGCAGATCAGGGAGGCGTGCCGCGTGGGAAGCGAACGTCCAGGCTTGCATGTCACCGTCATCGTCCAACTGCGCGGCCACCGCTGCCATGCGCTCCACGACATCGGCGACGACACCCTTGGAATAGAGGAAAGCCATGGATCCGGAGGCGTCCAGGACCAGGATGACGCGCGCGGTGACTCCGACTGCTCCATGCTTTCTCAGACTCACCGCCACCTGTTCCTTACGCAGGGACAGACGCTTGCGCATATCGACGGGCAGTTGTTCTTCGCCCTTGCTGAGTCGCGGGCCAGCAGATGCCGGGGCCGGGACAGGCGATGCCGAAACAGGTGCCGCCGGGGACACGGACGCATCCGAGGACGCATCCTCAACGGTGATGCCGAAGTCGGTGGCCAGCCCAGCGAGCCCCGAAGCGTAACCCTGACCGACTGCGCGGAACTTCCACTGCCCTGCCCGTAGGTACAGCTCGCCGCCGATGAACGCGGTCTCCGTCTCGGCCTCCATGGGAAACCGTGCGATCTCAGTCCCGCTCACCGCGTCCAGGAGCCTCAAGGTCAGCCCAGGCACCTGCCCGAACGTTCCGCCATCGGCCGAAGCGCACAGCACAACTCGCTCGACGGCGGGGTCAAGCAAGCGCAGATTGACCTCGACTGTGTCGGTGAGGACGCCATCAGCACTCTGCTTTCCCAGGTGAGTCACAGCGTTCGACGCATGTTGCGGCTGGTTGTAGAAGACGAAGTCACCATCGTCGCGAACGCGTCCGGCACCAGTGAGCAGCAAGGCCGACCCGTCGACATCGGGCGCGTCAGGCTTTTCGTGCCAAACGAACTCGACGCGCACCGCACGATAATCGACAGGGAGGTTGGCGCCCTTGCCCAATGTTCTCGTCATGGGGGCAGTCTGCCCGCCGAAAGCGCAGGAGGGCAGACTTGCCGAGATCCCGGGGGAAGCGATGCCCCGAAGCGCCGAGGCATCGCACCCCGGTTCTCACTCCGCGAGTGGCAGGTACACCCTGTTCCCGCTGGCCGCGAACTCCTTCGACTTCTGCATCATGCCTTCGGCGACCTCCTCAGCCGTCGCCCCCGCAGCCGCCGTACCGCCGAACTGCTTTGTGATGCTCTGGCTAATCTTCATCGAGCAGAATTTCGGCCCGCACATGGAGCAGAAGTGGGCCGTCTTGGCCGGCTCGGCCGGGAGCGTCTCGTCGTGGAACGCGCGGGCCGTGTCGGGGTCGAGGGCGAGGTTGAACTGGTCCTCCCAGCGGAACTCGAAGCGGGCGTCCGACAGCGCGTCGTCCCACTCCTGAGCGCCAGGGTGTCCCTTGGCGAGGTCCGCCGCATGGGCCGCGATCTTGTAGGTGATGACGCCTGTCTTCACGTCGTCACGATTGGGCAGGCCCAAGTGCTCCTTGGGCGTGACGTAGCAGAGCATCGCCGTGCCCCACCACGCGATCATCGCGGCACCGATGCCTGAGGTGATGTGGTCGTACGCCGGGGCGACGTCCGTGGTCAGCGGGCCGAGCGTGTAGAACGGTGCCTCCTCGCAGATCTCCTGCTGAAGGTCGATGTTCTCCTTGATCTTGTGCATCGGGACGTGGCCCGGACCCTCGATCATGGTCTGTACGTTGAAACGCTTCGCGATCGTGTTGAGTTCTCCGAGCGTCCTCAACTCCGCGAACTGCGCCTCGTCGTTGGCGTCCGCGATCGAGCCCGGCCGGAGGCCGTCACCGAGCGAGTACGTGACGTCGTAGGCGGCGAGAATCTCGCAGAGTTCCTCGAAGTTCTCGTAGAGGAACGACTCCTTGTGGTGCGCGAGGCACCAGGCCGCCATGATGGAGCCGCCGCGCGAGACGATGCCCGTCTTGCGGTTGGCCGTCAGTGGTACGTACGGCAGGCGGACGCCCGCGTGGACCGTCATGTAGTCCACGCCCTGCTCGGCCTGCTCGATGACCGTGTCCTTGTAGATCTCCCAGGTCAGTTCCTCGGCCTTGCCGTCCACCTTCTCCAGTGCCTGGTAGAGCGGCACCGTGCCGATGGGGACGGGGGAGTTGCGCAGCACCCACTCGCGGGTGGTGTGGATGTTGCGGCCGGTGGACAGGTCCATGACCGTGTCGGCGCCCCAGCGGGTCGCCCAGGTCATCTTCTCGACCTCCTCCTCGATGGAGGACGTCACCGCGGAGTTGCCGATGTTGGCGTTGACCTTCACCAGGAACCGCTTGCCGATGATCATCGGCTCGATCTCCGGGTGGTTGACGTTGGCCGGGAGGACCGCGCGGCCGGCCGCGATCTCCTCGCGGACGACCTCGGGGGACACGTTCTCCCGCAGGGCCACGTACTCCATCTCCGGCGTGATCTCACCGCGGCGTGCGTACGCGAGCTGCGTGACCGCGCCACCGTCACGGCTACGGCGCGGCAGCCGGGGCCGCCCGGGGAAGACCGCGTCGAGGTTGCGGAGGTTGCCGCCCCGCGGCGAGGTGTGCTTGATGCCGTCGTCCTCGGGACGGGCGGGACGGCCCGCGTACTCCTCGGTGTCGCCGCGGGCGATGATCCAGTTCTCCCGGAGCGGGGCCAGCCCCCGTCGGACGTCGGTATCGACCAGCGGGTCGGTGTACGGACCCGATGTGTCGTACAGCGTGACCGACTGCCCGTTGGTGAGGTGCACCTGACGGACCGGCACCCGCAGATCGGGGCGGGAGCCCTCGACATACGCCTTGTGCCAGCCGATGGACTTCCCGACCTCCGCGGACTGTTCGCCCTGAATGGGCTGTTCGTCCTGGCTGAAGGCAGGCGTGCGCGCGTCCTTGATGGTCATGAGACCTACTCCCTACGCCGGCATTACCCGGTAACAGGTTCGGCGGTCGACGCAGCGGCTTCCGTCTGCCGACGTTTCGTGTGGAACGTCACTCGCTGGTGACGATGTTCCACGTGAAACATCGCTGGGACGGAGGTCAGCGCCCTCTCAGCCCGGTGCTCCGAGCTCCCGCGTGTACAAAGGTGGCCCCACGCTAGCGTCAATTCGGGCGCGGTGAACAGAGGGCCCCTGCCGTTCTTGCGATGATCGGTCGGTGACCACGACACATCAGCCCCCGTTCCCACCGCCCGAGCCTCCTCGCAGGCCCGGCTCCGGAAACGGGCCCGGCAACGGACCCGGACCCGCAGACGGGCAGGGTGCCGGGTACGGCCCGGGCCCGCGCTCCGGCGACTGGCACGAGCACGGAAACGGCACCGGTGACGGGTTCGGACAGGAGCCCGGATCGGGCGGCCGGTTCGAGCAGGGGCCCGGTTCCGCCGACGGCCACGAGCACGACGCCGGTGACGGACACGGGCATGGGCACGGCCCCGGTTCCGGTGGCGGGGGCACCGGCGGTGGCGGTGGCGGACACGGTCACAGCCACAGTCACGGCCCTGCGGCCCCCGTCTCCAAGCACCTGCGCAAGGTCATCGCCGCGATCCTCATCCCCTTCGGCGTCGCCGTGATCGTCGGGCTCGTCGTGCTGTGGCCCGGGGGCGCTCCGGGTCATGAGCGCACCGGCGTCGGCTTCGACCGGCAGACCCAGCAGGCCACGGTCACCGAGGTCGTGAGCGTGAGCTGCAAGTCGGTCAACGCCTCGGGCGAGACCCCCACCGGCGACACCTCCACCGCCGAGGGTTCCTCCGCCCAGCAGCAGGCCGACGGCGACTGCAAGAAGGCGACGATCCGCGTCGACACCGGCGACGACAAGGGCCGTACGTTCACCGAGATCGTGCAGCCGGACCAGTCGCGGCAGTTGCACCAGGGCGAGAAGGTCGTGGTCGCCTACGAGCCCTCCGCCCCCAAGGACCTGCAGTACTCGGTCACCGACGTGAACCGCAGGCTCCCCATGGCGTTGCTCGCCGGCATCTTCGCACTCGCCGTCGTGGTCGTCGGGCGGTTGCGGGGCGTCATGGCGCTGGTCGCGCTGGCCATCAGCTTCATGATCCTGAACTTCTTCATCCTGCCCGCGATCCTCCAGGGCTCGAACCCACTGGTCGTGGCCGTGGTCGGGGCGAGCGCCATCATGCTGATCGCCCTGTATCTGTGCCACGGACTGTCGGCGAGAACATCCGTCGCGGTGCTCGGCACGCTGATCTCGCTGCTGCTGATCGGCGTGCTCGGCTCGCTGTTCATCGGCTGGGCCGCGCTCACCGGCAACACGGACGACAACACCGGCCTGATCCACGGCCTGTACCCGTCGATCGACATGAGCGGTCTGCTGCTCGCCGGCGTCATCATCGGTTCGCTCGGTGTCCTCGACGATGTGACGGTCACCCAGACGTCGGCGGTCTGGGAACTGCACGAGGCCAATCCGTCGATGGGCTGGCGCGATCTGTACCGCGCGGGCATCCGTATCGGCCGCGACCACATCGCGTCCGTCGTCAACACGCTCGTCCTCGCCTACGCGGGCGCCGCCCTGCCGCTGCTGCTGCTCTTCTCCATCGCGCAGAGCAGCGTGGGGACGGTCGCCAACAGCGAGCTCGTCGCCGAGGAGATCGTGCGCACGCTGGTGGGCTCGATCGGCCTGGTCGCGTCCGTGCCGGTGACGACCGCCCTCGCGGCCCTGGTGGTGTCGGCCGACCGGCCTGCGCTCCCGGCCTCCGGGACGGCGCCGGTGGGCGGGCGGCCGGCTCCGGCGGGAGCCCAGTCGATGTCGGCGGGCACGCAGCCGACCGCGGCACGAGGCGGGCGCGGGCGACGGCGCAAGCGCTGACGCCCGCATCTGCTGTCACAGGGGCTGTACGGCGCCGTACAGCCCCTGTGACATGCCCCGGGCCCCGCTGGAGGAGAAGCGTTCCTGCACGAGCCCCACGCCCGGGCTGAAGCGTTACGCCCCCCATGGCCGTAACGCTTCAGCCCGCGCTCTGTTCCTCCGCCAGAATCCGGTCCAGGGCCTCCTCGAGGTGGGCGTCGAAGTCGGCGAGCGCCCCCTCCTGGCCCAGCGGTACCAGCTTGTCGGTGCGGTCGAGGAAGGCGATGAGCGGCGCCGCCGAGGAGCGGAACAGCGCCTGGTCGACACCGACCTGAAGGCGGATCAGAACCTCACCCAGCGTGTCCGCCTCGGCCGGCGCGATGCGCACATCCCCGTCCCCGCACGGCCGCCCCACGCCGTCGATCAGCAGCTCACGCCCGAAAGCCCAGGTCACCGGCGCGTCACCGGGCAGATGGAAGGTGAGCCGCACGGCGTAGGGATCGCTGGTCTCGTAGCGCAGCTCCACCGGGATACGGAAGGCGAGCTCCTCGGACACGAGAAAGCTCATCATGACCTCTGCCTGTACGGACTCACCCATCGTCTACCCCGTCATCTGCCGTCGACTGGCCGGGAATGATCCCTTTGACTGTGGTGGAAGTTTGCTGAACGTACACGGGAGATCACAAGGAGTGAGTTTTCAGATACTGATAGAGATCGCGAGCGACCCGAGGAGACGTCCGATCTCGCTCTGCAACTGACGGGTGGCGGCCGCCAGTCGGTCGGCCTGGTGGGCGGGGAGCGAAATGGCCATCGTCGCGGCGGTGGTGCCCATGGTGATCGGAATCGCCGCGCAGACCGTCCCCAGCGCGTACTCCTGCCGTTCGACGACCGGTTCCATCCGCCGCGTCCGGTCCAGACGCCGCAGCAGCGTGTGGCTGTCCCGCACGGTGTACGGGGTGATGGCCTGTACGGGGTAGCGGTCCAGGTGGTCGCGGCGGGCGTCCTCGTCGAGCTGGGAGAGCAGGCACTGGCCGATGGCGTGCGCGTGCGCGGTCTCGCGGAAGTCGGCCCATTCCTCGACCGCGGGGTTGCCCGGGGTGTCGGAGACGCACATGACCTCGATCTCGCCGTCCCGGTAGATCGCGTAGTACACGGGTGCGCCGATGGCGTCGCGCCAGTGGGCCAGTGTCTCGGCGATCGTGCTGCGACGTTTCTCCTGTGCTCCGCTGCTGCTCAGCCGTTCGGCCGCCTCACCGAGGAAGAACAGGCCCTTGTCCCGGCGCAGATAACCCTCGTGGACCAGGGTGCGCAGCAGGTGGTAGGCGGTGGGCAGGGCGAGGCCGGTCTCGCGGGCCAGTTGTTTGGCGGGGGCGCCGTGTTCGTGCTCGGCGACGGATTCCAGCAGGCGCATCGCACGCTGGACGGAGCCGATGAGGGTCGTGGAGTGCGGTGACTCCGGGGAGTCGGCAGGTACCGCTCTCGGTGCCGGGTTCGATGCCGGTGCCGGGGGTGTCCCCGGGCGGGACCGGCTCGTGGCTGCGGGCTGCTCCGGCGGCCGGAGCCGGGGCTCCGGCGAAGGGACCGCCGCCCGGACGGGTGCGGGGGCTGCGAGGCGTTCTGCGGGTGCGGTGTCAACCGTGGCCAAGGGTCACTCCCGAAGCGCGAGGGGGCCGCCCGTGCGGGGGGACACGGGAGGGGGTGTGCGCCGCTCGCGGGGGATCGTCCCCGCGTCGAATTCCGGACTTTAACCGTCCGCCACCGCTCGCACTCGACCTGTACCGAAACTTCCCTCGCCCGAGGGAACCGGTGATTCCTGTTACCGATCACCGGTGCCGCTCGTCGGTTGCCGCACGCGTCACCAGTCGCCGCGCGACGAGGAGCTCGACGTGAACTTCCGCACCACGTAGATCAGTCCGCCGACCAGGGCCACGAAGACCAGCAGCTTGAAGAGCAGTCCGATGACGAACCCGACGACGCTGGCTATCAGCCCGCCGAACACGACCAGGGCGATGACCGGCACCGCGATCCACTTCACCCACCAGGGCAGTCCCGCGAAAAAATCTCCCATTGCTCTCGTCCTTACCTCTCCGCCCGTCGCTCGTGCCGGGTCCGGTCGAAGACCCGGGCTCGTGATGCCGGATCCTTCTGATGTCCTGCACTCGATGCTAGGGCGGGGAGGGGCCCCGGCGGGGGCCTCGCACCCCTTGTCCTCCCCTGACTGATCCCCTAGGGAATCCCGGGGTGTCGGGTCAGCTCTCGGGCGGAGAGAACACCACGAGGACCCTCAGGTCCTCGCTGATGTGGTGGAACTTGTGGGCGACGCCGGCCGGTACGTAGACCACGCTGCCGCGCGCCACCTGGGTGGTCTCCATGCCGACGGTGATCGCGGCGCGGCCGCTCACAACGAAGTAGACCTCGTCCTGATTGTGCGGCTTCTGTGGATCCTGCTCACCGGCGTCCAGCGCGTACAGCCCGACCGACATGTGCCGCTCACGCAGAAACTGCAGGTAGGCGCCCTCGTTGGCGGCGCGTTCCGCCTCCAGTTCATCCAGCCGGAATGCCTTCATCGCCCTCGTCCACCCTCGTCACACTGCTGATCGCCGACCTCTTCTGCCACGATCAGACACATGAAGAATTTCGTAGTCAAGACGATCGCCAACGCGGGCGCCCTGGCGGTCGCCGTCTGGCTGCTGGACAAGATCACCCTGACCGGTGACAGCACGGGCAAGAAGATCGGCACCCTGATCCTCGTCGCGCTGATTTTCGGCATCGTGAACTTCCTGGTCAAGCCGGTCGTAAAGCTCTTCAGCCTCCCGCTGCTGATCCTGACCCTCGGTCTGTTCACCCTGGTCGTCAACGCGCTGATGCTGATGCTGACCTCGTGGCTGGCCGACAAGGTCGACCTGAGTTTCCACGTCGACGGCTTCTGGACCGCGGTGGTCGGCGGCCTGATCATCTCGATCGTGTCCTGGGCGCTCAACGTCGTCCTGCCCGACGGGGACTGAGCCCCTCGTGACGTACCGCGTCTGCTTCGTCTGCACCGGCAACATCTGCCGCTCGCCGATGGCCGAGTCCGTCTTCCGCGCCCACGTGGCGGAGGACGGGCTCGACGGCCGGGTCGAGGTCGACAGCGCCGGCACGGGCGGCTGGCACGAGGGCGACGGCGCCGACCCGCGCACCGTGTCGGTCCTCGAGGCGCACGGCTACGACGGCGCCCACACGGCCCGCCAGTTCCAGCCGTCGTGGTTCTCCCGCCTCGATCTCGTCATCGCCCTCGACCACGGCCATCTCAAGGCCCTGCGCCGCCTCGCGCCCACCCCGCAGGACGCGGCGAAGGTGCGGCTCCTGCGCTCCTACGACCCGTCCGCGGGCGACGACCTCGACGTACCGGACCCCTATTACGGGGGGATGGACGGCTTCGAGGAGTGCCTTGAGATGGTGGAGTCGGCGAGCGAGGGTCTGCTCGCCGCGGTACGCGAGGACGTGGAAGGACAAGTGGCATGAGCGAGTCGACCGGGAGCAACGGCGAGGGCACGCGCGCAGTACGGGCGGGACTGCCCGAGCCTGTCAGGAACGAACCCACCCTGCCGGGCCCGGCCTTCGCCGCCCACTTCCATCTGCCGGGCGAGGTGGGCGGCCCGTACACCTACGGCCGCGACGAGAACCCCACCTGGACCCTCCTGGAGCGCGCCATCGGCGAGCTGGAGGCGCCCGGGCAGGACGGCCTCCAGACGCTCGTGTTCGCCTCGGGCATGGCCGCCATCTCCTCGGTGCTCTTCTCCCAGCTGCGCGCCGGGGACACGGTCGTCCTGCCGAACGACGGCTATCAGGTGCTGCCCCTGGTGCGTGCACAGCTCGAGGCGTACGGCATCGAGGTGCGGACCGCGCCGACCGGCGGCGACGCCCAGCTGGAGGTACTGGACGGCGCGAAGATGCTGTGGATCGAGACGCCGTCGAACCCCGGGCTCGATGTGTGCGACATCCGGCGGCTCGTCGAGGCGGCACACACGCGTGGCGCCCTCGTCGCCGTCGACAACACCCTCGCGACGCCGCTCGGACAGCGCCCTCTGGAGCTCGGCGCCGACTTTTCCGTGGCCAGCGGCACCAAGCAGCTCACGGGGCACGGAGACGTCCTGCTGGGATACGTCACCGGCCGCGACGGCGAGGCGATGACCGCCGTACGGCGCTGGCGCAAGATCGTCGGAGCGATCCCGGGCCCCATGGAGGCCTGGCTCGCGCACCGCTCGATCGCCACGCTCCAACTGCGGGTCGACCGGCAGAACGCGACCGCGCTCGTGCTCGCCGAGGCCCTGAAGGGACGGCCGGACGTCACGGGGCTGCGGTATCCGGGACTGCCCGACGATCCCTCGCACAAGGTCGCCTCGCAGCAGATGCGGCGCTACGGATGCGTGGTCTCCTTCACGCTGCCTTCGCGGGAGCGTGCGGAGCGTTTCCTCGACGCGCTGCGGCTCGTGGACGACGCGACGAGCTTCGGCGGGGTGCGTTCCACGGCCGAGCGGCGTGGGCGCTGGGGCGGGGACGCCGTGCCGGACGGCTTCGTCCGCTTCTCGGTCGGCGCCGAGGATCCGGAGGATCTGGTGGCGGATGTGCTGCGTGCGCTGGACGAGGCGGCGCGCTGACACCTTCTTCTGCCCGTCCGTGGTGTCCGGCTACGCACAACGGACGGTCCGAGCCTCCCCCCTCGTGGCTCGGACCGTCCTCGGTTCTGCGCGCGAAGAACCGCGCAAGCAAGGCTAGTTGACTCTGTGTCAGTGTCCAATCACAGTAGCGACAGCGACCTATCGACATATTTATAGTTGGGCGCGGCCAAGGGGCCAGGAGCAGGCACTGAAGGGGAGGGCGCGGCATGGATCTGGCCTTGTTGCGGACCTTCGTGACCGTGCACCGGGCCGGCTCCTTCACTCGCGCCGCCGCGCTGCTCGGCCTCTCCCAACCGGCCGTGACCTCGCAGATCCGTACGCTGGAACGGCAGTTGGGCCGACCTCTGTTCCTGCGACAGGCCCGCGGAGTGACCCCGACGACCATCGGCGACGAGCTCGCCCACAAGGCCGCGCCGCATCTGGACGCCCTGGTGGAGATCACCGAGACCGGCCTCGACGACGAGTCCTCTTTACGAACCCTCCACCTCGCCGGGCCTCCCGAGTTCATCGCCGAACGGGCCCTGCCCGCGCTCACCGAGCTGACCGGCGAGGACGGCCAGGGCTTCGCGCTTCGGGCCTCCTTCGGGAACGCCGAGGAAACCCTGGAGGGACTGGCCGCCGGGCATCACGATCTGGCCATCACCACGGCCCGTCCACGCGGCTCACTCCTCACGGCGACTGCGCTCTGCGACGAAGTGCACGTCCTGGTCGCCTCTCCGCGCTGGGCGAAGCGGATCAGTACCGGCACCCTGCGCCGCAAGGGGGCGCCCGCCCTGGAGGACCTCCCGGTGGTCGAGGTGCACGAGTCGCTGCCGTTCGTCTCGCGCTACTGGGCTTCCGTCTTCGACTCCCGTCCGGCGGCCCCCGGCACCGTCATCGTCCCCGACCTGCGCGCGGCGCTCGCCTGCGCGGCGGCGGGCGCCGGGCTCGCGGTGCTGCCCAGCTATCTGTGCGCGTCAGCCCTGGAGCGCGGCGACGTCGTCGCCCTGCACCATCCGGCGGTGCCGCCGCTGCGGACGTACTTCCTGGTGGTCCGTACCGGCACCCTGGCGATGCCGCACGTCGCGCGCGCTCACGACTGGTTGCTGCAGGCGGCTACGGACTGGTGCTGACCTGCGCTTTCCCTCCGGTCACCGGGTGAGCTCGATCGATGACGGCCCGCGATGTTTCACGTGGAACCAACGGGGCCACATTTCACCCATGACCGTCCGACCCGTGGTCAAGCGCACCGCACGTGCCGTCCTCCTGCATGGCGATGACCTGATCCTGATCAAGCGCACCAAACCCGGCATGGATCCCTACTGGCTCACACCCGGTGGTGGAGTCGAACCGACCGACACGACCGTCGTCGACGCCCTGCACCGCGAGGTGTACGAGGAGCTCGGCGCCAAGATCACCGACGTGGTGCCGTGCTTCGTCGACACCGTCGAGCACATCGGTGAGGACGGCGGTGCGACCGGGGTCAAGGTCCAGCACTTCTTCGTCTGCCGTCTGGAGTCCATGGACACCTCGCTGCGGCACGGCCCCGAAATCGACGAACCCATCGGTGAGTACGAGATCGTGCGGGTGCCGTTCACCCGTGTCGGGATCGCCTCCGTCCACCTCGTCCCACTGTCCCTGCGGCACTACCTGGACGGGAACATCGAGGGCGTCCGCGCCATGCACGCCCCCGACCTGGGCTGAGTTCAGTCCCCGATGACGACGAGCTCCTCCACGGAGTCGTGACGTATGCGGTTCGACGGAATGCCGATGTCCCTCAGGGCGTCCACACCGCTGCGGATCATCCCGGGCGGGCCCGAGACGAAGGCGTCGTACTCGTTCCAGGGGCCGTACTGGCGGATGGCCTCGGGGAGTTGGACACGGGCCAGTTGGTCGATGACCGCGCGGACCGAGAGCCACGGGTGGGACTGCTGGAGCCTGAGCATGGTGTCGATGTCGTACAGGTCGTGGTCGGTGCGGGCGCCGTAGAACACCTCGACCGGCCGCCGCTCGCCGTGTTCGGCCACGTCCTCGACCAGTGCCTTGATGGGCGCTATGCCGGTACCGCCGCCCAGACAGAGCAGTCCGCTGTCGGTGGTGTGGTCCACGGTCATCGAACCGGCCGGCGGGCCGAGCCGGAGGATGTCACCGGGCCGGGCTCGGTGCACCAGGGCGTTGGAGACCCAGCCCGCCGGGACAGCTTTCACGTGGAACGACAGCAGGCCGTCGGAGCGGGGCGCCGAGGCGAAGGAGTAGTGCCGCCAGATCCGCGGCCACCACGGCGTCTCCAGGCTCGTGTACTGGCCTGCGAGAAAGGGATAGGGCTGGTCCGGGCGGACGGTGACGACCGCGACGTCCGGCGTCCTGAGGTCGTGCGACACGACCTCGGCGTACCACCAGGCCGGGGCGCGCAGTTCGTCCCTGGCCGCGGCGTCGATCATCACCTGCGAGATCGTCGTGTACGCCCGGACCCAGGCCGCCTCCAGCTCCGGGTCCCAGATGTTCTCGGCGTACTTGCTCAAGGCGCCGATGAGGCACTCGCCGACGGCCGGGTAGTGCTCGGCCCGGGTGCCGTACTTGCGGTGGCCGCGGCCCAGGTTCTGCAGGTAGTCGACGAGGACAGGAGTGTTGTCGATGTGCTCCGCCGCGGTGAGCAGCGCCTTGAGCAGCCGGTCCCGCTGGGTGTCCATCGCGGCGGGAAAGAGCGAGCGCAGGTCGGGGTGACGGACGAAGAGGAGCGCGTAGAAGTACGAGGTGACCTTGTCGGCCACGGGCGCGACCTCCGCCATGGTCCGGCGGATGAGGATCGCGTCCGGGGAAGCCTGCTGGGCCCGCGCCGGGTTGGTGCGCAGCGGGGGCACACGCTGCTCCGGGGGCGGGGGTTCCGCCGGCCCGGGGTTCGGTATCGCGTGCGAGGTGGAGGTCTCCGTCGAGTGCGCCCGCTCGGTCGAGGCAGGCGGGGCAACGGGCGGTGGCGCTGGGGCAGGTGTCGGGGCTGGGGCCGGCAGCGGGGCATCCTGTGGCGGTGGCGCCGTGTCGGCGCCCTGTGTGGCCCTGCCGACCGGGCGCAGCGCCGCCAGGCGGCTGCCCTCGGCCGTCTCCTGCTCGCTGCCCGGCTCCGGCTGCGTGTGCGGCGTGAACCAGCCGCCCCCGCCGCCGGAAGTGCCGTTGTCGGCCGACGCGGTGGTCGGAGCGTCCATGGTGTGCCTCGCCTCGAACATCTTTCGGTCGGTCTGCGCACTTCCTCGGTCGGAATGTGCCTGCTTTCCCCCGCAGACGGCTTGCTTTCCCCGTTCATGGCCATGGCCAATGCGGCCACATTCAAACCGTATTCGCGCTCCATACGGACAAGTAAGGCGAGAGTGTGACATTGGCCGCAGTGCTCTCACCGCAGCCTCCCACCGGGTGGGGACGCCCGGCCGTATAACCGAAAATGCCGGTCTTCGATCTCTCCGTCCCGCTACGCTGCCTTGCCTTGTTCACGGTCCGGGCAGGGCATGTGCAGGGTCTGCGCACCTCACGCCGGACGAGAACCGGAGTCGACCCTACCGGTCGGCGCTCCGCACACAAGTCCCCCCTTCCGCCCCGCGAATGAGGCGAGGAGCGAACCATCAATTCCTTCAATTACCGGGCGCGGCGCACCAATTCATAGGCATCCCACAGATCTCTGCCCGTGTAGGCGTGGGTCGCGAGACCGGACAGATGCCTGTCCGCATTGACCGCGACGGAGACCGGCACCGTGCTGAAGAGGTCCTTGTCCGAGGCCGAGTCCCCATAGGCGATGCAATCGGCCCGGCTCACCCCGAACTCCTCGCACAGCCGGTCGGCGATCAGGACTTTGGCCGCGGCGCTGAGCACCCCGGCCGGATCCACGGGCTCGGTGAACGGCACGGCGGGAAAGCGCGATCCGTACGCCGCGTGGGCACCCCAGATGGTGAGCCGCTCGACGAAGAAGGACGGCGAGAGTGATACGACGGCGCAGTAGTCGCCGTTCTCCCGGATCTCCTCCCAGACGTCACGGATTCGGGCCAGCCACGGAGCGCCCTCGAAAGCGGCCGTCACATGGGCCTCGGTGAGCTCTGCCCACAGTTCGCGCACCCGCGCGGCGTACTCGGGCGGCTCTATCAGCCCCGTCGAGATCGCCTGGTCGAGTGCCACGGTCTCGGCTTCGAGCCCCAGTTGCCGAGAGATCTCCACGGGCGAGGAAGTGCCGTACAGCAATGTGCCGTCGAGGTCGAAGAGATGAAGTCTGGCCATGGTTCCCGAGGCTAGCCGGGTCGGATGACGACACCTCGGTGAGGATCCCTGAAGCGCTTTGGCGAGGACAGCGCGGCGCTTGGGCGAGGACACCGTCGGCGCTTCGCAAGGCCGTCGGATGCCTGTCGTTCGCTCATGTTTCACGTGAAACACGGGCCGTCTGTCTAGGCGCTGTGCAGTCGGCTACGACATGGCCAAAACCTCGTACATCTCCGCGGAAACAAGTGGACGTCGAGGGCACCCGTCAGACAGCCTGACCTGCGTGTCGACACCTTCCCTCGCCGATCTGCCCATCCGCCGACTGACGCTGCGCGATCTCGCCGCCTGCGCCGACTTGTCCGAGGACCGGGGGTGGCCGCGCGAGGAGCACAAGTGGGGCTTCCTCCTCACCTCCGGGAAGGGATACGGCATCGACGACCCCGACGGCGGCCTCGTCAGCGCCTGCGTCGTCACCGAGTACGGCCCGCAGGACCGCCCCGATCTGGGGGCCATCGGCATGGTGCTGGTCGCCGAGCGGCATGCACGCCGAGGCATCGGCCGCCGGCTGATGCGTGACGTGATCGCGGCGATGGGCACCACCCCGCTGACCCTGCATGCGACGCCCAACGGCCGCCCGCTCTACGAGGAACTCGGCTTCAAGGTCACTGGCCGGGCGGAGATGGTGCGGGGCCACTTCACGGCCGCCGGGTACGAGCCCGCCGTCGCCACGCGCGCGGCGACCGCCGAGGACCTCACCGCCGTCCTCCGACTCGACGGGGACGTCTTCGGCACCGATCGCACGCATATCGTGACGCGGCTGCCCGCCTTCTCCGACCAGTTGCGGGTCGCCGAGGAGAACGGCCGGATCATCGGGTACGCGGGCGCGTGGCCCAACATGGACAACCATGTCGTGGGGCCGCTGATCGCCCGGGACACGGAGACGGCGAAAGCGCTCATCGCTTCGCTGGCCGCCCACACGGACCTCAAGCTGCGTACCGACATCGACGTGCGGCACGAGGAGCTGCTGACGTGGGTGAAGGAGCGCGGGCTGGCGTCCGTTGCCTTCAACTCGGTCATGAACTACGGGATTTCGAAGTTGCCCGGCGACTGGAGCCGGCGGTTCGCGCCGGTGACGGTGGCCGCGGGGTGAGGGACGGCGGCGTGGTGACGGCTTGCTGAGGGCAGCCGAAGTGGTGATGCCGGGTCCTGGTCGGGACCCGGCATCGTTCGGTGCGGCTCAAGGTGGCTCGTGCGGATCGGCTGGCCCTGTCCGGTTCAGTGGTGGACGGCCGCCCGCCGATCGGCCGGTACGGCCCCTGCCACGACCTCGCTGGGGGCGCCGGCCCGGCGCTCCAGGGCGGCCGAGAGAAGCGCGAGCCCCAGGGCGGCAGCGGCCAGGACGGCACCCACCCAGTTCGGAGCGGTGTAGCCGAGCCCGGCGCCGATGACGAGGCCGCCAAGCCAGGCGGAGAGCGCGTTGCCGAGGTTGAAGGCACCGATGTTCACCGCCGAGGCGAGTGTCGGGGCGCCGTGCGCCTGGTCGAGGACGCGCTTCTGCAGCGGCGGGACCGTGGCGAACCCCAGGGCGCCGATGAGCGCGATCGTGACGGCCGCGAGGACCTTGTGGTGCGCGGTGAGCGTGAAGAGCCCGAGAACGACGGCCAGGGCGCCCAGAGACACGTACAGCAGGGGCATCAGGGCGCGGTCCGCGTACTTGCCGCCGATGAGGTTGCCGCCGACCATGCCGAGGCCGAAGAGGACGAGCAGCCAGGTGACGGAGCCGTCGGCGAATCCGGCGACGTGGGTCATCATCGGCGCGATGTAGGTGATGGCCGCGAAGACGCCGCCGAAGCCGAGCACCGTCATCGCCATGGCGAGCAGGACCTGGGTGTTCTTGAAGGCGGCCAGTTCATGGCGCAGGTGCACGCCCTCCGGCCTGGGCATGTCGGGGACGAGCTTGGCGATACCGGCCAGGCCCAGGACGCCGAGCGCGGCGACGAGGGCGAAGGTGACGCGCCAGCCGACGGTCTGCCCCACGAGGGTGCCCAGCGGGACGCCCACCACGTTGGCGACGGTGAGGCCGGTGAACATCATCGCGATGGCTCCGGCCTTCTTGTCCGGGGCGACCAGTTCGGCCGCCACGACCGAGCCGATGCCGAAGAAGGCACCGTGGGCGAGTGAGGCAACCACCCGGCCGATCAGCATGACGCTGAAGGCGGGGGCCAGGGCGGACAGCAGGTTGCCGGCGATGAAGAGGCCCATCAGCACCATCAGCATGCGCTTGCGGGAGACCTTGGTGCCGAGCACCGTCATCAGCGGAGCACCGAACATGACGCCGAGCGCATAGCCCGTCACCAGGAAGCCGGCCGTAGGGATGGAGACCCCGAAGTCACTCGCGACCTCGGGCAGCAAGCCCATGATCACGAACTCGGTGGTTCCGATTCCGAAGGCCCCGATCGCGAGAGCCAGGAGCGCGAGAGGCATGAGGGTCTGCACCTTCCAGGTAATTGCAGGAGCGCTTTACAGTCGGAGACAATACTTGCAGGCGCCTGATACTTGCAAGCGCCGACTATTGCGGCCCTGCTCTATCCTGGTTTCAGTCGTTCCGGGACGAAGGAAGCGCCGATGACAGCGACGGACCCCGCACTCACCGCCCTCGCACAGGGCTGGTGCGCCCTCTCCCTGCTGCACGGGAGGATCGAGGCCCATATCGAGCGGGCCCTCCAGGCGAAGCACGACCTCAGCGTGCGCGAGTACTCCCTGCTCGACGTCCTCAGCCGACAGCACGACGGAGACGGCGGCCATCTACAGATGAAGCAGGTAGCCGACGCCGTCGTCCTGAGCCAGAGCGCCACCACCCGGCTGGTCACCCGCCTGGAGGACCGCCTCCTGCTCACCCGCTACCTGTGCCCCACCGACCGCCGCGGCATCTACACCAACGTCACGGAGGCAGGTCTCAAGCTCCTCGACGAAGCACGGCCGACCAATGACACCGCCCTGCGTGAGGCTCTCGACGAAGCGGCCAGGAACCCCGAACTGGCCCCGCTGGTCCGGGTCGTGGAGTCGCTGAACGTGCCCGCATAGGCTGGCCGGCATGGGAGATCTTGAAATACGCGCCGCCGTCGCCGCCGATGTCCCCGCGATCGTCGCCATGCTCGCGGACGACCCGCTGGGCGCGCAGCGCGAGTCACCGGACGACCTCGCCCCCTACCTGACCGCCCTGGAGCGACTCGTCGCCGACCCGAACCAGCACCTCGTCGTCGCCGTCCGCGAGGACCGCGTCGTCGGCACGCTCCAGCTCACGATCATTCCCGGACTCTCCCGACGCGGCTCCACCCGGTCGATCATCGAAGGCGTCCGCATCCACGCCGACGAGCGTGGCAGCGGACTGGGTACGCGGCTCATCGAATGGGCGGTCGATGAATCACGGCGCCAGAACTGCCAGTTGGTGCAGCTGACCTCCGACGCCACCCGCACCGACGCACATCGCTTCTACGAGAGGCTGGGCTTCGAGGCCTCACACGTGGGCTTCAAGCTGCCGCTCTGACGCTCGGGCGGGCACCGTTCCGACCCCTGGGGCTTGTTTCACGTGAAACAAGCCCCAACCGCTCAGCCGATACCGCGCCACCCCTCCGGGTCCACCCCACCCGGCACAGGAGAGCCCTCGTCGTACGGCTGACGCGTGAACACGAACGACCCGAGGTCCAGATGGCTCACAGCGCCGTCAGGCCGCCGTACGGCTCTCAGAAGCTCTCCGGCGAAGTAGCCCTCGAGGCCGGTCCACGTGCCTTCACCGTTCCTGCGAAAACGTGAGCGGCGACCGATGCCGCTCAGGGGGTCCAGCGAGACGCCGCCCTCGGTCGTCAGTCGCAGGGCGAACGCATGCGTCCCCCAGTACCACTGCCCCGCCAACTCCAGCACAGCCGCGTCGACTTCGGGCAGGGGCCGCCACGGCTCGGGAATCCGCGGCTCGGCCTCCGCGACGATCCGTACGAGGTCGGCGCCCACGGAACCCAGCAGTGGCCCGGAGGTGCAGTTGGTCAGCACCACCGCGGCCACGTCGTCCGCCACGCTGATGGTGAGGTTGGCCAGGAATCCCGGCAAGGACCCCGAGTGCCCGACGAGCAGTCGGCCGCCCCGGCTCTGCACCTGCATCCCCAGACCGTACGTCGCACCGTCCACGACATCCGCGGCCTCGGCCGGAGCGGCGGGTGTCCGCATCTCCCGTACCGTCTCCGCACCGAGCACCCGGTCGTCGCCCTTCGCCAGGAAGGCCGCGAACTTCGCCAGGTCGCCTGTGGTGGACCAGAGTTGGCCTGCCGGTGCCATCCGGCCCAGGTCCTCGGTGGGCTCCGGAAGCATCACATCGGCCCAGGGATGCACCGCCCAGCCACCCGCGTGCGGTGCCCGGGGCTGGGCGCTCGTGCTGTCGAGACCCAGGGGTTCGAGCACTTCGCGCCGGAGGACGTCCTCCCATGAGGCGCCGCGCAGCTCCTCGACCAGCGCGCCCAGCAGGGTGTAGCCGGGGTTCGAGTAGTGGAAGCGGCGGCCGCCCGGGTGCAGGAAGGGCTGCTCGCCGAGCACGTCGGTCAGTTCGGGACGCAGCGAGCCCGGGCTGCGCTCCCACCACGGCCCCGGCGACTCGGCCGCCAACCCGGCCGTGTGCGCGAGGAGTTCGGCGATGGTGGCCTCCCCCGCGCCGGTGCCCGGCAGATGCTTGTCCAGCGGATCGCCGAGGTCGAGCAGTCCCTCGTCGCGCAGTCGCAGCACGAGAACGGCGGTGAAGGTCTTGGTGATCGAGCCGATGCGGTACTGCACGTTCTCGTCCGGCCCGTGCCCGTCCACCGACGTCCGGGAGCCGTGCCAGACGGCCCGGCCGCCCCGCACGACCGCCGCGACCAGCGATGGCGTACGTCCTTCGGCCTGGGCAACGGCGATGCGGTGCAGCAGCGCCCGGCGCGTGCCGGGAAGCAGCTCTTCCTGAGATGTCGTCATGGGCACAGTCCACCCCGCGGAACACCGCGACGTCGAACGCTTTGGACCCGAGACGGTGCAGGTCCTCGACTCCGATGGCATGCGAGTGACCACGTGACCAGCCGTTTGGAGCCGTTCTCCAACGGATGACATAGCTCCGGATTCTCAGGGCCGTGACAGATCCTCGCGGTCGCGATGCTGTCTCAGGTTCCGGTCGACAGGCGCTCGCAGTGCGGGTGAGGTCAGTTCCAGGTCGCGGTTGTCGCGACCGTCGAGCATGTGGTCGAGCCAGCGTTCGTACCAGGCCAGGTAGTCGGTGGCCGACGAGACGCTGGGACCCCAGAAGCCGTCGGCGTTTCCGGTGACGACGCGACCGGCCAAGGGACCTGTGATTCCGAGAAGCACCAGGTCGGTGCACCCTGCCTCGATGATGTGCAGGAAAAGTCACTTCGGTGAGGCGGGCCGCCGGCGAACGCGAACCCCCGAGGGCGACCGGACTCGCCTCGGGGATCCATCGTGAACAGCCGACATGACTGCAACGGCAGCAGTCCGTAGAAAGGCGATGCTCCGCCTCCGCCCAGTGTGGTCAGGAAGCTGCGGTAAGGACCGGGCAGTTCGATGTGGTGGTCGGCCTCGAACTCGGCGACCTTCGCGTCCGGCAACGGGGATTCGAGGCGGAACCCGTGCTTCTCTTCACCGAAGGAGTGGCTTCGCAGCGCGGCATAGGGCACCTTGGCGAGCTTGCGTCGGATGCGGGCGATCCGGGAGTCCATGCGAACTCTTCTCTCAGTCCTCCCGCAAACTACCTGCTCACTGGCATGGATGTCACCGGTGTGCTCGAGTGACGGCGGTGAACAGCGATTCTCACTCCCGTGTCAGATCGGCCAGTCAGGTGACACCGTCATTGAGAAAATGACACGGGATTTGAGAACCTGCACGGGTGGCTCAGGTCTGGGCCATGTCCACGAAGCGCGAGTAGTGACCCTGGAAGGCGACCGTGATCGTCGCCGTCGGGCCGTTACGGTGCTTGCCCACGATGATGTCCGCCTCGCCGGCGCGCGGCGACTCCTTCTCGTAGGCGTCCTCGCGGTGCAGCAGGATCACCATGTCGGCGTCCTGCTCGATGGAGCCGGACTCACGCAGGTCGGACACCTGCGGCTTCTTGTCCGTGCGCTGCTCGGGGCCACGGTTGAGCTGTGAGAGCGCGATCACCGGGACCTCGAGCTCCTTGGCCAGGAGCTTGAGGTTACGAGACATGTCCGAGACCTCCTGCTGACGGCTCTCGGAGCGCTTGCCGGACTGCATCAGCTGCAGATAGTCGATGATCACGAGCTTGATGTCGTTGCGCTGCTTCAGCCGACGGCACTTCGCGCGGATCTCCATCATCGACAGGTTCGGGGAGTCGTCGATGTAGAGCGGCGCGGCCGAGACCTCGGGCATCCGACGGGCCAGCCGCGTCCAGTCCTCGTCCGTCATGGTGCCGGAACGCATGTGGTGCAGCGCCACCCGCGCCTCGGCCGACAGCAGACGCATCGCGATCTCGTTGCGCCCCATTTCCAGGGAGAAGATGACGCTCGGCAGGTTGTTCTTGATCGACGCCGCCCGCGCGAAGTCCAGCGCCAGCGTGGACTTACCCATGGCGGGACGGGCCGCGATGACGATCATCTGCCCCGGGTGCAGCCCGTTGGTGAGCGAGTCCAGGTCCGTGAACCCTGTCGGCACACCGGTCATCTCTCCCGTGCGGGAGCCGATCGCCTCGATCTCGTCGAGTGCGCCCTCCATGATGTCGCCGAGCGGCAGATAGTCCTCGCTGGTGCGCTGCTCGGTGACCGCGTAGATCTCGGCCTGGGCGCGGTTGACGATCTCGTCGACGTCGTCGTCGGCCGCGTATCCCATCTGGGTGATGCGGGTGCCGGCCTCGACCAGACGGCGCAGGACCGCGCGCTCGTGCACGATCTCCGCGTAGTACTCGGCGTTGGCCGCCGTCGGCACCGTCTGGACAAGGGTGTGCAGGTACGATGCGCCGCCGACCTTGTTGATCTCACCGCGCTTGGTCAGCTCGGCCGCGATCGTGATCGGGTCGGCCGGCTCGCCCTTGGCGTAGATGTCGAGGATCGCCTGGAAGATCGTCTCGTGCGCCGGCTTGTAGAAGTCGTGTCCTTTGATGACCTCGACGACGTCGGCGATGGCGTCCTTCGACAGGAGCATGCCGCCGAGGACGGACTGCTCGGCGTCGAGGTCCTGCGGCGGGACGCGTTCGAAGGACGTGCCCCCGCCGTCCCATTCGCCGCTCTCCCGGCCGCGGTCGTGCTGCTCGTCGCGACCCCGGCCACCTTCGCCGCGGCGGCGCGAGGCAGGCAGGCGATCACTGGGACCGCTGTCGGCCCACGGATCGTCCAAGGGCTCGGAAATGCTCACCGAGCCACCTCCTCCCGTCCGCGGAGCGGACCTCGCCGTGCTTCTCTTTTTCTACGGCACGGCACTGACAAATAAGAGGCCCAACTCCGGTTCTGGCAGCGTCGGTTTTGTGATGGTTTCCAGGCCGACAGACGGAGCGGGCGCCGGACCACGGTAGGCCCGACGGCACCGTCAGCCAATCTGGTTATCCACAGGCCATGTGGACGACGGCCCGGATGCTGTGGAGAACTCCGCAAAACCTGTGCACGACACGGTGGACAGGCCTGTGAACAAGCTCGCGCTTCTCGTTCGAGACCAGCCCTGACCTGCACTCTTCCCATCCACCGGCTGTGCAGAAGAAAAACTTCCCCAGTCGGACCAAGATCACATCGAACGACACGCGGAAGCGCGCGCGACAACACGGCAAGTAAGGGTCATTGATGCATTGCATCTCTTACCTGTGGACGATTAGATTGGTGCTCATGACACATGCTCCGGCGACCACGCGCGCTACACGGCGACAGCATGACCGAGAGATCGTCGCTCTGGCCGTCCCGGCTTTCGGGGCACTCGTCGCCGAGCCGCTCTTCGTCATGGCCGACAGCGCGATCGTGGGCCATCTCGGCACCGCGCAACTCGCGGGACTGGGGGTCGCCTCGGCCCTCCTCATGACAGGCGTCAGCATCTTCGTCTTCCTCGCCTACGCCACCACCGCGGCCGTCGCCCGACGTGTCGGCGCCGACGACCTCCCGGCCGCCATCCGCCAGGGCATGGACGGTATCTGGCTGGCACTCCTGCTCGGCGGCGCGGTCGTCGCCGTCGTCCTGCCCACCGCACCGGCACTGGTGGAACTCTTCGGCGCCTCGGACACCGCCGCCCCGTACGCGACCACTTATCTTCGGATCTCGTCCCTCGGCATCCCGGCCATGCTCGTCGTCCTCGCCTCGACCGGAGTTCTGCGCGGACTGCAGGACACGAAGACACCGCTGTACGTCGCCATCGGCGGCTTCGTCGCCAACGCCGTCCTCAACGTGGGCCTCGTCTACGGCGCCGACCTCGGCATCGCCGGCTCCGCCTGGGGCACCGTCATCGCCCAGTTCGGTATGGCCGCCGTCTACCTCGTGGTCGTCGTCCGCGGAGCCCGCGCCCACGGTGCCTCACTGCGCCCCGACGCCGCTGGTATCCGGGCTTCGGCGCAGGCCGGCGTCCCACTGCTCGTCCGCACCCTCTCGCTCCGCACGATCCTGATGATCGCCACGGCCGTGGCAGCCCGTCTCGGCGATGCCGACATCGCGGCGCACCAGATCATCCTGTCGCTATGGAGCCTGCTTGCCTTCGCCCTGGATGCCATCGCCATCGCGGGACAGGCCATCATCGGCCGCTATCTCGGTGCCGGCGACGTCCAAGGCGCCCGTGAGGCATGCCGCCGCATGGTGCAGTGGGGTATCGCGGTCGGCGTGATACTCGGTCTCGCCGTCGTGGCGGCCCGTCCGGTATTCCTTCCGCTGTTCACGAGCGACTCCGTGGTGAAGGACGTGGCACTGCCCGCTCTTCTCGTGGTGGCCCTCGCCCAGCCCATCTGCGGCATCGTCTTCGTCCTGGACGGCGTCCTGATGGGGGCGGGCGACGGACCCTACCTCGCCTGGGCCATGGTCCTGACTCTGGCGATCTTCACGCCCGTGGCCCTGCTCATACCCGCGTTCGGCGGAGGCCTCACCGCGGTCTGGGGAGCGATGACGCTGATGATGGCGGTGCGCATGCTGACTCTCTGGCTGCGGACCCGCTCGGGCCGCTGGATCGTCACCGGCGCCACGCGCTGAACCGAATCCCTCGCCGAATCGGGCGCGCCGCGCTGACTTGTTTCACGTGAAACCCTCTGTTTCACGTGAAACACACCTCGGTCCGCCCGCACGCAAGAAGGGCCGCACCCGATGGGTGCGGCCCTTCTCAGCTGCTCAAACCGAGCGCAGCGTCACGCAGCGACGACCTCGATGTTGACCTTGGCGGCCACCTCGGGGTGCAGACGCACGGACGTCTCGTGGGCGCCCAGCGTCTTGATCGGCGAACCGAGCTCGATGCGGCGCTTGTCGACCTCGGGGCCACCGGAAGCCTTGATCGCCGAGGCGATGTCGGCAGGGGTGACGGAACCGAAGAGACGACCGGCGTCGCCGGAGCGAACGGCCAGACGAACCTTGACGGCCTCGAGCTGGCCCTTGACCTGATTGGCCTGCTCGATGGTCTGGATCTCGTGGATCTTGCGAGCACGACGGATCTGCTCGACGTCCTTCTCGCCACCCTTGGTCCAGCGGATAGCGAACTTCCGCGGGATCAGGTAGTTGCGAGCGTAGCCGTCCTTGACGTCGACGACGTCGCCCGCGGCACCGAGGCCGGAGACCTCGTGGGTAAGGATGATCTTCATTGGTCGGTCACCCTTCCCTTATCGCGCGGTGGAGGTGTAGGGCAGCAGCGCCATCTCACGGCTGTTCTTGACGGCCGTGGCGACGTCACGCTGGTGCTGCGTGCAGTTGCCGGTCACGCGGCGGGCACGGATCTTGCCACGGTCGGAAATGAACTTCCGCAGCATGTTCGTGTCCTTGTAGTCCACGTACGTGACCTTGTCCTTGCAAAAAGCGCAGACCTTCTTCTTAGGCTTGCGCACAGGCGGCTTCGCCATGGTGTTTCTCCTGTGTGATCAAGAAGTGTGGGTACGACCCACCCTCGGCCCGAAGGCCTAGAAGGGGGGCTCGTCCGAGTAGCCGCCGCCCTGCTGGCCGCCGCTGGAGTTTCCACCCCAGCCGCCGCCACCGCCGCCGCCCTGGTTGCCACCGGCCGGAGCGCCGGTCGCCCACGGGTCTTCGGCAGGAGCGCCGCCGCCCTGCTGGCCGCCGCCGGAGTTTCCACCCCAGCTGCCGCCGGCCTGGCCGCCGCCGCCACCGCCGCTGTAACCACCCTGGCCACTGCGGCCGGCGCCGCCGGCAGTCTTGGTGACCTTGGCCGTGGCACTGCGCAGGCTGGCGCCGACTTCCTCGACGTCCAGCTCGTAGACCGTGCGCTTGACGCCCTCACGGTCCTCGTAGGACCGCTGCTTCAACCGGCCCTGCACGATGACGCGCATGCCTCGCTGGAGCGACTCCGCGACGTTCTCCGCCGCCTGACGCCAGACCGAGCAGGTCAGGAACAGGCTCTCGCCGTCCTTCCACTCATTGGTCTGACGGTCGAAGGTGCGGGGGGTGGACGCGACACGGAACTTCGCGACCGCCGCACCGGAGGGGGTGAAGCGCAGCTCGGGGTCGTCGACAAGATTGCCGACGACCGTGATGACGGTCTCGCCTGCCATGGGGAACCTCTCGGCGGGTTTGCTGCTCTGGCTGCTTGGTTGCTGCTACTCGAATCCCGAGATCAGCTGAGCGGGAGGCTCAGTGGGTCTCGGGGCGGAGGACCTTGGTCCGGAGGACCGACTCGTTCAGGTTCATCTGGCGGTCGAGCTCCTTGACGACCGCAGGCTCGGCCTGCAGGTCGATGACCGAGTAGATGCCCTCGGGCTTCTTCTTGATCTCGTACGAGAGCCGACGACGGCCCCAGGTGTCGACCTTCTCGACCTTTCCGTTGCCCTCACGGACGACGGAGAGGAAGTTCTCGATCAGGGGGGCGACAGCGCGCTCCTCCAGATCGGGGTCGAGGATGACCATCACCTCGTAGTGACGCATGTGGAACCCACCTCCTTTGGACTCAACGGCCACGGTCGTTCCGTGGCAGGAGGGTTGTAATGCGTACGCAAAGGTATCGGCCGCCACTGACAATCGGGGCTTCCTCGCGGTAGTCCCGGTCGTGACATGGGCAGACACCAGTGCAGACGGTACAGAGTACCCGCACCATGGCTTCCGGTTGAAATCCGGCCGCCAGGAACGACAATCTGTACACATCGGGTGTGTACGGCGCTACGATGCGCCGCCTTTCGCAGGAGGTGCCCTATGGCACAAGCATTGCGACCCAACACCGTCGGAGGCCTGTTCGCCACGGACGGCAAAGCCCACCCCCTCCAGGACACCCTGCTCGCGGTGACCCTGGTCCTGGGGCTCACGTCGTTCATCACGGCGATGTTCCACAGCCTGCACCTCATCAGCTCCTGGACCGGACTGGTGGGGATCCTCGTCGGCGCGTACGGCCAGTGGATCTCGGAGACGACCCGTGAACGCTTCGGACTGATCCTCGGTCTCGGCGCCTCGGCGATCGGCTTCTTCCTCGGCATGGCGCACGGCGGCCTCTTCGGCGGAGTCATCAGCTGACGCCTAGGGCACCGTCCCCCTAACACCACACAAAGCACCGCGGAACGCCTCGGCGGCCCACCGGCCGGGGCGCAGGTGCCGTACGCCCAGTCAGGGCGCTCGCCAGGCGCAGTAGGCTTCGGCGCGAGAGCCGGAGCCCCTGTACCCATGGGGACACACCAGCCCGAGGAGCGCCCCGAATGAGCCTGACCCTGAGGACGATCAGCCGCGAGCAGCATCTGGCATACATCCAGAGCCTGCCGTCGGCTAGCCACATGCAGGTTCCGGCCTGGGCAGATGTCAAGGCGGAGTGGCGCTCCGAGAGCCTCGGGTGGTTCGACGACAAGACCGGTGAGCTGGTCGGTGCGGGCATGGTCCTCTACCGGCAGCTCCCCAAGATCAAGCGCTACCTCGCCTATCTGCCCGAGGGCCCGGTCATCAACTGGTTCGCGCCGAATCTGGCCGACTGGCTGGAACCGATGCTCGCGCACCTCAAGCACCAGGGCGCCTTCTCGGTGAAGATGGGCCCGCCGGTGATCATCCGGCGCTGGGAGGCCACCTCCATCAAGGCCGGCATCCAGAACCCCGACGTGAAGCGGCTGCGCGACATCGAGGCCGACTTCATCGAACCGCGCGCCTTCGAGGTCGCCGACAAGCTGCGTCGTATGGGCTGGCAGCAGGGCGAGGACGGGGGCGCCGGTTTCGGCGACGTCCAGCCCCGCTACGTGTACCAGGTGCCGCTGGCGAACCGGTCCCTGGAAGAGGTCCACAAGAACTTCAACCAGCTGTGGCGCCGCAACATCAAGAAGGCCGAGAAGGCCGGTGTCGAGGTCGTCCAGGGCGGTTACCAGGACCTCGAGGAATGGCAGCGGCTCTACGAGATCACGGCCGTGCGTGACCACTTCCGGCCCCGCCCGCTGTCGTACTTCCAGCGCATGTGGACGGCCCTCAACACCGAGGACCCCAACCGCATGCGGCTGTACTTCGCCCGCCACAACGGCGTGAACCTGTCGGCGGCGACGATGCTGATCGTCGGCGGACACGTCTGGTACTCCTATGGAGCCTCCGACAACATCGGCCGTGAGGTCCGGCCCTCGAACGCGATGCAGTGGCGGATGCTGCGCGACGCCTACGCCCTCGGCGCGACCGTCTACGACCTGCGTGGCATCTCCGACTCGCTGGACGAGACCGACCACCTCTTCGGCCTGATCCAGTTCAAGGTCGGCACGGGCGGCCAGGCCGCCGAGTACCTCGGCGAGTGGGACTTCCCGCTGAACAAGCTGCTCCACAAGGCGCTCGACATCTACATGTCGCGGCGCTGAACCCCAGCTGTTTGCTTCGATAGCTTCGGCACGTTCGTTCGCTTCCATACCTCTGATACACCGCAGCCACGAGAAAGGTTCCGGGTCCGGCCATGGCGCTCACGCTCTACGTCGACACCGCGCGCTGGCGTGCGCACCACAAGCACGTGCAGGACCAGTTCCCGGGTCTCGTCCCGGTCTGCAAGGGCAACGGATACGGCTTCGGGCACGAGCGGCTGGCGGAGGAGGCCACGCGGCTGGGCTCGGACGTCCTCGCGGTCGGCACGACGTACGAGGCCGCTCGCATCAAGGACTGGTTCGGCGGCGACCTGCTGGTGCTGACGCCGTACCGGCGCGGCGAGGAGCCCGTGCCGCTGCCGGACCGGGTCATCCGTTCGGTGTCGTCGATCGACGGGGTCTACGGCCTCGTGGGCGCCCGCGTGGTCATCGAGGTGATGTCCTCGATGAAGCGTCACGGCATCAGCGAGCAGGAACTGCCGCAGCTGCACTCCGCCATAGAGAACGTCCGTCTCGAGGGCTTCGCCATCCACCTGCCGCTGGACCGTACAGACGGCTCGGACGCCGTCGAGGAGGTCATCGGCTGGATGGACCGGCTGCGCGCGGCGCGCCTGCCGCTGCACACGATGTTCGTCAGCCACCTCAAGGCCGAGGATCTCGCCCGGCTCCAGCAGCAGTTCCCGCAGACCCGCTTCCGCGCCCGCATCGGCACGCGGCTGTGGCTGGGGGACCACGAGGCCACCGAGTACCGCGGGGCGGTCCTGGACGTCACGCGCGTGGCCAAGGGCGACCGGTTCGGCTACCGACAGCAGAAGGCGGCCTCGGACGGCTTCCTGGTCGTCGTGGCGGGCGGTACGTCCCACGGGGTGGGCCTGGAGGCTCCCAAGGCGCTGCACGGCGTCATGCCGCGCGCCAAGGGCGTGGCCCGCGCCGGCCTGGCCACGGTCAACCGGAACCTTTCTCCGTTCGTCTGGGGCGGCAAGCAGCGCTGGTTCGCCGAGCCGCCGCACATGCAGGTGTCGATCCTGTTCGTCCCCTCCGACGCCCCGGAGCCGAAGGTCGGTGAGGAGCTGGTGGCCCATCTGCGGCACACCACCACGCAGTTCGACCGGATCGTCGACCGCTGAGCGTCGTACGGACGCCTGAAGCGCCGTACACAGACAGCCGAAAGGCCGTACACGGGACCTACCGTGTACGGCCTTTTGCGTGGGGCGACCACGCCTTGTTCGCTCAGAGCGAACGGTCTGGGGAAGGGGCCTGATCGCCCCACTCCACCTGCGGCGCTCCGAAGTGGGCGGCGTGGCGCGGGGGATGAGCCGCTGGGCCCAGGACGAACACGTCCTCCGCCCCGTCGAGCACGCCTCCCGAGGGGTCGTCGTCGCCGGCCCGGCGCACCACGTCCCGCTCCGGCATCCAGATGTCGCGCACGATCACGGCACACAGGTACAGCGTCCCGAGCAGGTGCAGCCCGATGGCCCAGTGATAGCCGTCCTGGGGCAGGCCCTTGTGGGCGTCCGCGCTGGTCGTGTACGCGAGGTACATCCAGATCCCCAGGAAGTACGCCACCTCGCAGGCCTGCCAGATCAGGAAGTCCCGCCACTTGGGCCGCGCCAGTACGGCGAGGGGAATCAGCCACAGGACGTACTGCGGCGAGTAGACCTTGTTGGTGAGGATGAACGCCGCGACGATCAGGAAGGCCAGCTGGGCGAAGCGCGGCCGGCGTGGGGCGGTCAGGGTGAGCGCGGCGATGCCGACGCAGGACAGCAGCACCAGCAGCGTGGCGAGTGTGTTGACCGTCTCGGTGCTCAGCGGGTCGGTCGAGTTCTGGGCCAGGATCAGCCAGAAGGACCCGAAGTCGACGCCCCGCTCCTGGCTGAACTCGTAGAACTTCGACCAGCCGTCCCAGGCGAGGAGCATCACCGGAAGGTTCACGACCAGCCAGGAGACGGCGGCGCCTCCCAATGCCTTTCCGAAGTCCCGCCACTTGCCCGCGCGCCAGCACAGCACGAACAACGGGCCCAGGAGGAAGACGGGGTAGAGCTTGGCGGCTGTGGCGAGGCCCAGCAGGACACCGAAGGCGAGAGAGCGGCCCCGCGACCACATCAGCATCGCCGCGGCCGTCAGGGCGACCGCCAGCAGGTCCCAGTTGATGGTGGCGGTCAGCGCGAAGGCGGGCGCCAGGGCGACCAGCAGACCGTCCCAGGGCCGCCGGGCGTGCGTACGGGTCACGCAGACGGCGATGACGGCGGCGCACGCCATCAACATCCCGGCGTTGACCATCCAGTACCACTGTTCCTGGTCCTGGATGCTGCCGCTGCCGGGCGTGAGCCAGGAGGCGACCTCCATGAACACACCGGTCAGCACCGGGTATTCGAGGTACTCCATGTCGCCGTTGATCTTGTCGAAGTACGGCACGAGCCCGTCGGCGAAGCCGCGCCCCGCGTAGAGGTGCGGGATGTCCGAGTAGCACGCGTGCGTGTACTGCGCGCTGGCGCCGAAGAACCAGCCGCCGTTGTAGCAGGGCGCCTTCTGGACCAGGCCGAGGGCGAACATCCCGATCGCCACGAGCGCGATGATGCGCACGGGAGTCCACCAGGACGTCCCTAGCAGCGCCCGCCGCCCGATCGGGCCACCGATCAGCTCGCTGCCGTTCGCGGCGATCTCGTCGTCCTTGGTCGGCCGTACCAGGTCCGGCTCGTGCACGCTCGCTTGCGTCGATTCTGCGCTGGGCATGGGGGACATCCTGCCGTACGTCTCTAGGAATACGCCGAGGGCCGCCGCACCTGGTGGGTGCGGCGGCCCATGTTTCACGTGAAACACCCTCGGCGGGCGATATGGCGGCTAACCGCTCGATCCTCCGAAGATGCCTCCATTGCCGTTGCCTCTGGTGCTGTCTGTCTCCGTGGCCGTCGGTGTGGAGGTCGTGCCTCCGTCCGTGCCGCCGGTGTTCGTGCCTCCGGTGTCCTCGCACTGGAAGCCGAAGCAGGTCTCCGTCGCCGAGGGCGAGGGAGCGGTGAGGGACGGGCTCGGCGTCGGGGTCGGCGTCGCGCTGACGGTCGGGGTCGGCGTCGCGGTGACGGTCGGGGTCGGGGAGGGAGCGCCCTGCTCGTCCTGGACCTCGCCGATCTTCTCGGCGTCCGGGAAACCGGGATCGTTGGCGTTCTTGAGAGCGGCCTTCATGTACTCGGTCCAGATCGACGTGGGGATGTCACCACCGTGGATGGAGTCCTCACCCGCCGTGCCGTTCATGGAGAGCAGCTTGCTGCTCTTGGGGTCCTCACGGAACATCGCGATCGATGTCGACAGCTGCTGCGTGTAGCCCACGAACCAGGCAGATTTATTCTCGTCGGTGGTGCCGGTCTTGCCGGCCGCCGTACGACCCAGAGCCTTCGCGTTCTGACCCGTGCCGTTCTCAATGACGTTCTCGAGCATGTTCGTGACGTTGTGCGCCACATTCTCGGGCATTGCCAGCGTGATCTTCGGCTTGTCGAAGCCCTGCAGGTCCTGCCCGTCCTTCTTGACTGCTGTCACGGAGTACGGATCCGCGTGCTTGCCGGATGCGGCGAACGTCGCGTAGGCGTCAGCCATACGGATGGCGCTGGGGGTCGAGGTACCGAGAGAGAAGGACGCGTTGGGGGTCTGCGGCATGCTCTCGTCCAGGATTCCGGACTTCTCCGCGACACCCCGGACCTTCATCAACCCCACGTCCATGCCTAGCTGCACGAACGGTGTGTTGACGGACTGCTCCATCGCCTTGCGCAGGGAGATGTAGCCCCAGGGATAGTCACTCTCGTTCTCCTGGTAGAAGACCGAGTTGTCCTTCTTAAGGACGTAGGTGCCGTCGTTGTTCCTGACCTTCAGATGATCGTTGCCGTTGTACTTGCTCAAGGGCGCGACACCCACGTCAGGATCCTTGTACGTGCCGTACTCCATCGCCGCGGCCATCACAAACGGCTTCCACGTCGATCCGACGGGCACACCGGAGGTGTTCGCGTTGTTGTTGAAGTGGCCGTTCTCGTACCCCGCACCGCCGTACAGGGCAACGATGGCACCGTCCTTGGGCCTGACCGACGCCGCACCGAACTGGACGTGCTTGTCCAGTTCGCGCTTCTCCGGGTCGATCTTTTCCTTCTCGATCTTCTGAACGGCCTTGGAAAGAGCGTTGACTTTGTCCTTCTCGAAGGTCGTGTAGATCTGGTAGCCGCCCTTGTCGAACTCGGTCTGTGAAATGTCCGAGTGGGCCAGCACGTACTTCTTGGCCGTGTCGACCAGGTAGCTGGTCTGGCCGGTCATGCCCTTGGTCGCCTTGAGCCCCTGGGGCATGGGGTACTTCTTGGTGGCCGTCTGGTACTCGGCGTCCGTCAGATGCTTGTCGTCGTGCATCTGCTCGAGGATCCAGCTCCAGCGGTACTTGGAGCGCTCGGTGTTCTTCGCCTTGGTCGCCGAGGGGTCGTAGCTCGTGTTGTCCACGGGGTCGTAGTACGTCGGGCCCTTGAGCAGCGCGGCAAGGAAGGCGCACTGGCTCGGCGACAGCTCTTCCGCGTCCACGCCGTAGTAGGTCTGCGCGGCGGCCTGGATGCCGTACGCGTCACGGCCGTAGTACGAGGTGTTCAGGTAGCCCTGCAGGATCTCGTCCTTGGTGAGCTTCGTGCCCACCTTTATGGAGATGAACATCTCCTTGAACTTCCGGGAGACCGTCTGCTCCTGGCTCAGGTAGGTGTTCTTCACGTACTGCTGGGTGATCGTCGAACCACCCTGCGTGTCACCGCCCCGCGCCATGTTGGCCAGAGCGCGGGCGATACCCATGGGGTCGACACCCGAGTCGGAGTAGAAGCTCTTGTTCTCGGCCGAGATCACGGCCCACTGCATGGCCTTGGGAATCTTGTCGATCGTGACGTTCTGCCGGTTCGCACCGGCTCCCGTCGCGACCATCTGGGAGCCGTCCTCCCAGTAGTAGACGTTGTTCTCCGACTTGGCCGCGGTGTTCTCGCTGGGGATGCCGACCATCGCGTATCCGATACCCGCGATCGCCACGAGACCGCCGAAGAACGCCAGGCACAGCCCGGAGACGAGCTTCCAGGACGGCATCCAGCGCTGCCAGCCGTACTTGCCGGCGCGCGGATAGTCGATGAACCGGGGCTTGCTCGAGGCGGTGGCTCGGCCCCGTCCAGGACCGCTCGGGCCGCCCGGGCCACCGCGTCGGGCGCCACGGCCGGCGGGTTCGGCCGCTCTGCGTCGGCTGCCCCCGCTTCTCTGGGCCGCGCGCCGGGCATCGGCGCGGCCGCCGAACGACCGCTCCTCGCCTCCCGACCCGTACGAGTCGGAAGGAGACTCGGTGGCGCCACGCGGTGCCGCGCGGCGGCCGGAGGACGAACCGGACTGGCCGCGTCGGGCCGCGGCACGTCCGCCTCCCTGCGGCTGCGGCGGTTTGCGACGGTGCTCGCTCATCGAACGACTACTCCTCGGGCAGGCGCACCTTTGCGCGCCTGGAAACGGCGGCTGGTTTCCGGTCCCCCCGAAGTACGGATGTGGTCGCTTTCGCATTCACCCGTACTGCACCGAGGACGACGACGCCCCCAGGCGCCACTCGGTTCCCGGTGGTGTGCATGCCGCACAGACTACGCACCGTCAAAACCCGCCTAGGCCCGAAGTTCACCCCAAATCAGGCAACTTGCCTCGGATGAATAAGTGATGTGATCCCGTTCACCATCCCCCCACTTGTCCCGTGCGGATGGCCGTTCTATCGTGCTGATGTATCGAGTCGATACATCAGAGCGGCATAAGCGAGCCAGGGACGAGGAGGCGAGAGGATGAGCCGACGCTCAGGGATCCTCGAGTTCGCCGTACTCGGCCTGCTCCGCGAGTCCCCGATGCACGGCTATGAGCTGCGCAAACGACTCAATACGTCACTGGGCGTGTTCCGTGCGTTCAGCTACGGCACGCTCTACCCCTGTCTCAAGACGCTGGTCGCCAATGGCTGGTTGATCGAAGAGCCGGGACACGCTCCTGAAGACGCTCTCGCCGCATCACTCGCGGGACGTCGCGCCAAGATCGTCTATCGGTTGACGGCGGAAGGTAAGGAGCACTTCGAGGACCTGCTCTCGCAGACCGGCCCCGACTCGTACGAGGACGAGCACTTCGCCGCGCGTTTCGCCTTCTTCGGCCAGACGTCGCGCGACGTACGCGTACGCGTGCTGGAAGGCCGCCGCAGCCGGTTGGAGGACCGGCTGGACAAGATGCGCGTCTCCTTCGCGCGCACCCGGGAGCGCCTCGACGACTACACGCTTGAGCTCCAGCGCCACGGAATGGAGTCCGTGGAGCGCGAAGTGCGCTGGCTGAACGAGCTCATCGAGAGCGAGCGGGCCGGACGGGACCTAAAGGGGTCCGCCTCCGGGGGGCCCGCTCAGCAGAACAACACATCTGGAGCGCCGGGCAACCTGCCACGGTCCGGGGACACCCCCCGGCCCGATACGCCCGACGACACCATCACGTGAGCGCCCAGTCAGGGCCTCACTCATACACACAGGGAGCAACCGGAATGGGTTCGGTCCGCGTAGCCATCGTTGGCGTGGGCAACTGCGCCGCGTCGCTGGTCCAGGGAGTCGAGTACTACAAGGACGCCGACCCGGCGACCAAGGTCCCCGGCCTCATGCACGTCCAGTTCGGCGACTACCACGTCGGTGACGTCGAGTTCGTCGCCGCCTTCGACGTCGACGCGAAGAAGGTCGGCCTCGACCTCTCGGACGCCATCGGTGCCAGCGAGAACAACACCATCAAGATCTGCGACGTCCCGAACAAGGGCGTCACGGTCCAGCGCGGCCACACCCACGACGGTCTCGGCAAGTACTACCGCGAGACCATCGAGGAGTCCGCCGAGGCCCCGGTCGACGTCGTCCAGATCCTCAAGGACAAGCAGGTCGACGTTCTCATCTGCTACCTGCCCGTCGGTTCCGAGGACGCGGCGAAGTTCTACGCCCAGTGCGCCATCGAAGCCAAGGTCGCCTTCGTCAACGCCCTTCCGGTCTTCATCGCCGGCACCAAGGAGTGGGCTGACAAGTTCACCGAGGCGGGCGTCCCGATCGTCGGCGACGACATCAAGTCGCAGGTCGGCGCCACCATCACGCACCGCGTGATGGCGAAGCTGTTCGAGGACCGCGGTGTCCGTCTCGAGCGCACCATGCAGCTCAACGTCGGCGGCAACATGGACTTCAAGAACATGCTGGAGCGCGACCGCCTCGAGTCCAAGAAGATCTCGAAGACGCAGGCCGTCACCTCGCAGATCCCCGACCGCGACCTGGGCGAGAAGAACGTCCACATCGGTCCCTCGGACTACGTGGCCTGGCTCGACGACCGCAAGTGGGCCTACGTCCGCCTCGAGGGCCGTGCCTTCGGCGACGTCCCGCTGAACCTGGAGTACAAGCTCGAGGTCTGGGACTCCCCGAACTCCGCGGGTGTCATCATCGACGCCCTGCGCGCCGCGAAGATCGCCAAGGACCGCGGCATCGGTGGCCCGATCCTGTCGGCGTCCTCGTACTTCATGAAGTCCCCGCCGGTCCAGTACTTCGACGACGAAGCCTTCGCCAACGTCGAGAAGTTCATCAAGGGTGAAGTCGAGCGCTAAAGGCGCCGAGGCTCACTGAAAATCGCTCCTGCCAGGGCTGTGTCGAGGGTCCCCGGGTTGTACCGCCCGGGGACCCTGTCCTTATGTGAGGCTGTGCGCCATGGCCGTCGTACGTGACCTGCGCGTCCTGCTGCGCTTCCAAGGCTTCAGACGCCTGCTCGCCGTACGTCTGCTCTCCCAGGGCGCCGACGGCGTCTACCAGGTCGCACTCGCCGCCTACGTCGTCTTCTCCCCGGACAAACAGACCTCGGCCACCGCCATCGCCTCCGCCATGGCCGTCCTGTTGCTCCCTTACTCCCTCGTGGGCCCCTTCGCCGGCGTCCTGCTGGACCGCTGGCGCCGCCGCCAGGTCTTCCTCTACGGCAACCTGGTGCGCGCCATGATGGCCACGGCGACCGCCGTCCTGATGGTCAGCCACGTGCCGGACTGGCTCTTCTACGTCTCCGCGTTGTGCGTCACCGCCGTCAACCGCTTCGTCCTGTCGGGCCTGTCCGCCGCCCTGCCGCGTGTGGTCGACTCCGAGCGCCTCGTCATCGCCAACTCCCTCTCCCCGACCGCCGGCACGCTCGCCGCGACGGCCGGCGGCGGTCTGGCCTTCGCCGTACGCCTGGTGTTCGCGGACTCCGATGCCGCGGTAGTGCTGCTGGGCGCCGCCCTCTACCTGTGCGCGGCGCTGGCCTCGCTGCGCATGTCACGAGGGCTTCTGGGCCCCGACCAGGAGTTGGTGCGGCCCGGCCTCTCAGCCGCCCTCTCCGGCACCGCGCACGACCTGGTGGCCGGCGTACGCCACCTCGCCTCCCCACCGCGCCGACAGGCCGCCCGGGCGCTCGCCGCGATGACGCTCATGCGGTTCTGCTACGGCGCCCTGCTGGTGATGCTGCTGATGCTCTGCCGGTACGAGTTCTCCTCGACCACCGATGACGGACTTGCCCTGCTGGGGCTGGCGTTGGGCATCTCCGGCGCCGGCTTCTTCGTGGCGGCCGTGTTGACGCCCTGGGCGGCGGGACGACTCGGCCCCGGTCACTGGATCGCCGTGTGCGCAGCGTCCGCCGCGGTCCTGGAACCGGCTCTCGGCCTCCCTTTCGCCGTCGCGCCCATGCTCGTCGCGGCGTTCGTCCTGGGCCTGACCACGCAGGGCGCGAAGATCGCGACGGACACCATCGTGCAGTCCTCGGTCGACGACGGGTTCCGGGGCCGGATCTTCTCCGTCTACGACGTGCTGTTCAACATCGCGTTCGTGGGCGCGGCCGCCGTGGCTGCCCTGATGCTGCCGCCCGACGGGCGTTCTGTGGTGCTGGTGGTCACGGTGGCCGTTATCTACGGGGCAGTTGCGGTGGCTATGGCCCGCTTTGAACGCCAGTAAGTGTCACATCAATGACACAGAGTCCCCCTGGGTTGCAGGAGTGTCAGTGGGGCCCGGTAACTTACGTGCGTCTTACTCGCTCCTTATGCGTGCCACACGCCCATGTTCTAGGGGGACCCCCAAGTGACTACTCCGCCGCCCCAGGGCCAGAACCCGTACGCCCAGGGCCAGCAGCCCCAGGCCCCGTACCCGCCGCAGGGCGGCAACCCCTTCGCCCAGGGCCAGCCGGGCGTCCCCCCGCAGGGCGGCGCGCCGTACGCGCCGGTTCCGCCGGAGCAGCCCCGCCGCAAGCTCAGCTTCAAGACGATCAAGAACATCGTCATCGTCCTGGCTGTCGCCGGTATCGCCATCGGCGGTTACATATCGAGCCGCGACGACGCCAACACGGCGTCGGTCGGCGACTGCATGCACCGCGGCAGCACCAACGACAACGACCCGGACCTCGAGGTCGTCGACTGCGCCGACTCGAAGGCCGAGTACACGGTGCTGGCCAAGATCGAGGGCACGTTCAGCGGCAGCCTCGCCGAGACGAAGTGCGCCGCAGAGGCCAAGGACTTCCAGTACGTGTACACCGAGACCGGTGACGGCAGTAACTTCCTGCTCTGCTTGAAGGACAAGTAGTAGGCCCTGAAGCACAGCAGACGTCAAGAGGGGCACTGTTTCACGTGAAACAGCGCCCCTCGGCGCATCCCGGGGTCATGTTTCACGTGAAACATGACCCCGTCTCGCTGTCTCAGCTCTGCTCGGCCCACCACTCCTTGAGCGCCTTGGCCGCAGCGTCTTCACCCATCGGCCCGTTCTCCAGGCGCAGTTCCAGCATGTGCTTGTAGGCGCGGCCCACGGCCGGGCCGGGTCCCACGCCGAGGATCTCTATGATCTGGTTGCCGTCCAGGTCCGGGCGGATCGCGTCGAGCTCCTCCTGCTCCTGGAGCTGGGTGATGCGCTCCTCCAGACCGTCGTACGCGCGGGACAGCGCGACCGCCTTGCGCTTGTTGCGCGTGGTGCAGTCGGACCGAGTGAGCTTGTGCAGGCGGTCGAGGAGAGGGCCCGCGTCACGGACGTAGCGGCGGACCGCGGAGTCCGTCCACTCGCCCATGCCGTAACCGTGGAAACGCAGGTGGAGTTCGACCAGCCGCGAGACGTCCTTCACCAACTCGTTGGAGTACTTGAGAACCGTCATCCGCTTCTTGGTCATCTTCGCGCCGACCACCTCGTGGTGGTGGAACGAGACCCGTCCGTCCTGCTCGAAGCGGCGCGTACGCGGCTTGCCGATGTCGTGCAGCAGGGCGGCCAGACGCAGGACCAGGTCGGGACCGTTCTCCTCGAGCGCGATCGCCTGCTCAAGGACGATCAGCGTGTGCTCGTAGACGTCCTTGTGCCGGTGGTGCTCGTCGCTCTCCAGACGCAGTGCCGGCAGCTCGGGCAGGACGTGGTCGGCGAGCCCGGTGTCGACCAGCAGAGTCAGCCCCTTGCGCGGGTGTGCGGAGAGGATCAGCTTGTTCAGCTCGTCCCGCACCCTCTCGGCCGAGACGATCTCGATGCGCTCCGACATCTCCTTCATCGCGGTGACGACATCGGCAGCCACCTCGAAGTCGAGCTGGGCGGCGAAGCGCGCGGCCCGCATCATCCGCAGCGGGTCGTCCGAGAAGGACGCCTCGGGAGTGCCGGGCGTACGCAGCACACGCGCCGCGAGGTCGTCGAGCCCGCCGTGCGGATCGATGAACTCCTTCTCCGGAAGCGCGACAGCCATCGCGTTCACGGTGAAGTCACGCCGGACGAGGTCCTCCTCGATGGAGTCGCCGTACGACACCTCGGGCTTGCGCGAGGTCCGGTCGTACGCCTCCGACCGGTACGTGGTGACCTCGATCTGGTAGCCGTCCTTCTGCACCCCGACCGTGCCGAAGGCGATCCCGACCTCCCACACGGAGTCCGCCCACGGGCGCACGATCTTCAGTACGTCCTCGGGGCGGGCGTCGGTCGTGAAGTCCAGGTCGTTGCCGAGCCGGCCGAGCAGCGCGTCCCGGACCGAGCCGCCGACCAGGGCGAGAGAGAACCCGGCCTCCTGGAAACGGCGGGCGAGGTCATCGGCGACAGGGGCGACCCGCAGCAGTTCACTTACCGCGCGGAGCTGCACCTGGCTCAGGGCACTGGGGGTGTCTTCGTTGGCGTTCGGCACAACAGAAGAGGGTACGTGGCCCGGGCGACACCGAGCGCCTCCATTAAATCTGCACAGCCTGGCATGTGAGGCTCACCCCTCGGACGGGCGGAATCGCTCCCCTTTATACGCACACATACGGGACGCCCCGGACCCTTCCCCCGATCTTGTGGAGCAGTCCGCGGCACTTCCCCTCAGCGCGCATCGTTACCATGCGTGGACGCACATTCCGACGACCACTGACGACGACGAGGGACGGGCGAGCGCGTGGCCGAGGCGGCAGACTTCCAGGGGATGAGTCCCTCACCTGCCCGCCGGTGGCTGCGGCGCACCGGAGCCCTGCTCGCCGGGGCGCCTCTGCTGGCCGGCTTCCTCCAGCTGCCCGCGGCCACACCCGCGGCGGCCGCGTCCGGCTCGAGCACAGTGGCCGTCGCCCTCGACACGCTCACCCCGAGCGCCCCCACGGACGGCGACACGGTCACCGTGTCCGGAACCGTGACCAACAACGGCAAGCAGGCGGTCACCGACGCCCAGGTGGACCTCCGCGTGGGACCCGCGCTCAGCACCCGCTCGGAGATCGACACCGTCGCCAAGCGCACCGACTTCCAGCCGGGGCTCGACGGTACGGTCGTCGGCGGCAAGTACGTCAAGAAGTTCACCAAGCTCGCCCCGGGCGTCGCCCAGGACTTCAGCATCTCCGTGCCGGTCGACAAGCTGGATCTCGGCTCCGACGGCGTCTACCAGCTCGGCGTCTCCCTGACCGGTGAGACGTCCGCGCAGCAGTGGCAGCAGGTGCTCGGCATCCAGCGGACGTTCCTGCCCTGGCAGCCCGAGGGCGCCGACACCAAGACGAAGACGACCGTCCTGTGGCCGCTCGTCTCCACCGTCCACATGACGGCGGAGACGGGATCCAACGAACAGCAGACGCCGGTCTTCCTCAACGACGACCTCGCCAAGGAGATCTCCCCGGGCGGCCGTCTGGAGCAGCTGCTGTCGCTGGGCAAGGAGCTGGACGTCACCTGGGTGATCGACCCGGACCTGCTGGCCTCCGTCGACGCGATGACACGTACCTACCGCGTCGAGTCGGGCAGCACCACCGTGGCGGGCACGCATCAGCGCGTCGCCATGGCATGGCTTGCCGAACTACAGGAGGCGGTGGCGGACAAGGAGGTCGTGGCCCTCCCCTTCTCCGACCCGGACCTGGCCTCCCTCGCTCACAACGGCACGACGGTCACCGGTTCGCTGAGCCACCTCAAGGAGGCCACCGACGCCGCCACCACAACGGTGAAGACGGTGCTCCACGTGACGCCGAACACCGACTTCGCCTGGCCCGTCGAAGGCGCCGTCGACCCGTCGATCGTCAAGGTCGCCACCTCCGCCGGCGCCGACAAGGTGATCGCGCGCAGCGACAGCCTCCAGGAGACCGGCGGGCTGCCGTACACGCCCTCCTCGGCCCGTCCCATCGGCGGCGGTACGACCGCGGTGGTCTCGGACGCGCGGCTGTCCACGGCCTTCGAAGGTGATCTGACGAAGGCCTCCGCCACGACGCTCGCCGTACAGAAGTTCCTCGCGTCGAGCCTGGCGCTCAACGCCCAGACGGACAAGCAGCGCAGCATCGTCGTCGCCCCGCAGCGCATGGCGACGGCGAGCCAGGCCCGGGCGATGGCCGAGGCGGTGGCGGCCCTCCAGGACGGGAACTGGTCCCAGGCCCAGGGCCTCACGTCGGCGGCGGCCGCCAAGCCGGACACGAGCGCCACCACCAAGGTGCCACCGGCGTCCGCCTACCCGTCCTCGCTGCGCAAGCAGGAGCTGCCGAAGGCGGCCTTCGAGCAGATCGCGACCACGCAGGACAAGCTCGACAGGTTCAAGGTGATCCTCACTGACGCGTCCCGGGTGGTCACCCCCTTCGGGCGGGCCATGAACCGCGAGATGTCCACGTCGTGGCGCGGCCGCGCCGCCGAGGCGAACCGCTACCGCAACGCCGTGGAGCAGTACCTCAACTCCCTGGTCTCCCAGGTCAGGCTGATCGACAAGTCCGAGACCAAGCTCTCCGGGCGCAGCGCCACGATCCCCGTGACCGTACAGAACAACCTGGTGCAGGGTGTCGAGCACCTGGTGCTGCGGCTCACCTCGACGAGCCCGACCCGCCTCAAGATCGGCGACGGCGAGTACCAGGAGCAGCGGGTCGCGGTCTCCGGCGGGCACAGCCAGTCGGTGAAGTTCACCACCTCCGCCCAGGCCAACGGCAAAACCACGGTGACCGCCCAGCTCTTCACGGAGGACGGCCAGGCGTACGGCGACCCCGTTCAGTTCGATGTGAAGGTCACCGAGTTCACGGCCACGGTGATGCTGGTCATCGGCGGCGGTTTCCTTCTGCTGGTCCTCGCCGGCTTCCGGATGTACACGCAGCGCAAGCGCGCCGCCGCCCAGGAGGCCACGGAGGACGACCCGGACGAGACCGGCGAGGCCGTGGACGGCTCGGAGAACCCCGCGGACTCCGAGGACCGTCTACAGAAGGAGTCCGGCACCCTGCGCGGGGCAGACGACCCGGAGCAGCCGAGTGACCCTGCGCCGGACACCGCAGCGGAAAGCGCCGACCCGTCCGGCACGGGTGAGAGAGTGGACCGTTGAGGATGTCGTGGCCGTCGGTGGGCCCGGGACGATGAGGTGGGGTAACCATGAACGCGCCGTACGACGGTGACCGCGGCCAGGCCGCGGGCAGCTCGGGCTATCCCGACGGCCCGCCGCCCGAGCACGGCCAGGTGCCGCCGCAGCCTCCCGCGGACATGTACCTCCAGGACGCCTACGACCAGGACCCCTACCGGGCGCAGGACCTCTCCGCCCAGGACCCGGTCGCCGAGGCGCTCTACGACCGCGCCGCGCACCCTCCGCCGCCCCCCGGTACGTATCAGCCGCAGCAGCCGCTGTACGCCCAGCCTCAGCAGTCCCCGTACGCACCGGACCCGCATGTGTGGGCCCAGACGCCGGCTCCCGAGCCGGAGGGTCCCACTCAGTACCTGCCGTACGGCGACGATCCCCGCACGACTCAGTACGTCGGCGTCGACGACCTCGTCACGCACTCCGCCGAGGAGCGCCACGAGCCGGACGCCTTCGCCCACCTCTTCCGTGACCAGCAGCAGGGTCGCGGCCAGCCGCCGTACCAGCCCCCGTCGGTCCCCGGCCCCTCACCGGCACCGGTCCCGGGCGCCGAGCCTCCCATGCCGCCCCTCGCGGACAGGACCATGAACCTGGGCACCGCCCCCGTACCGCCTCCGGCCGCGCCGGCTCCGGCGAAGAAGGGCGGCAAGGCCACGGGCCTGCTGAAGTCCAGCGCGGTGATGGCGGCGGGCACGATGGTGTCCCGGCTCACCGGGTTCGTGCGCTCCGCGATGATCGTCTCGGTACTGGGCCTCGGCCTCCTCGGCGACTCCTTCCAGGTCGCCTACCAACTGCCGACGATGATCTACATCCTGACCGTCGGCGGCGGCCTCAACTCCGTCTTCGTGCCGCAGTTGGTGCGTGCCATGAAGGACGACGAGGACGGCGGCGAGGCATACGCCAACCGGCTGCTGACACTCGTCATGGTGGTGCTCGCCGCGCTCACCGCACTTGCGATGTTCGCCGCACCGCTCCTGGTCCGCGTTCTGTCGAACCCGGTCGCGACCAACCCCGCGGCCAACGAGGTCGCCGTCACCTTCACCCGCTACTTCCTGCCGTCGATCTTCTTCATGGGCATCCACGTGGTGATGGGACAGATCCTCAACGCCCGCGGCAAGTTCGGCGCGATGATGTGGACCCCGGTCCTCAACAACATCGTCATCATCGTGACGCTCGGGACGTTCCTCTGGGTGTACGGCACCGCGGAGCGCTCCGGCATGGCGGTCACCAACATCCCGCCGGAGGGCCAGCGTCTCCTCGGCGTCGGCATCCTGCTCGGCATGGTGGTCCAGGCACTGTCGATGATCCCGTACCTGCGGGAGACCGGCTTCCGGATGCGGCTGCGCTTCGACTGGAAGGGACACGGCCTCGGCAAGGCCGCCATGCTCGCCAAGTGGACGATCCTGTTCGTCCTGGCCAACCAGGCGGGCGCCCTCGTCGTCACCCAGCTCTCCACTGCCTCCGGCATCGACTCCGGCGTGAAGGGCACGGGTTTCGCCGCCTACGCCAACGCCCAACTGATCTGGGGCCTTCCACAGGCCATCATCACCGTGTCCCTCATGGCCGCCCTGCTGCCCCGCATCTCCCGCTCGGCCGCGGAGAACGACGGCGGCGCGGTCCGCGACGACATCTCCCAAGGTCTCCGGACCACGGCCGTCGCGATCGTGCCCATCGCCTTCGGCTTCGTCGCCCTCGGCATCCCGATGTGCACCCTGATCTTCGGCGCCTCGGGCGCCGACCAGGCCACGAACATGGGCTTCATGCTGATGGCCTTCGGTCTGGGCCTGATCCCGTTCTCCGTGCAGTACGTCGTCCTGCGCGCCTTCTACGCCTACGAGGACACCCGGACCCCGTTCTACAACACGGTCATCGTGGCGGCCGTCAACGCCGCCGCTTCCGCCGTGTGTTACTTCGTGATCCCGGCCCGCTGGGCCGTGGTCGGCATGGCCGCCTCGTACGGCCTCGCCTACGCCGTCGGCGTCGGCGTCGCCTGGAACCGTCTGCGCAAGCGGCTGGGCGGGGACCTGGACGGCGCCCGCGTGATGCGGACATACGCCAGACTGTGCATCGCCTCGGTACCGGCGGCAGTCCTCAGCGGCGCGGCCTGCTATGGCATCGGCCACACCCTCGGCCAGGGCGTCATCGGCTCGTTCGCCGCCCTGATCGTCGGCGGGGCCGTGCTGCTCGGGATCTTCTTCGTGGCCGCTCGCAAGATGCGCATCGAGGAGTTGAACTCCCTGGTCGGCATGGTGCGCGGACGGCTGGGGCGCTGATAAACGGGTACGCGCACAACCATCGTCCGCCACCGTGTGTCGTGCATAGCGGCGGACTGTGGGCACAATTGGGTTCGGCGTCGGACGGCGCGCACGGAAGTCGATCGGCGCGCAATAAATGGGGAGGCAGGAACGACGGTGGCGGAACGCAGCACGGCTGCCGTCGACGTGGCAGACAACAGTGGCGACGAGCCGCTGACCGCACAGGCGGACCAGTCCACGGCCGACGGGGTGGCCCAGAACCGGGAGCGGGACACGGACAACAAAGAGGCACAGGGGAGTGGCGGGACCGAGAGTCCCGGGAAAGCCTCACCGCCCGAACTGCACAGCGGCCACAAGCTCGCCAGACGCTACCGGCTCGAGGAGTGCGTCACCCGTCTGGACGGCTTCAGCAGCTGGCGTGCGGTCGACGAGAAGCTCCGCCGCGCGGTCGGCGTCCACATCCTGCCCGCGGACCACTCACGGGCTCGTTCCGTCCTGGCCGCGGCCCGTTCGTCCGCGCTGCTCGGTGACCCTCGCTTCGTCCAGGTGCTGGACGCCGTCGAGGAGAACGATCTCGTCTACGTCGTCCACGAGTGGCTGCCCGACGCCACCGAGCTGACCACGCTTCTGGCCCCCGGGCCGCTGGAGCCGCACGACGCCTACCAGATGGTCAGCCAGATCGCCGCTGCCATGGCGGCCGCCCACCGCGAGGGCCTCGCGCATCTGCGCCTGAACCCGAACGCGGTGCTGCGCACGTCGAGCGGACAGTGGCGCATCCGCGGCCTCGCCGTCAACGCCGCGCTGCGCGGTATCACCTCCGACACCCCGCAGCGCACCGACACCGAGGCGATCGGCGCCCTGCTGTACGCGGGACTCACCCAGCGCTGGCCGTACGAGAGCGACGCCTACGGCCTGTCCGGGCTGCCCAAGGACGTCGGTCTCATCGCCCCGGACCAGGTGCGGGCCGGTGTGCACCGCGGCCTGTCCGAGCTGTCGATGCGCGCACTCGTCAACGACGGCGCGACCGCCTCCCGCCACGAGTCCGCGTGCACCACGCCCGAGGAACTCGTGAAGGCTATCGGCGAGATGCCCCGCATCCGCCCGCCGGAGCCGGCGTTCACCGCGCCGCCCGAGTACCAGCGCACGACGTACCAGCAGGGCACCTACGGCCGCCCCGCACCGCACCCGGGTGCCACCCAGGTGCTGGCGACCCCTCCGCCGCCGCTGCAGAGCCGCACCGGCAGAGCCCTCAAGTGGGCCGTGTCGGCCCTTCTGATCGCCGCGCTGGGCCTCGGCAGCTGGCAGCTCGCGGACGCCCTGATCGACCAGGGCAACAAGTCCGACGACACGAACCAGACGCAGACGACGGACGACGACGGTAGCGACAACAAGCCCGTAGCACAGCTGAAGCAGATCCCGGTCGACAGCGTGCGGGAGTTCGCCCCAAGCGGTTCCGGCATACAGGAGGATGAGGTTCAGCTCGCCGTCGACGGCCAGTCGGACACCGCCTGGATCACCCCGCAGTACAAGAGCTACCCCAACTTCGGGAACCTGCCACAGCGCAAGGAGGGAAGCGGGCTGATCCTCGACCTCGGCAGCGTGAAGAGCGTGCGGCAGATCGACATCTCGATGTACCGGAGTGGGCAGACCGCCGAAGTGCTCGCCGCCGACGCCAATACCTCAGAACCCTCTTCGCTGAGCGACTTCTCCCAGGAGCTGACCAAGCTGTCGACCGCAGGGAAAAATGTCGAGACTGAGCTGAAGAAATCAATTCGTACCCGATACGTCCTCATCCACATTACTGAACTACCGGCGGATGGGTCCGCAAGCCTATTCCGCGGCGGCATCTCAGAAATTCGAGTTCTCGGCGAAAATTAAGAGAGCCTCCCCGAAAATATGCCGGTTGAGGGACTAGGTCCTCAACCGGCAACTGGTGATCAACCGCAGTGGCCCCAGTCGGTATTATCTCCCGTGGTGCCCACCTGACCACCGAAACGCACGCATGATCCAGCGGCATACAAAGTAACCGGACCAGCATAGTAGGAGTAATAACCCGGGTCGGACTTCTTTGTACCCCCAAGCACCTCAAGCCAGGCATTCATATACAACTTGACCCCAGGGGTCCGCGATGTGGTTATGACGCAGTTATAGCCGCTGCTGCAGTAGAGGTCCGCATATCCCGTGCCAAAGGAAACCCTGCCAATTCGAGTTCCCGGGCACGCGGACGCGGCCTGCGCCGTTCCTGATCCCACAAAAAGCGCCACCCCGGCCATCGTGGCGACAGCCGTACCCATTGCGGTAGCCCGCCGACCGCTAAGTTTCTTCATCAAATTCCCCGACCCTCGCTACATACGGGAAATTCTGGGAACGATCTAGGTCCAACTGGTGTCATGTTCACCGAAATTCCAATTACGCAAGTGATGTCGATCACCACTCACTAAAGGCCACTCGGGGTCACCAAGAGGCATTTACATCTCTCCGGCTACAGGATTCAATGGACTATCCAGAGCCGAACAAGGAGGGGATGTGCAGGTCGAGCCGCCAACCGATGCACAGCTCCTCCGCCGCCACGTGGACGGCGATCCCGACGCCTTCGGTGAGCTCGTACGGCGTCACCGTGATCGCCTGTGGGCGGTGGCCCTGCGGACGCTCGGGGACCGCGAGGAGGCCGCTGACGCGGTCCAGGACGCCCTCGTCTCCGCTTACCGGGCCGCCCACACCTTCCGGGGTCAGTCAGCCGTCACGACGTGGCTGCACCGCATCACGGTGAACGCCTGTCTCGACCGCGTCCGCAAGGCGGCCTCCCGCAAGACGTCCCCGGTCGACGACACCGAGCGCCTGGAGCAGCTCCTGGAGCCGCACGAGTCGGCGTCGGCGCCCGCGGAGCGCAATGATCTGCACCGCCAGCTCCTGGAAGCCCTCGGCACTCTTCCGCCCGACCAGAGGGCGGCCCTTGTCCTGGTGGACATGCAGGGATACCCGGTGGCCGAGGCCGCCCGCATGCTCGACGTCCCGACCGGCACGGTGAAGAGCCGCTGCGCCCGCGGCAGAGCCAAACTCCTCCCCCTCCTCACTCATCTGCGGCCGGAAAACGCCGGTGACAGCAGAGAATCGAGCGGGGGACGGAACCGGGTGCAGGGGACATCCGTCCCATCCGCAGCGGAACCTCGTGACAGAGGTCCCCGCGAGACAGGTCCAGGCGATTCAGCTGCTGTGAAGGGCGGAGGTGGGCGAGCGTGACATCGACAGACACGGCCGGGCACCCGGACGTCGCGGAGATCTCCGATCTCACCGAAGGCCTTCTCCCCCCGTCCCGGACCACGGACGTACGGCGGCATCTGGACGAATGCGAGCTCTGCGCGGACGTTCACGCGTCCCTGGAGGAGATCCGGGGTCTGCTCGGTACGATGCCGGGTCCCCCGCGCATGCCCGACGACGTCGCGAGCCGTATCGACGCCGCACTGGCCGCCGAGGCTCTGCTCAACGCAACAGTCCCCGACACCGTGGATGCCCCCGCGCTCACCGAGGCGCATGTTTCACGTGAAACATCGGTGTCGGCAGACCGACCCGTCGGCCGCCCCCGTAGCTCCACTACGGGCCCGGGCCGCAAGGATCGCTCCCGTGACGGGCGCCGCAAGATCGCCGTTCTCGGCACGGTGTTCACGGTCGCTGCTCTGGGGCTCGGTTCGGTGCTGTTGTCGTCCTTCAACGACGGCAAGCCGTCCGACCCGTCCACGCAGGCCGACGTCTTCTCCGGGAAGAAGGTCGAGACCGAGGTCTTCGCGCTTCTGGCGCAGAGCTCCGGGGCAGGCTCTCGTGCCCCCCAGAGTCTCGGTGTGAACACCGTCCCCGAGAACAACCTCAAGAACAAGATCATCCCTCGGGTGCCTGCGTGCGTCCTTCAGGGCATCGGTCGCAAGGACGACGACGCACTGGCCGCCAAGAAGGGCACGTACGACGGCGTCCCGGCGTATCTCGTGGTGATGCCCGACGCGAAGGACACCAGCCGTGTCGATGCCTACGTGGTCGACGCCGCCTGCGAAACGGATTCCTCATCCTCGGCGAAGGTTCTGCTGACGGACTCCTACACGCGATCCACAGACTGACACTTCACGCGCGGTCCACGGGCTGAAGCCTCGCCTCCGGCCGACGTGGTATCCCGTACGGTGACGCCTCTCCGTGTGCCCGGACACACCGGGAATGCGCGCCCCTTAGGATCCGTTGGGTGGGGTGAGAGTTCTGAGAGGGGCTCCCACCGGCCGTACTGACGCAGTCCAGAGACGAGGAACCCAGTCGTGAGCGACGTCCGTAACGTGATCATCATCGGCTCCGGGCCTGCCGGCTACACGGCGGCGCTCTACACCGCGCGCGCGTCGCTGAAGCCGCTGGTCTTCGAGGGCGCCGTCACCGCAGGTGGTGCGCTGATGAACACCACCGAGGTGGAGAACTTCCCGGGCTTCCAGGACGGCATCATGGGCCCCGAGCTCATGGACAACATGCGCGCCCAGGCCGAACGCTTCGGCGCCGAACTCATCCCGGACGACATCGTCAACGTCGACCTGAGCGGCGAGATCAAGACCGTCACCGACACCGCCGGCACAGTCCACAAGGCGAAGGCCGTCATCGTCACCACGGGCTCGCAGCACCGCAAGCTCGGCCTGCCCAACGAGGACGCCCTTTCCGGCCGTGGCGTCTCCTGGTGTGCGACCTGTGACGGCTTCTTCTTCAAGGACCACGACATCGCCGTGATCGGCGGCGGTGACACCGCGATGGAGGAGGCCACCTTCCTCTCGCGCTTCGCCAAGTCCGTGACGATCGTCCACCGCCGGGACACCCTGCGCGCCTCCAAGGCGATGCAGGAGCGCGCCTTCGCCGACCCGAAGATCAAGTTCGTGTGGGACAGCGAGGTCGCCGAGATCCAGGGCGACCCGAAGCTGTCCGGCCTCAAGCTGCGCAACCTCAAGACGGGCGAGCTCTCGGACCTCCCGGTGACCGGCCTGTTCATCGCGATCGGCCACGACCCGCGCACCGAGCTCTTCAAGGGACAGCTGGAGCTGGACGAGGAGGGCTACCTGAAGGTGGAAGCCCCCTCCACGCGGACCAACCTGACGGGTGTCTTCGGCGCCGGCGACGTCGTCGACCACACCTACCGCCAGGCGATCACCGCGGCCGGCACCGGCTGCTCCGCCGCCCTCGACGCCGAGCGCTTCCTCGCCGCCCTCGCGGACGAGGAGCAGGCGGAGCCCGAGAAGACCGCTGTCTGACCCTCCCTTCCACCCCACCCCGCATAACCAGTTAAGGAGCCCGCCGTGGCCGGCACCCTGAAGAACGTGACCGACGATTCCTTCGAGCAGGACGTCCTCAAGAGCGACAAGCCCGTACTGGTCGACTTCTGGGCCGCCTGGTGCGGTCCGTGCCGCCAGATCGCTCCGTCCCTCGAGGCGATCGCCGCCGAGTACGGCGACAAGATCGAGATCGTCAAGCTCAACATCGACGAGAACCCGGGTACGGCCGCCAAGTACGGCGTCATGTCCATCCCGACCCTGAACGTCTACCAGGGCGGCGAGGTCGCCAAGACCATCGTCGGCGCGAAGCCGAAGGCCGCGATCGTTCGCGACCTCGAGGACTTCATCGCCGAGTGACGTTCCACGTGACAGCTGAATGATGTTTCACGTGAAACACGAATGGGCCGGCCCGTGAGGGTCGGCCCATTGTCGTTACAGCGGCCGTAGCGCCGGTTCCTTCTGCACGGCCCCCAGGAGCCGGTCCAGCGCCATCTCCACGTCTTCCTTCCAGGAGAGCGTCGTCCGCAGCTCCAGCCTCAGGCGTGGATGCATGGGGTGAGGACGGACCGTCTTGAAGCCCACTGCCAGAAGGTGGTCGGCGGGCAGAAGACAGGCCGGCTCTCGCCAGCGGGCGTCCCCGAACGCCTCGATCGCCTTGAAGCCACGCCGCAGCAGATCCTTGGCCACCGTCTGGACCATCACTCTGCCCAGTCCCTGCCCCTGATATCCGGGCATGATGAACGCCGTCATCAACTGCACGGCGTCAGGTGACACCGGGCTCGTGGGAAACGCCGTCGAGCGGGGGACATAGGCCGGAGGAGCGTAGAGCACAAAGCCCACCGGTACCTCGTCGACGTACACGACCCGGCCGCACGATCCCCAGTCCAACAGGACCGAGGAGATCCAGGCTTCCTTCTCCAGGGCGGCTGTGCCTGCCTTTACCGCGGCTTCGCCACTGACTGGGTCCAGCTCCCAGAAGACACACGAGCGACAGCGCTTGGGAACGTCCTGAAGGTTGTCCAGCGTGAGCGGTACGAGCCGACGGCCCATGAAGGCTGTTCCTCGCTTCCCTCGCCCGCGGCATCGCGGGCGGCTGTCAGAGCGCTGCGTTCCCGGATCAGGCTGCCGACGAAGCCGCCGACCGCGCCCAGCCCCAGGCCCGCGCTCACCAGTCCGGTGCGGCTCACCGTTCGCATGACACCTGCCCTCCCCTGAAGGTGCTGCCGGGTGGATGCGCCATACCCGAACGCATCGTATCCACGATGTGATTGCCTCGATACCGCCTGGAAGCAAAGAGCGGGCTGTGTCCGGTACCCACCGGACACAGCCCGCTCTTTCGACTGCCGGGCATCGCGCCCTGCCGGTCTGAGGCCCTAGTCCTCCATGTCCTCGGCGTCGCCGTCCAGAAGGCTCTTCTGGAGGACGGGTCCCTCGCCGGGGGCGAGCGTGCCGAGGATCCGCTCAAGATCTTCCATGGAGGCGAACTCGACCGTGATCTTGCCCTTCTTCTGCCCCAGGTCGACCTTCACCCGCGTCTCGAAACGGTCCGAGAGACGGCCTGCCAGGTCGGTCAGCGCCGGGGAGACCAGGGCGCCGGCTCGCGGCCCCTTGGAACGCTGAGCCGTCTGCGGCCGCGACCCCATGAGGGTCACGATCTCCTCGACGGCACGCACCGAGAGTCCCTCGGCGACGATCCGGTGAGCCAGACGGTCCTGCTCCTCCGAGTCCTCGACGGAGAGCAGGGCACGTGCGTGTCCGGCGGACAGGACCCCGGCGGCCACCCGGCGCTGGACGGACGGCGAGAGCTTCAGCAGACGCAGAGTGTTGGAGACCTGCGGGCGCGAACGGCCGATGCGGTCCGCCAGCTGGTCGTGCGTGCAGTTGAAGTCCTTCAGCAACTGGTCGTAGGCGGCGGCCTCTTCCAGCGGGTTCAGCTGAGCCCGGTGCAGGTTCTCCAGGAGCGCGTCCAGGAGAAGCTTCTCGTCGTCCGTGGCTCGCACGATCGCCGGGATCGCTTCCAGGCCCGCCTCACGGCTGGCCCGCCAGCGCCGCTCGCCCATGATGAGCTCGTAGCGCCCAGGACCGACCTGCCGTACGACGACCGGCTGGAGGAGACCGACCTCCTGGATGGAGGTGACCAGTTCCTGCAGCGCGTCCTCGTCGAAGACCTCACGCGGCTGGCGCGGGTTCGGGCTGATCGAGTCGAGCGGGAGCTCCGCGAAGTAGGCGCCCACCGGAGGCCCGGGCGTCTCCGCGTAGCCGTTGACCGACGGCTCCTCGGTTTCATGTGAAACAGGCGGCAGCATGGCCACCTTTGCCGCAGCCACTCCGCGGTCGGTCGTCAGTACCGGCACGGCTGTCGGAGACGCGGAACCGGCGCCCCCCACCGCGGCCGGAGCCGGCGTCTTCTCCGTCGGGGCAGCAGGGATCAGTGCGCCGAGCCCACGGCCCAAACCCCTCCGTCGCTCACTCACTGGATGCCCTCCACCATGCTCGGGTTGCTCTGGGTGCCGATATGGGCCTGCGTCGGGTCATAGGCGACGCCCACGCCCTTCAGTGCGATTTCTCGTGCCGCCTCAAGATAGGAGAGGGCGCCGCTCGATCCTGGATCGTAGGTCAGCACCGTCTGCCCGTAGCTCGGCGCCTCGGAGATACGGACCGAGCGGGGAATGCTCGTCCGCAGCACCTCGCCACCGAAATGGGTGCGCACCTCGTCCGCGACCTGAGACGCGAGCCGCGTCCGGCCGTCGTACATGGTGAGCAGGATCGTCGAGACATGCAGGTTGGGGTTGAGGTGCCCCCGCACCAGATCGACGTTCCGCAACAGCTGCCCCAGACCCTCCAGTGCGTAGTACTCGCACTGGATCGGAATGAGGACCTCGGCACCGGCGACCATCGCATTGACGGTCAACAGGCCGAGCGAGGGCGGGCAGTCGATGAGGATGTAGTCCAGCGGGTGCTCATACCCCTGGATCGCCCGCTGAAGCCGGCTCTCACGTGCCACCAGGGAGACCAGTTCGATCTCCGCGCCGGCAAGGTCGATCGTGGCTGGAGCGCAGAAGAGACCCTCCACGTCCGGGACCGGCTGGACGACTTCGGCCAGCGGCCTACTGTCGATCAAGACGTCATAGATCGACGGCACTTCGGCGTGGTGGTCGATACCGAGGGCCGTGGATGCGTTGCCCTGCGGGTCGAGGTCGATCACGAGGACACGGCTGCCATGCACCGCCAGCGAAGCGGCGAGGTTGACCGTTGTCGTCGTTTTGCCCACGCCACCCTTCTGGTTGGCGACCACCATGACGCGGGTCTGCTCAGGCCGAGGCAGGCCCTCACCGGCACGACCCAGAGCCTCCACCGCCAATTGGGCAGCACGACCGATGGGAGTGTCGTCCATAGGGGGCGGTGTTTCACGTGAAACATCGTCCCCCATCGACTCGGTACGGGGACCGGGGACCGGATCGGTCATCGGTCCCGCGATGTTGGCGTCGGACCGCAAGGATTCACTCTCCTCGACTTCAGGCTCGCAATGAACAGAGCCTCCCATGTCTTCGGGGTCGTGAACCAGTGAGGCCTGGCGTTCTGTGGAGAAATCCACCTCTGTGGACAACTCCGTTACCTCTCTGAGAGACCCGAGAGGCTTCCGGTCACGCGGTTCGGCCGCGGCGCGACCACGGCTGATGATGCCGTGCAGCAGTGAGCGACGTTTCACGTGAAACACGATGCACAGCAGAAGAGCCCGAAGTGTCGCGACACTCCGGCATGCGTACGTTTGACAGCTTGTGTGGAGTACGTCTCGTCGTCAGGACGGATCAGCGACGCCTACGGGTCCGTCCTGTACGAGCCGCCTTGGCCCGCTTCGCCGCGAAGCGCACACCGCCAGGGCTCTCACCGACCTCGACCCGCACCACCGTGGACAGCGGATCCACCACGCCCTCCCCGACATGCAGGACCGACGTCTCCACAGCACCCAGCTTGCTCAGCGCCGTGCCCGCCGCCTTGAGCTCCTCCTCCGCGGTGTCACCCTTGAGCGCGAGCATCTCGCCGTACGGTCGCAGCAGAGGAATGCCCCAAGCGGCCAGGCGGTCCAGCGGGGCCACGGCACGCGCCGTCACCACATGCACCGGCGGCAGCTTGCCCATGACCTCCTCGGCGCGCCCCCGGATGACCGTGACATGGTCCAGGCCCAACAGCTCCACAACCTCGGTGAGGAAGGTCGTACGGCGCAGCAAGGGCTCCAGCAGCGTGATCTTCAGGTCCTCCCGGACCAGTGCCAGAGGAATGCCGGGGAGGCCGGCGCCCGAGCCGACGTCGCAGACCGTCACGCCCTCGGGAACGACCTCCGAGAGCACCGCACAGTTCAGCAGGTGCCGCTCCCACAGCCGGGGCACCTCGCGCGGGCCGATCAGACCGCGCTGCACGCCTGCTTCAGCGAGCAGCTCCGCGTACCGGACCGCATCCGCGTAGCGATCACCAAACACCGTGCGCGCCTGCTCGGGCGCAGGGGGAAGCTCCGCTGCCTCCGTCACGGGGACCGTCCTTCCGTACCGCGATGGGCGCACGCGGCGCCGATCACCACATCCACCAGAACTATCAGGCTGACAAAGTTCGGCCCCGTCTGCGCTACAGACGGGGCCGGAGGAACGTACGGACCGATCAGGCGGGAAGCACAACGACGAAGCGCTGCGGCTCCTCGCCCTCGGACTCGCTGCGCAGACCGGCAACCTTGACGGCGTCGTGCACGACCTTGCGCTCGAACGGCGTCATCGGCTGCATCTTCACGGGCTCACCCGTGCTCTTGACCTCAGCGGCGGCCTTGGCACCCAGCTCGGAGAGCTCGGCACGCTTCTTGGCGCGGTGGCCCGCGATGTCCAGCATCAGCCGGCTGCGGTCCCCGGTCTCCCGGTGCACGGCCAGGCGCGTGAGCTCCTGGAGCGCCTCCAACACCTCGCCGTCGCGGCCGACCAGCTTGTGCAGGTCGCGGCCGCCCGAGTCGCTGATGATGGAAACAGCGGCGCGGTCGGCCTCGACGTCCATGTCGATGTCGCCGTCGAGATCGGCGATGTCGAGCAGACCCTCGAGGTAGTCCGCAGCGATCTCGCCCTCCTGCTCCAGGCGGGACAGGGTGTCTACACCCTCGGCAGCAGCGGAGGTGGTGCCTTCCGTCACGGGATGGACTCCTTCTTACTTCTTGGACGGGGACTTGGGCCGCTGCGGACCCTTGCGCTGTCCGGACTGGGCCTTGCTGCGGGTACTGCCGCCTGGCTGCTTCTTGGCCGGAGCGGCGGGCTTGGCGTCCTCGGGCTCATCGGACTTGATGAGCGACGTGGGCTCGTCGGCCGCCTTCGGAGCACCTGAAGCACCGCCGGACTGCCGCTGCGACTTGCTCTGCCGCTTCGGCTGCTGACGCTTGGGAGTACCGACGGTCGGCGTACCGTCCTCGGTCTCGGCGGCGGCCTGGGCCTCGCCCTTCACCACGGAGCCGTCCGCCTGGGCCGCGAGGCCCGTCTTGCTCAGAGCGTTGATGAACTTGCGCTCGAACTCGTTGCGGTCGCGGCCCTTGGCCACGATGGCCTTGACGATGGCCTTCTCGCCCCGGCTGCGCGTCTTGCCGTGGTGCGTGACGTGCTTGGTCAGGCGCTCCAGGTACGCGGCCTGGGCCTTGGAACCCGGGGTCGGGTTGTTGTGGATGACGTACATCTGCTGGCCCATGGTCCACACGTTGGTGGTCAGCCAGTAGACGAGGACACCGACGGGGAAGTTGATGCCGAAGACGGCGAACATGACCGGGAAGACGTACATCAGCATCTTCTGCTGCTGCATGAACGGCGTCTTCACCGTGGTGTCGACGTTCTTCGTCATCAGCTGGCGCTGCGTGTAGAACTGCGACGCCGACATCAGCACGATCATGACCGCGGTCACGATGCGGACCGTGGTCAGCGAGGCGTCGAGCGCGGCGACGTCCGAGGAGCTGTCGGTGAACTTCGCGGCCAGCGGGGCCCCGAAGATGTGCGCCTTCTGCGCGCTGTCCAGCAGGCTCTGGTTGATCGAGCCGATGGTGTCGTTGTTCGCGATGCTGTTGAGCACGTGGTACAGCGCGAAGAAGAACGGCGACTGCGCCAGGATGGGAAGACACGAGGAGAGCGGGTTGGTGCCCGTCTCCTTGTAGAGCTTCATCATCTCTTCGGACTGGCGCTGCTTGTCGTTCTTGTAACGCTCCTGGATCTTCTTCATCTCGGGCTGCAGCGTCTGCATCGCCCGGGTCGCCTTGATCTGCTTCACGAAAAGCGGGATCAGGCAGATACGGATCAGGATCACCAGGGACACGATCGACAGGCCCCAGGCCCACCCGGTGTCAGGCCCGAAAATGGCGCCGTACACCTTGTGGAACTGGACGATGACCCAGGAGACAGGTGTCGTGATGAAGCTGAAGAGGCTGGCAATCGTGTCCACTAATCATGCTCCTTGGGCATGGGACGGTGTCTCTGCGGCCGGGCTCGAAGGAGTCTGTCCTTCAATGGCCGTTTCGGCGGCGGAGGGCCCGCCCTTGCGTGCACGCCAGGCGTTACGCAGAAATTCGTGCCACCGCGGGCGCTTGCGGGGCGGCACATGGTCCACACCGCCCAGTGACCACGGATTGCACCGCAGGATGCGCCAGGCGGTGAGCGCCGTGCCCTTGATCGCACCGTGCCGGTCTATGGCCGTGTAGCCGTAGTGGGAGCACGACGGGTAGTACTTGCAGACAGGCCCCAGCAGCGGACTGATCGTCCACTGGTACAGCTTGATCAGAGCCAGCAGCGGGTACTTCATCGCGCGCCCCCTCCCAGCAACCGCTCGATGGCGGCATCCAGGTCTCGGGCCAGCTGTGCATGGTCGGCGTCACCCGCACCGGGCAGCGCTCGTACGACTACCAGGCTACCGGGGGGAAACAGCTCGACCCGGTCACGCATCAGATGCCGCAGCCTGCGCTTCACCTTGTTGCGCACCACCGCGCCGCCCACGGCCTTGCTCACGACGAAACCCGCACGCGTCGGGGGAGCGCTCTCCCCAGGCGCGTGCGGGTCCGTGGCACCGCTACGAAGATGGATGACGAGGGACGGGCGGCCTGCCCGGCGCCCCCGTCGTACCGCGGTCGCGAAGTCCTCGCGCCGCCTCAGCCGATGCTCGGTAGGCAGCACGACGTCATGACCTGATCAGGATCAGGCGGACAGGCTGGCGCGACCCTTGCCACGGCGGTTCGCGAGAATCGCGCGACCGGCACGGGTACGCATCCGCAGGCGGAAGCCGTGGGTCTTGGCGCGACGACGGTTGTTCGGCTGGAAGGTGCGCTTGCTCACTCGGGGGCTCCAGAAATCAATCGGTGGTGGCGGGTGCCGTCCTGGCTGTCACCGTGCGCCCACGAGTAGCTCTCGTTACGCCCGAGTGCACCGCTTCCCGATCACCTGACGCGATCTGTGCCCATCGGAGGCAGGCGGCAGCAGCCATCGACAACTCGACCTGGTTACGGTACGCGCGGCTACGCCATCCGGTCAAACCAGCGGTCACCAGGAGACACTATCCACAGGCTGGGGACAACAACTTGAACCGCACCCGTCGCCCTGACTACCGTGGCTGAACTCCGATTCGTTCCCATGTCTGTGCCCCACCCCCTTTGAATCCCGACTCGTCCCACCACCACACGATCGTGGGACCCCGTGAGAGAGCGTGCCCTGTGGCTGACGTACCTGCCGATCTTGCCGCAGTGTGGCCACGAGTACTCGAGCAGCTCCTCGACGGGGGCCGTGGGCAGGGGGTCGAGACGAAGGACGAGCACTGGATCCGCCGCTGCCAGCCCCTCGCACTGGTCGCCGACACCGCCCTGCTCGCCGTACCGAACGAATTCGCGAAGGGCGTACTCGAAGGCCGCCTCGCGCCGATCGTCAGCGAGACGCTGAGCCGCGAGTGCGGCCGCCCGATCCGTATCGCGATCACCGTCGACGACTCCGCCGGCGAGCCCCCGGCCCCGCCGGCCGCCCGCCCGCAGCCACGCTACGAAGAGCCCGAGCCCCCCTCCAACCAGTACGACGGCCAGACCGACAGGCAGTACGAGGGCTACGGCCGCCACCGCGCCGACGACCGCCGGCCGGGCCGCGCCGAACAGAACGACCAGCTGCCCACCGCGCGTCCCGCCTACCCGAACGAGTACCAGCGACCCGAACCCGGCGCCTGGCCACGCCCGCAGCAGGACGAGTACAGCTGGCAGCAGCCGCGCCTCGGGTTCCCCGAGCGGGACCCGTACGCGACCCCGCCGTCGCAGGAGTCGTACTCCCAGGACTCGTACTCATCGCCGTCGCAGGACTACCGCCCGCAGCCGATGGACCGCCAGCCCTACGACGGCCAGCGCCCGGACTACGACCAGCAGCGGCCCCCCTACGACGACCAGCGGCCGGACTACGACCAGCAGCGCCGCTCCTCCGAGTACGACCAGCCGGGCCCGCGCCGCGACCATCCCGAGCCGCCCTCCGGCGGCGGGCACATGCACCGCGGCGGCCCGGCGGTGTCCGCGTCCAGCGGCGCCCCCAGCCCGCTGGCCGCGAAGCCCGCACCTGCGGCAGGCCCGGGTGAGCCGACGGCGCGCCTGAACCCGAAGTACCTCTTCGACACCTTCGTCATCGGCGCCTCCAACCGCTTCGCGCACGCCGCCGCGGTGGCCGTCGCCGAGGCGCCGGCGAAGGCGTACAACCCCCTCTTCATCTACGGGGAGTCCGGGCTCGGCAAGACGCACCTGCTGCATGCGATCGGGCACTACGCCCGCAGCCTCTATCCCGGCACGCGCGTGCGCTACGTGAGCTCGGAGGAGTTCACCAACGAGTTCATCAACTCCATCCGCGACGGCAAGGGCGACAGCTTCCGCAAGCGGTACCGCGAGATGGACATCCTGCTGGTCGACGACATCCAGTTCCTCGCGGACAAGGAGTCGACGCAGGAGGAGTTCTTCCACACGTTCAACACGCTCCACAACGCCAACAAGCAGATCGTGCTCTCCAGCGACCGGCCGCCCAAGCAGCTGGTGACACTGGAGGACCGGCTGCGGAACCGTTTCGAGTGGGGTCTGATCACCGACGTCCAGCCGCCGGAGCTGGAGACGCGTATCGCGATCCTCCGCAAGAAGGCGGTCCAGGAGCAGCTCAACGCCCCGCCGGAGGTCCTGGAGTTCATCGCCTCCCGCATCTCGCGCAACATCCGCGAGCTGGAGGGGGCGCTGATCCGGGTGACGGCGTTCGCGTCGCTCAACCGGCAGCCGGTGGACCTGGGCCTGACCGAGATCGTTCTCAAGGACCTCATCCCCGGCGGTGACGACGGGGCACCCGAGATCACCTCGACGGCCATCATGAGCGCGACCGCCGACTACTTCGGCCTCACCGTCGAGGACCTGTGCGGCACCTCACGCGGCCGCGCACTCGTGACCGCCCGCCAGATCGCCATGTACCTGTGCCGGGAGCTGACGGACCTCTCGCTGCCGAAGATCGGCGCGCTGTTCGGCGGCCGCGACCACACCACGGTCATGCACGCGGACCGCAAGATCCGCAATCTGATGGCCGAGCGGCGCTCCATCTACAACCAGGTCACGGAGCTCACGAACCGCATCAAGAACGGCTGACGGCCGCAGAGACACCCGCTGAGGGCGCCCCGGGACGAGTTCCCGAGGGCGCCCTTCTTCATGACGCCGTAGCCCGGTGTTCGAATAGCCGCCGCGTTACGGCCTCCCTCCACAGATTCGGTGACTTTTTCCCGTCCACACCCTGGGGACTGGGAAGTTGTCCAGACTGTGTCCACAGGTGCCCGTGTTGAAAGACCATCAGGGCAGGTCACCTGGTTGTGGATTCGTGGATGAAGGATCTCCACAGACTGTGGACAGAGAAAAGATCCACAGGCTGTGTACGAAGTTGTCCACCGGCAACCCACAGGCTGAGGCGCGTTGTCCCCAGCGATCACCAGTTTCTCCACACCGCTGTCCACTGTTCGGCAACGCGACGCGGCTGCTCACCGGGTCGAGTGAAAGGCGTCACACGAAGGTGCCGGGTTGGCCTGTGGGAAACGTGGGTAAAGCTGGGGACGGCGTTGGGGAGAAGTCGCCTCAGGCTGTGCACGGAGTGTGCAGAACTTTCCGTTCTCCACAGATGAGGCCAGTTGTCCACCGCCTCCGCCCACAGGGCCAGTGGACAAAATTTCCGGTGTGACCTGCGCAAACGCAGTTATCCACCGTTTCCACAGCCCCTACTACTACTCCCAACTAGAGAGAGCTGGGAATCCGTTTCGAAGCGGGCCCTGTGCACAACTCGCTGTCCGGCTCCCGGCTGCCCCTCGTCACGACTTGACCCCGAGAGGCACCTACTGTCAGTGGGGTGCGTCAGACTGTTCCCCGGTGTCCTTCCCCTCACCGGGGCTGACGACACCGAGTCAGACGACGAGGGCCAGGCAGAGCGAAGCGCCGGCAACAGCAGGAGGCGGCAACAGTGAAGATCCGGGTGGAACGCGACGTACTCGCGGAGGCAGTTGCCTGGGCGGCACGCAGCCTCCCGGCCCGTCCGCCGGCGCCTGTCCTCGCCGGCCTTCTGCTGAAGGCCGAGGAAGGCCAGCTGAGCCTGTCCAGCTTCGACTACGAGGTCTCGGCGCGGGTGTCCGTGGAGGCCGAGGTCGAGGAGGAGGGCACGGTCCTGGTGTCCGGTCGGCTCCTCGCCGACATCTGCCGCGCGCTCCCCAACCGACCGGTGGAGATTTCCACAGACGGTGTACGGGCGACCGTGGTCTGCGGCTCCTCGCGATTCACACTCCACACCCTGCCTGTGGAGGAGTACCCGGCGCTGCCGCAGATGCCGACCGCGACCGGCACCGTCCCGGGTGAGGTCTTCGCCTCCGCCGCCGCGCAGGTCGCCATCGCCGCCGGCCGCGACGACACGCTGCCCGTCCTGACCGGTGTGCGCATCGAGATCGAGGGCGACACCGTCACGCTGGCCTCCACCGACCGCTACCGCTTCGCGGTCCGTGAGTTCCTGTGGAAGCCGGAGAACCCGGAGGCGTCCGCGGTGGCCCTGGTGCCCGCCAAGACGCTCCTGGACACCGCCAAGGCGCTCACGAGCGGCGACAGCGTCACCCTGGCGCTCTCCGGCTCGGGTGCGGGCGAGGGCCTGATCGGCTTCGAGGGCGCCGGTCGTCGTACGACGACCCGCCTCCTGGAGGGCGACCTCCCGAAGTACCGCTCGCTGTTCCCGACGGAGTTCAACTCCATCGCCGTGATCGAGACCGCCCCCTTCGTGGAGGCCGTCAAGCGTGTTGCCCTGGTCGCCGAGCGGAACACCCCGGTGCGACTCAGCTTCGAGCAGGGCGTGCTCATCCTGGAGGCAGGTTCCAGCGACGACGCACAGGCTGTGGAGAGGGTCGACGCCCAGCTGGAGGGCGACGACGTGTCGATCGCCTTCAACCCGACGTTCCTGCTGGACGGCCTGAGCGCCATCGACTCCCCGGTCGCCCAGCTCTCCTTCACGACGTCCACGAAGCCCGCGCTGCTCAGTGGCAAGCCGGCGCTGGACGCCGAGGCGGACGAGGCCTACAAGTACCTGATCATGCCGGTGCGCCTCAGCGGCTGACCCTTCAGAGAACCCGCAGGTCGGGGCATACGTTTGAGCGGGTATGCCCACAGGTGTGCGTGAGCGTCCGGGTTTAGGCTCGGACGTGGGTACGAAGGTGCCTCACACGCCACAGCAACCTAAGGAACAACTGATGGAGCTCGGTCTCGTCGGCCTCGGCAAGATGGGCGGCAACATGCGCGAGCGGATCCGCCGCGCAGGCCACACCGTCATCGGATACGACCGCAACCCGGACCTCGCCGATGTCCACAGCCTGGAAGAGCTTGTGGGCAGGCTCAAGGGCCCGCGCGTGGTCTGGGTGATGGTCCCGGCCGGTGCCGCGACCCAGTCGACGGTCGACGAGCTGGCCGAGCTCCTGGAGCCCGGTGACGTCGTGGTGGACGGCGGCAACTCCCGCTGGACGGACGACGAGAAGCACGCCGAGGAGCTCGCGGCCAAGGGCATCGGCTTCGTCGACTGCGGTGTCTCCGGCGGTGTGTGGGGCCTGGAGAACGGCTATGCGCTGATGTACGGCGGCGACGCCGAGAACATCGCCAAGGTGCAGCCGGTCTTCGACGCGCTCAAGCCCGAGGGCGACTTCGGTGCCGTGCACGCCGGCAGGGTGGGCGCGGGCCACTTCTCGAAGATGGTCCACAACGGCATCGAGTACGCGATGATGCAGGCCTATGCCGAGGGCTGGGAGCTCCTGGAGAAGGTCGACTCCGTGACGGACGTCCGGGAGGTCTTCCGCTCCTGGCAGGAGGGCACCGTCATCCGCTCCTGGCTGCTGGACCTCGCGGTCAACGCCCTCGACGAGGACGAGCACCTGGACAAGCTGCGCGGTTATGCACAGGACTCCGGCGAGGGCCGGTGGACCGTGGAGGCCGCCATCGACAACGCGGTACCGCTTCCGGCGATCACCGCGTCCCTGTTCGCGCGGTTCGCGTCCCGTCAGGACGACTCGCCGCAGATGAAGATGATCGCGGCGCTGCGCAACCAGTTCGGCGGCCACGCGGTCGAGAAGAAGTAATCCACAGGGCTGCGCCGCGATCCACAGGACGCAAGGCGCAGTCCACAAGCTGGGGGAGGTCGGCGCCCGACCATGCACGTCACGCATCTGTCGCTGGCCGACTTCCGCTCGTACGCCCGGGTCGAAGTGCCACTTGACCCGGGCGTCACCGCCTTCGTCGGCCCCAACGGACAGGGCAAGACGAACCTGGTCGAGGCCGTCGGCTATCTCGCCACCCTCGGCAGCCACCGCGTCTCCTCCGACGCCCCCCTGGTCCGCATGGGCGCCGACCGCGCGGTGATCCGGGCACAGGTCAAGCAGGGCGAGCGGCAGCAGCTGGTCGAGCTGGAGCTGAACCCGGGCAAATCCAACCGCGCCCGTATCAACAGGTCCTCGCAGGTCAGGCCGCGTGACGTGCTCGGCATCGTGCGGACCGTGCTGTTCGCGCCGGAGGACCTCGCGCTGGTCAAGGGCGACCCCGGTGAGCGGCGCCGCTTCCTCGACGAGCTGATCACCGCGCGCTCGCCGCGCATGGCCGGCGTGCGCTCCGACTACGAGCGGGTCCTCAAGCAGCGCAACACCCTGCTGAAGTCCGCGGCGCTCGCCCGACGGCACGGCGGCCGCTCCATGGACCTGTCCACCCTCGACGTGTGGGACCAGCATCTCGCGCGTGTGGGCGCCGAGTTGCTCGCCCAGCGGCTCGACCTGATCGCTGCGATCCAGCCGCTGTCCGACAAGGCGTACGAGCAGCTGGCCCCCGGCGGCGGCCCGATCGCCCTGGAGTACAAGCCGTCCGCGCCGGGCGAGGCGCACACCCGCGAGGACCTCTACGCGCAGCTGATGGCGGCGCTCGCGGACGCCCGCAAGCAGGAGATCGAGCGGGGCGTCACCCTCGTAGGACCTCATCGAGACGATCTGCTTCTCAAACTCGGCCAGTTGCCCGCCAAGGGATACGCCTCGCACGGCGAATCCTGGTCGTACGCGCTGGCGTTGCGCCTCGCGTCGTACGACCTGCTCCGCGCGGAGGGCAATGAGCCGGTGCTGATCCTCGACGACGTCTTCGCCGAGTTGGACACCCGGCGCCGGGAGCGGCTGGCGGAGCTGGTGGCGCCCGGTGAGCAGGTGCTGGTGACGGCCGCGGTCGACGACGACGTACCGCATCTGCTGGTGGGGGCGCGGTACTCGGTGTCCGAAGGGGTGGTGGAGCGCGTATGAGCAGCCCTCAGGAACCCGCTCCCGAGAAGAGCCCCGAGCCCTCCGGTGTCGACCTCGCGCGCGTGGCGCTCAGGGCGGCCAAAGAGCAGGCGCGCGCGCGTGGGGACGCGGCGCAGCAGAAGAAGCAGGCGCGGCGGGGTGGTCTGCGCTCCGGCGCGCGCGCCGACGGGCGCGACCCGATGGCGCTGGGCTCCGCGATCAACCGGCTCATCAGTGAGCGCGGCTGGGAGGCCCCGGCGGCGGTGGGCGGGGTGATGGGGCGCTGGCCGGAGATCGTCGGCGAGGACGTGGCCAAGCACTGCGAGCCGGAGCGGTACGACGAGGACGAGCGGGTCCTGATCGTGCGCTGTGACTCCACTGCCTGGGCGACCAATCTGCGGCTGCTCGCGCCGACGCTGGTGGCCCGGCTCAACGAGGATCTCGGGCACGGGGCCGTGCGGGTCATCAAGGTGCAGGGGCCCGCGGGGCCCCCGCGGCGCTATGGCCCCTTGCGCGCCCCGGGCAGCACCGGCCCTGGTGACACCTACGGGTGACCGGCAAACCTGTGGGTGACAGACATCACATCCAAGGCCGTCGACGGCTGCGAAGGACCGTCGGCGGCCTTCGTGTCGCAGGACCCCACGCGGTTGCGAACACCGACGTGACTCCCAAGTAGCCAAGGGTTGACAGCCCGAAGCGCTGAGTGCCTCCGTGAGCCTCTTGGAGCCCTCCTCCGTATATGGGGACCCGGAGGAGGAGGATTTAGGGCGGCACATGCGGACTCAGGTACCGGCAAACCCCCATCACTGTCGGCGCTACCGGTAGACTGGAAGCTAATCCCGCCCCACTCGTGGGGACCGCCGGGACAAGCTGAGCAACGCTGAACAAGGCTTACCAACGCAACATGCCGCAGCCGCTCCGGCAAACCGCCGACGAGCCTGGCTCGTGCTGTGCCAGAAAGGGCGCTTCGTGGCCGATTCCGGCAACCCCAACGAGAACATCCCGTCCACCGGCGTCGGAGCGAACGGCGAGGTCACCGCCTCGTACGACGCCAGCGCCATCACCGTCCTCGAGGGTCTGGACGCGGTTCGCAAGCGACCCGGTATGTACATCGGCTCGACCGGCGAGCGCGGCCTGCACCACCTTGTGCAGGAGGTCGTCGACAACTCGGTCGACGAGGCGCTGGCCGGTCACGCGGACACCATCGACGTCACGATCCTCGCCGACGGCGCCGTGCGCGTGATCGACAACGGCCGTGGCATCCCGGTGGGCATCCACCCCGTCGAGAAGAAGCCGGCCGTCGAGGTCGTGCTCACCGTGCTGCACGCGGGCGGCAAGTTCGGCGGCGGCGGCTACGCCGTCTCCGGTGGTCTGCACGGCGTCGGCGTCTCCGTCGTGAACGCCCTCTCGTTCAAGCTGGCCGTGGAGATCAGGACCGACGGCTACCGCTGGACGCAGGAGTACAAGGCGGGCGCGCCCACCGCTCCGCTGGAGCGGCACGAGGCCACCGACGAGACCGGGACCTCGGTCACGTTCTGGGCCGACCCCGACATCTTCGAGACCACCGTGTACTCCTTCGAGACGCTCTCGCGGCGCTTCCAGGAGATGGCCTTCCTCAACAAGGGCCTGACCATCAATCTCACGGACGAGCGTGAGTCGGCGAAGGCCACCGCCGGTGCGGACGAGGCGGGCGAGGACGAGAAGCACGAGGTCAAGACCGTCTCGTACCACTACGAGGGCGGCATCGTCGACTTCGTGAAGTACCTCAACTCCCGCAAGGGAGAGGCGGTCCACCCCTCCATCATCGACCTCGAGGCCGAGGACAAGGAGCGCAACCTCTCGCTCGAGGTCGCGATGCAGTGGAACGGCGGCTACACCGAGGGTGTGTACTCGTTCGCCAACATCATCCACACGCATGAGGGCGGTACGCACGAAGAGGGCTTCCGCGCGGCGCTCACGAACCTGATCAACAAGTACGCGCGCGACAAGAAGTTCCTTCGGGAGAAGGACGACAACCTCACGGGTGACGACATCCGCGAGGGTCTGACCGCGATCATCTCGATCAAGCTGAGCGAGCCGCAGTTCGAGGGCCAGACGAAGACCAAGCTGGGCAACACGGAGGCGAAGACCTTCGTGCAGAAGGCCGTCTACGAGCACCTCAACGACTGGCTGGACCGCAACCCGGTCGAGGCCGCGGACATCATCCGCAAGGGCATCCAGGCGGCCACCGCGCGCGTGGCGGCCCGCAAGGCCCGTGACCTGACGCGTCGCAAGGGCCTGCTGGAGTCGGCGTCGCTGCCGGGCAAGCTCTCGGACTGCCAGTCGAACGACCCGACCAAGTGCGAGATCTTCATCGTCGAGGGTGACTCCGCCGGCGGCTCGGCCAAGTCCGGCCGGAACCCGCAGTACCAGGCGATCCTCCCGATCCGAGGCAAGATCCTCAACGTCGAGAAGGCGCGGATCGACAAGATCCTGCAGAACCAGGAGATCCAGGCGCTGATCTCGGCCTTCGGCACGGGTGTGCACGAGGACTTCGACATCGAGAAGCTCCGCTATCACAAGATCATCCTGATGGCGGACGCCGACGTCGACGGACAGCACATCAGCACCCTGCTGCTGACCTTCCTGTTCCGCTTCATGAGGCCGCTGGTCGAGGCCGGCCACGTGTACCTCTCCCGTCCCCCGCTGTACAAGATCAAGTGGGGCCGGGACGACATCGAGTACGCGTACTCGGACCGCGAGCGCGACGCGCTGATCGAGATGGGGCGCCAGCGCGGCAAGCGCGTGCGCGAGGACTCGATCCAGCGCTTCAAGGGTCTCGGCGAGATGAACGCCGAGGAACTGCGCGTGACGACCATGGACCAGGAGCACCGCGTCCTCGGCCAGGTCACCCTCGACGACGCCGCCCAGGCCGACGACCTGTTCTCGGTCCTGATGGGCGAGGACGTCGAGGCCCGCCGCGCGTTCATCCAGCGCAACGCCAAGGACGTCCGCTTCCTCGACATCTGAGTCGGTCTCAGCTGACCGCACCAGGAAGGATCTTCACCAGCAATGGCCGACGAGAACACTCCTGTCACCCCTGAAGAGGGCGGCATCATCGCCCAGCGTGTCGAGCCCGTCGGGCTCGAGACGGAGATGCAGCGCTCGTATCTCGACTACGCGATGTCCGTCATCGTCTCCCGCGCGCTCCCGGACGTCCGGGACGGCCTCAAGCCCGTCCACCGCCGCGTCCTGTACGCCATGTACGACGGCGGCTACCGACCCGAGCGCGGCTTCTACAAGTGCGCCCGTGTCGTCGGCGACGTCATGGGCAACTACCACCCGCACGGCGACTCCTCGATCTACGACGCGCTGGTCCGCCTCGCGCAGCCGTGGTCGATGCGGATGCCGCTGGTGGACTCCAACGGCAACTTCGGCTCTCCCGGTAATGACCCGGCCGCCGCCATGCGGTACACCGAGTGCAAGATGATGCCGCTGTCCATGGAGATGGTCCGCGACATCGACGAGGAGACCGTCGACTTCACGGACAACTACGACGGCCGCTCCCAGGAGCCGACCGTCCTGCCCGCCCGCTTCCCGAACCTGCTGATCAACGGCTCGGCAGGCATCGCGGTCGGTATGGCGACCAACATCCCGCCGCACAACCTGCGTGAGGTGGCTTCCGGCGCCCAGTGGTACCTGGAGAACCCGGAGGCCTCGCACGAGGAGCTCCTGGACGCGCTGATGGAGCGCATCAAGGGCCCCGACTTCCCGACCGGCGCGCTCGTCGTGGGCCGCAAGGGCATCGAGGAGGCGTACCGCACGGGCCGTGGCTCGATCACCATGCGCGCGGTCGTCGAGGTCGAGGAGATCCAGAACCGCCAGTGCCTGGTGGTCACGGAGCTGCCGTACCAGACCAACCCCGACAACCTCGCGCAGAAGATCGCCGACCTGGTGAAGGACGGCAAGGTCGGCGGTATCGCGGACGTCCGGGACGAGACCAGCTCCCGTACCGGTCAGCGTCTGGTCATCGTGCTCAAGAGGGACGCGGTCGCCAAGGTCGTACTCAACAACCTCTACAAGCACACGGACCTGCAGTCGAACTTCAGCGCCAACATGCTGGCGCTGGTCGACGGCGTTCCGCGCACGCTGTCGCTGGACGCGTTCATCCGCCACTGGGTGACGCACCAGATCGAGGTCATCGTCCGCCGGACGAAGTTCCGGCTGCGCAAGGCCGAGGAGCGGGCGCACATCCTGCGTGGTCTGCTGAAGGCCCTGGACGCCATCGACGAGGTCATCGCGCTGATCCGGCGCAGCGACACCGTCGACATCGCGCGCACGGGCCTGATGGACCTCCTGGAGATCGACGAGATCCAGGCCAACGCCATTCTCGAGATGCAGCTGCGCCGACTGGCCGCCCTGGAACGCCAGAAGATCATTCAGGAGCACGACGAACTCCAGGCGAAGATCACGGAGTACAACGCGATCCTGGCCTCGCCGGTTCGCCAGCGCGGCATCGTCAGCGAGGAACTCGCGGTCATCGTCGAGAAGTTCGGCGACGACCGCAAGACGATGCTGGTCCCCTACGACGGTGACATGTCCATCGAGGACCTGATCGCCGAGGAGGACATCGTCGTCACGGTCACGCGCGGCGGCTACGTCAAGCGCACCAAGACCGACGACTACCGCGCCCAGAAGCGCGGCGGCAAGGGCGTGCGCGGCACGAAGCTCAAGGAAGACGACATCGTCGACCACTTCTTCGTCTCCACGACCCACCACTGGCTGCTGTTCTTCACGAACAAGGGCCGGGTCTACCGAGCGAAGGCGTACGAGCTTCCCGACGCCGGACGTGACGCGCGTGGACAGCACGTCGCGAACCTGCTGGCCTTCCAGCCGGACGAGGCGATCGCCGAGATCCTCGCGATCCGCACCTACGAGGTGGCGCCGTACCTGGTGCTGGCCACGAAGGGCGGCTTGGTCAAGAAGACGGCTCTGAAGGATTACGATTCGCCGCGTTCCGGTGGTGTCATCGCGATCAACCTGCGGGAGACGGACGACGGTTCGGACGACGAACTGATCGGAGCCGAGCTTGTTTCGGCCGAGGACGATCTGCTTCTGATCAGCAAGAAGGCCCAATCGATCAGGTTCACTGCCACTGATGACGCCTTGCGACCTATGGGCCGTGCGACCTCGGGTGTCAAGGGCATGAGTTTCCGCGGGGGAGACGAGCTGCTCTCGATGAATGTTGTTCGACCCGGTACGTTCGTGTTCACTGCCACAGACGGCGGGTACGCGAAGCGGACCGCCGTCGACGAATACCGCGTCCAGGGTCGCGGCGGCCTCGGCATCAAGGCCGCCAAGATCGTGGAGGACCGTGGTTCTCTCGTCGGCGCGCTGGTGGTCGAGGAGACCGACGAGATCCTCGCCATCACGCTGGGCGGCGGTGTGATTCGTACGCGAGTCAACGAGGTCAGGGAGACGGGCCGTGACACCATGGGCGTCCAACTGATCAACCTGGGCAAGCGCGATGCCGTCGTCGGTATCGCACGTAACGCCGAGGCGGGACGCGAGGCGGAGGAGGTCGAGGGCATTGACGCCGTCGACGAGACCGCCGAGGGTGCCGCGACCACCGGCACGGACGAGGGTGAGGCGCCCTCGGCCGAGTAGCACGAGGAGTGAGTCAGCGTGAGCGGAGCCACGGGCGCCGGATCGTCCGGTACCTCTACCGGTTCTCAGGCCGGTACGGACACGGACGGCGGCGGCCGTGGCTCCGCCGCGCAGGCGACAGATTCGCACACGACCCAGCTCAAAGCGATCAAGTCGCCCGCGAAGGACTCACCCTCGCCCGACTCGCATGGATCCCAGGGGGGAACTGTGACGGACACCCGAGGCCCGCAGACCCAGCAGTACGCGGCCGGCGCGGGCTCGGCTGCTCCGGGCGCACAGCCGCAGCAGCAGCCTTCGGCCGAGCAGCCGGCTCCGTCCCCGCTGCCGGGAGAGCGCGGGCCCCAGCAGGCCGCCGGGCCGTACCACCCGCCGCAGGCCTACCCGGCGCAGGCCGCCGTCTCCGCGGGCGCCGTACGCCGCCCGCGCACCGGCGCGCGCACCACGCCGCGCACCCGAAAGGCGCGGCTGCGGGTGGCCAAGGCCGACCCGTGGTCGGTGATGAAGGTCAGCTTCCTGCTCTCCATCGCGCTCGGCATCTGCACGATCGTGGCGGCCGCGGTGCTGTGGATGGTCATGGACGCGATGGGCGTCTTCTCGACCGTCGGCGGCACGATCTCCGAGGCGACCGGCTCCAACGAGTCGAACGGCTTCGACCTGCAGTCCTTCCTGTCGCTGCCGAACGTCCTGATGTTCACGACGATCATCGCGGTCATCGACGTCGTCCTCGCGACGGCTCTCGCGACCCTCGGCGCGTTCATCTACAACCTGTCCGCGGGCTTCGTCGGCGGTGTCGAGCTGACGCTCGCCGAGGACGAGTGACATTAACTCCGATCGCCGTTTCAAACCCCTCCTGAGGGACCGCGGACAACCGATTTTGGGACTGCCCATGTCGTGCGCTAATCTTCAGGAGTCAGCGCGCGGGACACACACCGCAGAGCGCGGCGGGGCTATAGCTCAGTTGGTTAGAGCGCATCCCTGATAAGGATGAGGCCACAGGTTCAAATCCTGTTAGCCCCACCAGCACAAAGACCCCCAGGCGATCACGCTTGGGGGTCTTTGACATCCACGGCTGACATCAACCAATGAGTGGATCTTCCAGCAGCTCGGCGAGCATCGCGGTTGCCTCGCGCTGGTCGGAGCCGACCACGTGCGTATAGACGTCCATGGTCATGCTGATCTGGCTATGCCGGAGGATCGTCTGAGCGACCTTGGGATGCACCTTCAGGAAGGCGAGCAGGGTCCCGCAGGTGTGCCGTGCGAGCCGGACCGTGATCCGACGCACACCGGCCCGCTTCACGAGAGCGTTGAAGGCTCGGGAGAAGCCCACCGGGTCGGTCAGCCCGCCGCGCTCCGACGAGAAGATCACGTCATGATCCGGCGCCTGCTCCCAGGAGTCCCTGACGATCTGCCGCTCTAGATCTTGCAGTTCCCGGCGCTCTTCCAGGGCGCGGGCGCAGAACTCCGGAAGCGGCAGCACGGCCGTCGAAGAATCGGTCTTGAGGTCCTTAAGGATCAGCCCCACGCCCTTCTCCCGCTGCACCTGCTTGGTCGGGGTGAACTGTCGGTTCTCGAAGTCGATGTCTTGCCAGCGCAGGCCCAGCACCTCACTCCGGCGGAGACCGAGGACGAGGATCAGGACGCAGGCCGCGTAGAAGCGGTGAGCGCGGGCGGTCCGCAGGAAGCTGATCGCCTCGCGGGCACTCCAGGCCCGTCCCTTGTCCTTGCTGACCTTGGGCATGTCGACCAGCAGCGCGACGTTGCGCGTCAGCAGTTCCTCGCGGATGGCGCGGTTCAGGGCGTTCCGGAGGGTCCGCAGCACCTCGAAGCGGGTAGCCGCGGGAACCTTCTCGCGAGTCAACGCGGCCATGCACGTACGGATCTGCGCCGGCGAGAGCTTCACCATGGGCTTCTTGCCGAGGTGAGGCACGAGGTAGAGCCGTACCTTCGACTCGTACTTGACGTACGTGTTGTGCTCGCGATCCGGCTTCACGATGTGCTCAAGCCAGTAAGCCAGCCACTCCCCGAGGCTCCAGGACCGGGACGGCACCGGGATGCCGTTGCGCTCCTGGTCTTGAAGCTTGCCCAGCTTCTCAGCGGCTTCGTCCCAGGTCGCCCCGTAGACGTACTTCCGGACGCGATTGCCGTCCGTGTCGGTGACGTACGCGGCTCCCTGGTAGCGGCCGTCAGCCCGCTTGGTGATCGTTCCGCCGCCGTTGGGGCGCCTCTTAGCCATCAGGCAGCCCTCTCGATCTGTCCTCGTATGAAGTCCGCGACCGCATCGGCCGGTATGCGGCGGCAGCCGTCGACCTTGATCGAGACCAGGCGGTGTGTGCGGATCAGGTCGTAGACCTTGGTCCGGCCGACCTTGAGCCGTGCCATGACCTCCGGGACCTTCAGCAACTCGGGGGGAGCGGTGACGGTGGTCATGCGGCGGCTCCTTCCTGATCGAGCACGGTGGGTAGTTCTTCGCGGGCGGTTTCGCGGTTGCGTTGGATGTCGCGGTGGATGTTGGCGGCGAGCCAGGATTCGCCGGGGGTGTAGCCGTGGCCGGCGTAGGTCCAGTGGGCGAGGGTGAGCGTGGTTGCCTCCGCGTCGTCGTCGGGGTCGGGCAGGCCGAGGGCTTGGCGTTGCTGCTGTGCGCGGTAGTCGGCGCGGACCTGGCGGAGGGCGCCGAGGGTGGTGGAGTAGCGGCGGGACTTGGTGGAGAAGTGGCCGCGGAAGCCGAGCATGTGGGCCCAGTCGCGCAGCTTGCGGTCCGGGTAGAGCGCGTGCAGGTCGAGGCACGCTTCGATCAGCCGGCGGGGATGGTCCGGGACGCCGAGCAGGACCAGGGCTTCCTTGTTGCCTATGCGGCGGTCGACGGTGCCGGTGGTCTCGGCGGCTTTGGTGGCGTACTTGGCGACGTAGGAGGCAACGGCAGCTTCAGTGATCTCTTCGCCGTGGCCGAAGGCGCCGATCGGCTGCACGTCGAGCTGAGTGCCCCAGCGCAGCGTGCGGGCCGGCTCATCCCCGGCTGGCGGCACGGCGACTGCGACGCGAGCGGCGGCGGCATGGACCGCGTCGGTGAGCAGGTCGAGGGTGGCCCATGCCGGGGGCGGATCGTCGGGCCCGTGGGGTCCGTCGAAGCGGATCACCGCATGGAAGTGCACAGCTCCGCGCTTCTGGTACTCAGCGACTTTCCCGAAGGCGACCTTCGACTGTTCCCGAGCGTCCTTCTGCGTGAGTCCGGCACGTCGGGCAATCTCGCGGCGGAGGTAGATCGTGAAGTAGCGCCACAGTTCGGAGGCGTGGTTGTTCCACAGCACCGCGCCCGCGTAGTCGTACGAGGCGGGATCGAGCGGGGTGCCGAGTTCGGGTGCGTCCTCGCTGTGGCGGACCCCGCAGCGGCAGGGCCGGTTCCCGGGTCGGTTGTGGACCGGGCCGAAGGAGGGCGCGGTGAGGGTGGCGAAGACCCGCGGGTGGTCCCGGATCGTGGGCGGGGTGCCCTTGTCCGGGTCGCCGACGAGGCCGGCGCGGATGAGGTGGTAGGTGTCGCCGGCGTAGGTCCAGGCGCAGGCCGGGCAGCGCGAGGCACGGCGGTTGCCACAGGCGATGCGGAGGATGCCGCCCGGCTCGTGCTCGGTCGTGTAGGTGTGCAGCACGGTTCGGGTCGCAGGGTCGATCGTCTTCGTGGCGCCCATGAGGCGGATCGGGTCGGAGCATCCGCCGGTGCGCTTGATCTGGTCTTGCCAGCGGTCGAAGTCAGGCTTGCCGGCCACCCTCAGCACGTCGGTGAGGGTGGCCGGGTCTAGCCCCGCCGCCATGGCGGTGTCCGTCACGCGAACACCTCCTGCCGGGCGGTCAGGAAGGCGGTACCGATCCACGTCGTGAAGGCAGGCGGGATCGCCTCGGTCAGTTCCTCGCGGACGTCGGTCCACGTGATGCCCATCGCGGCTTGCATCTCGGGCACGGTGGCCTTGCCGCCGCCATCCCCGTACGCGGCCACGTAGGGACCCTCGCGGTAGACGCCGTGGCGGTGACCGCGCACGTAGCCCCGATGCCGAGGGTGGGCCGGCCGAGCGGTGGCCCAGCGGCCTAACTCGAAGTTGCGGTGACGCAGCACCCCGAGGCCGAACATCTCCCCGCACAGCGACAGGTCTTTGCGGATCTCCGCCTGGCCGTTGGGCTGTTCCATCACGTACGGCAGCCCGGAAGCGTCGAGCAGCACACGGGTGGGCGCCACGAGGTCTTCGTGCTCGCCGCCCCAGCCCTGAGAGGAGTTGGTGCCCACGGTCAGCGCGCACTTGTCCTGGCAGGGCGGGGAGGCGTGCACGAGGGCGTACCGCTCGATGTCGCCGGTGGTGATCAGGCGGGCCAGGTAGTCGAGGGCATCACCCCGGTAGTAGGCGAAGGGGTAGTTGGGGCGGTCGGCGATGTCGCAGCCGTCGACCGCGTACCCGGCAAGGTGGTAGCCCCAACTGGCACCGCCAGCGCAGGAGAACAGGTCGAGGACCCGAGGGCGGGTATCGAGCACGCCGGTCACCTCCCGGCCCGCACGAGGGCGGCACGGGGGGTGTGGCCGGTGCCCTGGCAGACGTGGCAGACGACGCGGAGCAGGGTGCGGGAGCCGTCGTTGTGGCGGTCGCTGATGGCGATCGAGACGACGGGGAAGCCGTCGCAGTTATGGCAGACCGGACGGTTCAGCAGACGGACAGGCATGATGAGTGAAGCCCTTTCGGATCGGAAGATCGGGAAGAGGTGGAGCCGTCCGGGGCGGCGGATACTTGGCGGTAGAGGCCGCCCCGGAGGGCGCTATTTGTGCTTGCTGCGGCGGTTGATCGTGTAGCTGATGCCGCCCGTGGCGGAGAGGACCGCGACGGCCGCACCGGCGACGATGTGAGCGACGAACGCGATCACCAGCAGCACGGCGACGGTTCCGGCGGTGGCGACCAGGGTGAGGACGATCGGACCCGTGTAGTTGCGCGGGGCTTCCTGGACGATCACGACCTTGCGTATGTCGGTGCCGTTGGGGATCTGCCGGTAGAGGTCGGCAGGGATGTGCCCGGCGCGGAACTGTTCGTCGGGCAGTCGCATGGGATCTCTCCTTTGACCGGTCAGGCGGAGCAGCGGTGGGTACGGGCGGCGAGTTCGGCGGCCGAACGGTCCTTGTGTTCGGTGGAGAACCCGCACTTGGGGGCCGTGCATGCGGCCGTGTGCTTGGTCTGGCCCCGGCCGTTGTTGAACGTGCCGACCTGGACGGGGCCGAGGCGGATCACGTCGTAGAAGCGGTTCGGGCGCATGGTGAACCTCCTTGTCGGTTAGGCGAGTTGGGCGACGATCGCGCCGGCGAGGTCTTCCGGGACGCCGAGGCGGACGCGCAGGGTGGCGGTGTCGATGTCGCTTCCGGTCCGCGTGCGGTGTTCGGTGGCGACCTTGCGCGCATGGTCGACCAGGGCCGGCGGTACAACCGGGGTAGGCGCTTCGGGCAGTGCCGGAGCCGGTTCCGGCGCGGTGATCTCCGGTGCCGGGTCGGGAGTTTTGGTCGACTCGACGACCGGTGCGGGTACCGGGATGTTGGGTTGGTGGGCGAGGAGAGTTCCGCCGAGGAAGGCCAGGGCGGGCCAGCCGGCGACGACGATGCGCAGCCAGGCCGGGACGTCGTCGAGGTCGAAGATTCCTGCCGTGGCGATGTTGGCGCCGAGCGAGGCCACCAAGGCGATCACGAACCAGAACCAGGCCGCTGCGGACTGGTCGGCCCGCAGCCGATGGAGCACGCAGACCAGAAGCAGATCGACAGAGACGGGGTAGGCCCAGGCCTTCCAACCGGTCTGTCCGGCGGCGTGGGCCAGGTCTTGCAGGTGGGCGAAGGACAGGGCACCGGCGATCAGGGCCAGGACGAGAACGGCGGCTCGGACCATGCGGGACACAGCTCTTCACCTCCCTTCGGAGATCAGTCGTCGGTGGGGATCTCGCAGGCGCCGAGGCAGGCGAGGCAGATACCGGTCTGCTTGCCGACCGCCCGGCGCTTGCGTCCGACGAGGACGGTGCGGGATACCTCACCGGTGCCGTGGCAGGTCGGGCAGGGCTTGGTCCGGGGCTTGGTGGTCTTGCGGGCCATGGGCGATGTCCTTCCGGTTTTCGGCATGGCTCGGGTAGGGACTTGGCGCGAGGCGGCCGCGCCGACCGTGGAACAGGGGATTCGCGCCGGGGCTACGGCCGCACGAGCGGCGGCTTGGCGGGCATCGGCGGCAGGGCGATCCGGCCGACCGGACGGAACGGTGCCAGGAACGGCAACTCCGGGGTGAGGTCGGCGAATTGGCGGCACACGGCAGCCGCCTGATCGGGCGTGACCTCGGGGGTGCGGATGCGGGACCAGTAGCCGGAGGCGTCACCGGCCACCGCGACACCGGGCCGATCCGCGCGGATGCCGGTCACGGAGACCACCGCGTCCGGGGCGATGTCGCCGAGGCCCATTTCGGCGGTCTGCTTGTCGTTGACGCGGTGCACCACCCGGCCGGTGAGCTGAGCGCGCAGGGCGGTTGCGCCCTTGCCCAGGTCGGAGCCGAAGCGCTGCCCGCAGACCTCCAGGTAGATGCCGACCGCGCGGGCCATCTGCCCGAGCCGGACCAGTTGCATGACCATGTGATCGCGGTCCGGTTCGTCCTTCCTGGACATCACCAGGAACAGTTCCGCCACCTCGTCGATCAGCACGACCAGCGGCACCGGGCGCAGTTCTTCCGGCAGCTCCCACAGATCGGACACCCCGTACAGGGCGAGCAGGTCGAAGCGCTCTTCCATCTCCGTCACCAGCGCGTCGACCAGGCGGCCGGCGGACTCGCGGTCGGTCGCCAGGGCCGACAGGCGCGGCGCGTAGCGGGACTGCTCGACACCGCGCTTGCAGTCGATGCCGACCAAGCCCACCGGCAGCTTCGCCAGTCCCTTGATCAGGTTGCGCTGATACATCGACTTGCCGGACTGGTTGGCGCCCAGCGTGAGGGCGTGCGGGATCTTGCGGTAGTCCCGCTCGAAGACCGTGCCGTCCTCCCGCAGCGCCACCGGCACGATCAGGTCGTGGGATATGGCCTTGCGCGGCATCTGCACCCGGTTGAGCACGTCATAGCCGGTCATCCGCATCTCGACGTACCCGGGCTTGGTCTCCGCCACCATCACCGAGTGCACCCCGAAGGCATGCCGGAGACGCTCGGTCGACGCGGCGATGTCGGCCGGTTCGAGGCCGGCGGGGAGCCGCAGGGTGATCCGCAGGCCGGTCGAGGTCGGGCGAACCCGGCGGACCTTCGGCGGCACCGGACGGACCTCGCTGCGGGCGATGTTGCGCTTGACGAAGGCGCGGAAGCCGGACGGCTGCACCGTCAGCCCGCACACCTCCATCGTGTCCCGGTAGGACCAGGTGAACCGCCCCCAGGTGACCGGCAGACCCACCAGCGACCAGTACAGGCGCGGAGCACGGGACTTGGCGTAGCCGAGCCCGCCCGCGCCGGCCGCTAGGCCGCCGATCTCCAGCCAACTCCCGATGTCGGTCATGGTCAGGCACCCGCCGTGACCGCGACCGCGCGGAACGAGATCCCGTGCCGCTTCTGGCCGTTGAACTCGTTCTCCCAGTCACGGGCCACCAGCCCGATCACCCGCACCGGCGTACCCGGCACCAGGCCCTCGGGGATACCCGTCTCGGGCACGGTGACCTGGTAGAGGTTGCCCTCCCCCTCGTCCGAGACCAGCAGGCCCATCGAAGACAGGGCCGCGCCGGTCTGCGAGTCCATGGCCCGCTCCCCCGTCTTCTTGCTGATGAGCTTCGGCTCCGGTGCCGTCGCCACGAACACCACGGCGGTCGACAGATCGATCTTGAAGCGCATGAGTGCATCCCTCAGCTCTTGGAAGCCGCCCGTTGGCGACCTCTCTAGACATCTTCAAGTAGAGCGCACGTCTCTAGAGACGTCAAGGAAATCTGTATAGAGATGTTGAGGGAGCGGGAATGCGGCTACACGACAGGGCGGGCCCTGCACCCATGGCCTAGGCTGTCTAGAGAAGAGAGGAGGGCTCCCGAATGACCACCACCGACGACGACCGTCGGCCGAAGTACCAGCGGATCGCGGACTCTCTACGCGAGGCGATCCAGTCGGGCGAGTACGGTCCCGGTGATCGGCTTCCGGGAGAGAACGACCTGATGGCCGCGCATGGCGTGGCCCGGATGACGGCCCGTCAAGCCCTGAGCGTGCTCAAGGACGAGGGCGTTGCCGAGTCCCGCAAGGGCGCCGGCGTGTTCGTCCGGTCTTTCCGCCCCTTGAGGCGCCGAGGCATCCAGCGACTTTCGCAAGAGCAGTGGGGCAGCGGTCGGTCCATCTGGTCTGCCGACATCGAGGACCGCACGCTCGTGGTGGACCAGGTGACGGTGTCGGAAGAGGCCGCGCCTGACCAGATCAGGCAGGTGTTGGGCTTGGCGGACGAGGAGACCGTTTGCGTACGACGCCGGCGGTTCGTCCTGGACGGGAAGCCCGTTCTTCTCGCGACGAGCTATCTCCCCACCTCGGTGGTCGCCGGTTCAGCGATCACCCAAGAGGACACGGGCCCCGGCGGAACGTACGCGCGTCTGGCCGAACTCGGCTACAAGCCAGTGCACTTCCGCGAAGAGATCCGCTCCCGCATGCCCACGAAGCACGAGGCGGCACAGTTGAGCATCTCAGCCGGCACCCCGGTCATCCTGGTCTGCCGAACGGCTTTCGCCGACGAGGGGCGCCCCGTCGAGATCAACGAAATGACGCTCGATGCCGCCTCCTACATCCTGGAGTACGACTTCGACGCGTAGGCGACTACGCCCACGTGGCGGGATCCCGGGCCACTTCGTAGATGCGGGCAACCTGGTCGGACGAGAGCAGGGGAGTCAGGCCGGAAAGCACTCGGTCCAACTCGTTGACCGCGAGTACGAGCACGGGTGGCGCAGCGCCCTTCACCTTCAGCGACGCGGCATGCACCACCGAGATGACGGGACGAACGGCGACGGTCATGCCGCACTTGCGGGACAGGACGGCAGAGGTACGCCGGGCCTCGTGCTGGCTGATCGGTATGTGACGCGTCGGTGTCCGGTTCACCGTGATCGCGGAGTCTCCGTACCAAACGGCCTTGCCCCTGTGTCGCTTCGAGTTGATGGTGAAGACGCCCGCGGGGCCGATGGCAAGGTGGTCAATGTCTGCGCCGCTCGCCCACTGCACCGCATGAAGGGTGAACCAGCCGTGATGACGGAGTCTGCGGAGTCGACGCCCCGTCACTTGTTCGCCGACGAGCCCGTTCGCCCAACTGTGGATCTCAGAGCTGCGTGACCAACGGCCCAGCATGCGGCGCAATGGGTTCGGTTCCAGCTCGATGATCTTGCGTCTCACCGCGTCACCCGGTCTATTGGCCGCTAAGTCTCCGATCCCAGGCTGCACCATGCCCCTCCCGGATGAGCCGACTCACTCAGATCACCACGGAGACACGACCGACACCAGATCCGTACCGGCCACGCAGTTGTTACAGGTTTCTCTACCTCATCAAGCCCCGGCTGCGCTTCGCTCCGCCGGGCGCGCTTCCCGGCTCTGGCTGCGCCCGCGCTCCTGCCTTCGGCCCGCTCGGCGCTGCCGCCGCCGACGCGCGCCCACATGTGGATAGGGCCGGTGGCCATGAGTCGATCACCGTATAGAGCGGCCCACGGTCAAGACGATGCCTCCGGCGGGGGATCGGCCGGCACCGGGATGGAGGGGGCGCCGTTCCCGACTGCGGGTCCGTAGTGGCGTGCGCGGGGAGCTCCCATCCCGACCACCATCGACCCAGGCAGAGCCGAGCAGACGCGGCCCATGGCGTCCAGGTCGTTCGTACAGTGGCGCGCTCCACCTGGACGCCATGAACCACGCCCGCTCCACGGTGTGTGGGTCGACGGCGGACGGGATGGGAGCTGGGGTGAGTTGTGGGTTGAGGCATGGAGGATCTGTCACCGTCGAGGAATGTTGCACTTGGCCAGGTCACGACTGCGACCATTGAGGAGTGACTTCAACTCCCCTATGGGTACCGCTAGTAGTCGCTGGTGTCGGCGTCGTAGCGACGCTGGTCGCAGGGACCGTTGGCGCTTTGATCACGCAGCGCTGGTCAGACCGTCGCGAAACAGTCGCCTGGGAGCGTGAGCGACAGCGCGAGCGCGAAAACTGGGCTCGTGAGGACGAGGCCCGTACGTTCGAGCACCGCAGACAGGCGTACGTGGAGTTCTACGAAGCGGTAAAAGCCCTGGCCAGGACCGCTTACAACCATTGCTACGGCTTCACAGAAGAGCCTGAGCTCGAAGAGGGCTGGCAGTCCGATGCTTTCGCCAAGCTCGCGCAGTTGCAGTTCTACGCCGATCGGGCCGTGGCCGCTGCTGCTTCCGCTGCCTACGGCGCCGCCTGGTCGTGGGGTCAGTTCGGTGTACACGATGCTCCCGACGACCCGAGCTTCTACGAACGGCAGGAGAAGTTCGACGAGGCTGAACTTGAGATGCTCCTCCTGATGCGAGAGAGCCTGTCGATTCCCGAAGCTGACCTCACACTTCCACCTCCTGGCTACAGCTACCACGGGGACCGAGGCGGAGACGAAGGACCAGGCGACGAGAGCTAGGGATCGGAAGGTGCCCGTGCCCCTGCCGTGCCCGTTCGACCAGTAACTGACAGGGAACCACGGTGATTGACGGACAGCGCAGGTGAGAGCGGCCCCCGACCGATCTACCTGGTCAGGGGCCGGGATTTGAACCCACGGTGACATCGCTGCCACGACGGTTTTCAAGATCGACCATGGGTTTGACTCACCCATTGAGACTCCATCGATCACGTGGGCCAGCCTGCTGTGGTCGGTTTCACGTGAAACACGAATCGAAGGTATCTGCTCGTTTCACGTGAAACATCAAAGGTGAAGTGGCCCCTGTGAGTTGCCAAACCTTTGATCCGAAGGCTAGGGTCCTTGGATGATGGAGCCGCCCGCAGCGGTGGCCGGGGGTGCGCCTGCGTGCCCTCCGGTGCGGATGGTTGCTCACCCCCTCGACCTGCGCAAACTTTCGCGTGAGCGTGGGTCAGGCGGGGGTGCGGCAGGAAAAACATCGTTCAAACGAGAGGGTAGCCGGAAAATTTCCGGCGTCGACCCTTGCAGGATGCCGTCCTAGCACCTCATGATGGGCGGCACAAGAGAAAAACCCGTCCATGTCGCTCTGCCGGGAAGCTGTCGCGACGTGGACGGGCATCAAGCCTGAAAGGCCTTCGTATGTATCTGTACCTTCCATGTCTTGTACCGTCAACCCCCACGTTCCGGCCTTGGCCCACCAGCGTAGTGATCGTGATCATTCTGCTGTCGGCAACAGATCCAGGAGTGATCAGTGCGGTCGTCGACGCAGTCACCCTGCTGACGTGGCTGCTAGCGGGCGGTAGCCCGCAGCTCACTGACTGCCGGACCTGTCAAGTGAGTGGCTGATGTCTGACATCACCGGCTGACACCAACAGGGGCGTACAACAGCGGCCGACGCCGAACTTCGGCGGAACATCAGTCCAGTCAGGACGGCGATAAGTCCAGCACCCCGAGCGGACGTGATCGACCTGATAAGGATGAGGCCACAGGTTCAAATCCTGTTAGCCCCACAGACAAAGATCGAGAAGTCGGGTGTCTCCCAGTGGGAGGCACCCGTTCTTTGTTTTGGCAGCAGTACGAAGGCCGGGTGATGAGCCCAGTCACCCAAGCACGATGACCCCCCGGTCGATGGAGACCGGGGGGTGTCGCTTGTCTGTACGTCTATGTAGCGGGCGTGTACGCAAGTTCGCCGTTACATCGTGGTGGGGACGGCGCTTGTCAGCGCTGGAGGGGGGTGGCCGGCTCGGCGGCCGAGTCGTCGCAGGGGGACGTGGCCCCGTCGGTGTCCTCCGTGTCCGCGGGCGGGCGGTTGCGGCAGCTGGGGGTCTTGCCGTGCGCCTCGGCTCGGATGCGCTGCTTCATCGTGGGGGGCAGGGACCTGGTGTAGGACCAGGGCCAGAGGGATGACGCCGGTGTCGTGGCCTCGGTGCTGCTGTTGCGGGTCGGCTCGGTCTGCGGTACGGCCGCGGCGGCGGTCGTGGTGATGAGTCCGAGCGTCGTGCACAGCGCCAGAAGGGCGGTGACGATGGCGGTCCACAGGTTCATGACCTTGTTCTGGGCCATGGCCCCTCACTTTCAGGTTGGGCGATTTGCGTACTTTCCTCATGATGTGTATGGGTGCTGCGAAATCACGGACCGACGCCCGTGGCGCGTCGATGTTCAGATGAACACCACTCGGATGGGTGCAAGGAGCCAGAAAAGTGGAGGAGAGTGGAGGAGGCGGTCCAAAGTGACCGTCCGTGGAGATGTGATCACCCTCAGATCGGACGGGCGTCATCCGCTTCTACTGCGGTGTGCAGGACGGAAGTTGAGGGGCTGACGCAGGTCACCGATCGGTATCGGTCGGTGTGTATAGTCGGGCGCCAGAGGTCCCCTACGTCAAGGAAAGACGAGGTCGCACGGTGAAGAAGCTTCTCCTGGTCGCACTGGCCGCCATCGGCGGGCTCCTCGTGTACCGCCAGATCCAGGCGGATCGCGCCGAGCAGGATCTGTGGACGGAGGCGACCGACTCCGTGCCCACGGGTTCGTGAGTACCGATATTCGGTTCTGAACAGACCCCGGCCGCCTCGCGGTCGGGGTTTTGTGTTGCGTGAGACGCAGCCGGGCAGGATGAGCCACGATCAGGCGACGGCGAGGGGTGGCGCGTGATGGGGCGGCGTACGGTGCGGTGGCGCGGTGTGTGCGCGGCTGTCGTGGGAATGGCCCTGGCCGCCCTGCTGCCGGGACAGACGGCCCTCGCGGCGAGCACACCCAGCCCCTCTTACGGGTTCGCCCCCGACGTCCGGTCGGTCACCGGCTCCGCGACCACCTCGGACGCCGAGTCCCTCGACATCGGCGAGACGTACAGGAGCACCCTCCCCGCGAGCGGCAAGCTCCACTACCGCCTCGTACTCGACGAGACGTCGGACACGTACGTCTCCGTCACCGCCGTCCCGCGCGCGGGCACGACGGTCTCCGCCGGCAGCGGCATCAGGGTGTACCTGCAGGACGCCGACAGCCGCTCCTGCTCCTTCGAGAGCGCCTACTTCGGAGCGAGCCGCAGTCCTCGGCCGATCGTCGCCTGGGGGGCGAGGGAGGCCTCCTCCGAGCGCGCCCAGTGCAAGGGCGGCGGTCTGTACTACGTGCGCGTCGAGCGCATCGACGGCACGGACACGTCGCCGGACGACTGGGAGCTGGAGCTCGCTCCGGTGTCGGAGCCGGGCCTGGACCAGGCCGAGGGGACGAGCGCGCCGCAGAGCTGGAACTCCACGCCCCCACAGCCTCCGACGGACCAGGCCGTACGACGTCCGGGCGGCGCGGGCTTCGACGAGGCCGTGCCGGTGAAGCAGGGGGTCTGGAGCGCCGACGTCGCGCCCGGGCAGACACTCTTCTACGAAGTGCCGGTCGACTGGGGGCAGCAACTCCACGTCACCGCCGAACTGGGCAGCACGACCCGCGGCAGTTATGTGGGCAGTGCGCTCATCACGTCGCTGTACAACCCCGCACGCATGCCCGTCGACGACGTGGGCATCGGCTACAACGGCACCCAGAAGACGGACTCCCTCGACCCCTTGCCCCCGGTCGACTACACCAACCGCTACGACTCCTCCCGACAGGTCAGAGCGATGCGGTTCGCCGGCTCGTACTACCTCGCCCTCCATCTCTCGTCGGCCATGGCCGAGAAGTACGGCGACAAGCCGTTCGGCGTGACACTGCGGGTGCGGATCGACGGCACGACCGAGACGGCACCCGCCTACGCGGCACCGTCCGATCCGCGGGGCCTCTTCGAGGTGTCGGCACAGGACCGGGAGGCGGCGGCCGAGGGCGGGGGCGCGGGAGGCGACGCGGTGATGAAGGTGGTCGCCGTGGCGGGGATCGGGGGCGGGAGCCTGGTGCTGGTGGTACTGGGGGCGTGGACGGTCTTGGCTCGACGGAGGGCGGCCGGGGCCGTCGGGTAAAAGCGGGGATTCTGGTGCCGTGCCTGCTCAGATCCGGGTCAGTGCCCAGAAGCCCACGGCGTAGCAGACCAGCGCGAGAAGCAGCATCGGGACGACCACCTTGGCCGGAGGGCCGGGACGCCGTCGTGCCCTGCGCGCTCCTCTGCCTGCGCGGTGCCGCGAAGTTTCCTGGGCCGGAGGTGGAACCTGCGGGACCTGAGCGGTGTACGAAGCAGTAGAGGCATCGGCGCGATGGAGCGGCGGTGACGCCAGGGGCCGCGTCGGGTAGGGCGGAGCCTGCGGTCGGGGGGAGGGCAGCACATGCGTGGGGTCATCGGGGGAGACGCCGGAGGGCTGGTGCTGCGCGTCCTGCTGCGCCGGTGTCCGGGCGTCCGGGGGGCGCACCTGAGGGGAGGAGCCGGTGGCCTGCGGGGGTGGCAACTGGAAGCTGCCGGTGTCCGACATGCTGGGCGGCCGCGCGGCACCGGAGGACTCGGACAGGGACGTCGTCGGCCGCGGGCCGGTGCTCTGACGGGGATCGGGCGGTACGGCACCGGGGGCCTGGCCCCGACGCGGATCAGTCGGCACCGAGTCGGTGCCGGGCCATGCGGAGGCGGAGTCGTCGTCCCGCGCGGACCGTCGGACACCGGTGTCCGCTCCCGGGGCTGCCTGTCCGGACGGTGGGAAGCCGGCACTCGGTCCTGGGCCGGCCTGCCCGGACAGTGGCCGGGGGACGGTTCCCGACCCCGAGGAGTCCCAGCCCTGCCCCGTGTCCGAGAACCCCGTCCGCACCCCTGGAGCGGGCTTGAGCGGACCCGTCGGCCCGAACCCCGGTGGCAGTGGCCCCAGTTGGTCGAAGATCTCGATCAGCTCGTCGTCGGGGCCCGGCTCCGGCAGGAGCTCCGCGGCGGCGGCGAGCGCCTTGCGCGCCCCCGTGGCGGTGCGGAACCGCGCCTGCGGATCCGGCTGCACCAGCGTCGCCACGACCTGCCACAGCGGCTCGGAAATGCCCTTGGGCGCACTCGGCGTCCCATGCGCCGCGAAGTACTGGACGAGAGCCTTGGCGTCCGGCTTGGCGCCCTCCAGGAGATACAGCGCGACCAGGCCGACGGCGAACAGATCGGCGGGAAAGTCCGGCTCCGAGCCCATCATCTGCTCGGGCGAGATGTAACCCGGCGTCCCCACCACGAGGTTGGTCTCCGTCAGCCGCGGTTCGCCCAGCCGCATCGCGATGCCGAAGTCGGACAGCCGCAGCCGGGGCCGACCGGTACCGGTGGCCTCCAGGAGCACGTTGGCGGGCTTGATGTCCCGGTGCACCACATCCTCCGCATGCACCGCGGCCAGCCCCGACAGGAGTTGGTCGAGGAGCGTGCACACCAAGGACGGCGGCAGGGGACCGTAGTCGCCGATCAGATGGGCCAGCGAACCACCGCCGACCAGATCCATGGTGAACAGGACCTTGTCGTCGTCGGCGGCCCAGCTGGCGGGCGCGAGCACATGGGGGTGGTCGATCCGCAGCGCCTGTTCGCGGACGAAGCGCAGCAGTGAGTGCGCGTCGCTCTGCTGCAGCACCTTGGCGGCGACATACCGACGGCGGCGGTGGTCCCAGGCGCGCCACACGGCGCCGACACCTCCGCGCCCGATCGGATCGACGAGTTCGTACCGGCCGGCGAAGACCTCACCCATGGCAGTGCGTCGCTCCTCCCCCTGCGGTCTCCCCCCTTGCCTCCCCCTCCACGAGCGATACGACTCCCGCCGCACCGCTCCAGGATGAGTGACACCCCTCGCACCGCCCTCCGGCGAGTGACAGGGCCCGTCTCCCGGCCGGTGAGTGACACGCCCCCACGTGTCCCTCCCCGGATGAGCGACGACCCCCGTGCCCTCTCCGCGCGGTGCGACTCCCTCGCGCCCCCTCGGCCCGGCTGCCGAACCCCCTTCAGTGACCGGGCCGCGGGGTCAGCTCTGGTGGGACTGGTAGTGCGAGACCGCGTCGGAGGTGCGGCCCGCGCCGTAGACCCGGAGGAACTCTGCCAGTTCCGGATGGGTCGGGGCGAGAGTGTCCGCCGCTTCGATGATGTCCCCCGCGGCCGCGACCGACCGCAGCAGCGACTGGATCTCACGGACGACCCGCTTGACCGTCGGCGCTCCCGAACTGCTCGTCGTGGTCGTGGCGTTGCTGAGCACGGAGCCCCCTTGCGACTTCTTGATCTCGTCCATCCGCTCGGTCGCCTCGGCCGCGCTGACGCTGCCGTCCGCGACCTGCCTCGCCAGGTCCTGCAGCAACTGCACTCGCTGGACCACGGCCGGATTGCCGATCTTCGCCCGCTGACCGCTCATCAGCTGCGACAGCATCGGTGCGGACAGTCCCAGCACCCCCGCGAGACGAGCCTGGTTGAGACCAAGATCGTCGATGAGCTTACGGAAGAGCGCCCCCAGCGGCTCCCCGTACCAGTTCCGCTGCAGTTCCCGCGCTCTTGCGGTCGCTTCCTGCTGTGCGGCGTCCATTGCGTCTCCCCATCGCTTCCCCAAATACCGCGGTTCGCTGTAGCGAACCACGCCGAGCATCTTACGGAGAGTGGTCGTTCATCGGGACCCCCAATCTTTTTGCGAGATACCGGGGGCGACCCGGTACTCTGGTCTGCGACGCCCACCGGTATGAGTCACTTCCGGTCGGACGCTCCCCTTCCGGGGCCTTAGCTCAGTTGGTAGAGCGCTGTCTTTGCATGGCAGATGTCAGGGGTTCGACTCCCCTAGGCTCCACACCTCGGACCGGTCAGACGCCCTTCACGGCGGCTGGCCGGTTCTTGCATGTGCCGGTTTTTCACGCGCTGGATCCGCGCTTGCGGCGGGTGTGGACGGAGAAGGGCCCGCGAGGTGACGTGCGTCACTCGGCAGCGTCTGAGTCGTTGCGGATATTTGCGCAAACGCGAGAGTCGGCAAGGTGTCGGAGGCCTGTCGCGCGAGTAGCCGGCTGAGTTCCGGAGGCAATGATTCCGCTGGTGGAGGCCTTGTGGGGACTGGTGGCGGCGTGCGCCGGTAACCAGGGCGATGCTCTCCGTCAGCGCAGTCTGTACGGAACTTGCACATCCGAACCGTTGCAAACGTCATCGTGGGTGCAGAGGGCAAGCATCCACCGTTCCACGTGAAACATCGTTGTGGGGCAGGAGACCCTCAAGTCTCCTGCCCCACAACGATGTTCGGAGTGCCGGACGTCAGTGCCGTTCGTCGCGGTGTGCGGCCTCTTCCTCGGCTTCCTTGGCCTGCACCTCCGGGTCGAGCACGGACTGGCCGCTGCCGTCGACCGACGTCAGTCGACTCGACTCCGGGACCTCCGTCGCGGCGGGCGGCTCGACCAGCCAGTCGGGGTTGGCCTGCTTGTCCCACCACTTCCAGGCGGCGAAGGCACCGCCCGCGAGGACACCCGCGATCACCAGTGCCTTGGCAAGACGACCGGCCCTCGCCCGACGCTCGTGCTTACGGACCAGCTTCTCGATCTGCTTGGCCGAGACCTGACCGCGCAGCGCGAGCAGCGCGGCCGCACCACGGGATGCGGCCTCGTCCCTCACGGGCCCGGCCGCGGCCACGGCCTGCTCGATCCTCGGACGTGAATAGTCGGCGGCCTGCCGGGCAGCCTTGCGGGTGCGGACGGCAGCCTCATGGGCGGCCTGGTCGACCTTCGGCGGCACATGCGTCAGAGCCTGTTCCAGACGCGGCGCGAGATGCGCGTCGTACTGGACGCGAGCCTGCTCGGCCGCCTGCGACACCTTCGGCGCGAGCCGTACGCGTGCCTCGTGTGTGTAGTGAGCGGCCCTGTCCTTGGCCGTGTCGGCGTAGGGCGCCACCACTTCCGCGGCGTGCAGCACGCTGTCCTTCGCCGAACCGGTCGCGGCGCGCACGCTGTCGATGCGGGTCACGGGAATCCTCCTCCTCGGTGGCGTACGGTAATTCGACTTTCCACCCTTTTACGGATCATGCCTGCCAACGGGCACCTGGGCATGTGAGGGCGGGCATCCGGGTCATGGACGCTGACTCCGGACCATCTCCGATCAAGCGCTGCTGAAGAACCGATCACATGCAATAGCGGATGAATACAGGGCAACGGGAGCTTGTCGTCGACAATGCCACGGATCGCCGACGAACGCCCCCGGCCCGGAACTACTCGACCGGTTTTCTGCAGGCGACATCCCGCGGCGGACACCCGGAGTGGGACGACGGGGGATGGATCGCGTCGACCGTGCGAGGATCGGGGAAGCTACAGAAAGACAACGGAAGGCAGATCGTGGCCGAGCAGCTCTACGCCACCCTGAGGACCAACCACGGCGACATCGAGGTCCGGCTCCTCCCGAACCACGCGCCGATCACGGTCAAGAACTTCGTCGAGCTCGCCACCGGCGAGCGCGAGTGGACCAACCCCGCCACCGGCGAGAAGTCCACGGCCAAGCTCTACGACGGCACGGTCTTCCACCGGGTCATCAGCGGCTTCATGATCCAGGGCGGCGACCCGCTGGGCAACGGCACCGGCGGCCCTGGCTACCAGTTCGCGGACGAGTTCCACCCGGACCTCTCCTTCGACAAGCCCTACCTGCTGGCCATGGCCAACGCCGGACCGGGCACCAACGGCTCGCAGTTCTTCGTCACCGTCGGCACCACGACCTGGCTGAACCGCAAGCACACCATCTTCGGCGAGGTCACCGACGCGGCCAGCCAGAAGGTCGTCGACGCCATCGCGGGCACGCAGACCAACCCGCGCACCTCCCGCCCCCTCAACGACGTCATCATCGAGTCGGTCGTCGTCGAGACCCGCAAGGGCTGATCACCGAGCCCCGCAAGGGCCGAGGCGAACGCCCCGGCCCATCGGCGCCCGGTCCACCAGGGAACCAAACGCCCCGCTCGTCCGTAAGGATGGGCGGGGCGGTTTCATTGCATACGACGACTTAGGGGACCCCATGGACCAGGCGCCAGGCAGCCCACAGGGCCCGGAGGACCAGGGCCCCCAGCAAGCCGAGGGACTGCCCGGCTGCTACCGCCACCCCGACCGCGAAACCGGCATCCGCTGCACCCGCTGCGAACGCCCGATCTGCCCCGAGTGCATGGTCAGCGCCTCCGTCGGCTTCCAGTGCCCCGACTGCGTCCGCGGCGGCTCCGGCACCGGCCACCGCCCCGACGCCGCGATGCCCCGCACGATCGCCGGCGGCACGATCGCCGCCGACCCCCGGCTGGTCACCAAGATCCTCCTCGGAATCAACCTCGCCGTGTTCATCGCCGTCCGGGCATCGAACTCACTGCTCGGCGACCTGGTCCTCATCGGCACCTGGCCGCCGGCCCCCTTCACCGCCACCGAGGGCGTCGCGGACGGACAGTGGTACCGCCTGGTCACCTCGATGTTCACGCACCAGGAGATCTGGCACATCGCCTTCAACATGCTGAGCCTGTGGTGGCTCGGCGGCCCACTGGAGGCGGCCCTCGGCCGTGCCCGCTACCTCGCGCTCTACCTGGTGTCCGGCCTCGTCGGCAGCGTCCTGGCCTATCTGCTGGAGTCCCCGACCACGGCCACGCTCGGCGCCTCCGGCGCCATCTTCGGCCTGTTCGGCGCCACCGCCGTCCTGATGCGCCGGCTCAACTACGACATGCGGCCGATCATCGCGCTCCTGGTGATCAACCTGATCTTCACCTTCAACCCGGCCTTCGACATCTCCTGGCAGGCCCACATCGGCGGCCTCGCCGGAGGCGTGGTCATCGGCTACGCCATGGTGCACGCCCCGCGCGAGCGACGGGCCCTGGTCCAGTACGGCACCTGCGCCCTGGTCCTCGCCCTGGTCGTCGTATTGACGCTGGTGAGGACGGCCCAGCTCACCTGAGCGGGGCAGTTGTCCACAGCGGGTGGCGAATCTTGTGCATAGTGTGCGCGAACAAGCGTGCCCCCTGTCGCTGACCTGTGTTTCCGCAGGTCGGACAGGGGGCGAACATGCTTTCGGGTGACCGGTAGTTCCGTCACACCGGCGTCAACACTGGATGGGTTATCCACAGATCGTCGTTCTTTTTCCCCACTGTGGAAAACGTTGTGGATAACTCAGCGGATAGCCCTGGGCAGAGCTGTGTTCACCGCGAAGCAGCCACTACTTCCACTGCGTGGAGACGCCGAATCCCGCGGCGATGAAGCCGAAGCCCACCACGATGTTCCAGTTGTCGAGCTTGTCGATGGGCAGCGAGCCGTCCGTCACATAGAAGACGACGATCCAGGCCAGCCCGATGACGAACAGGGCCAACATGACGGGTGCGACCCAGGCGCGGTTGGTCAGCTTGATGCTGGTCGCCTGCTTCGCCGGCGGGGGCGTGTAATCGGCCTTCTTGCGGATACGTGACTTCGGCACGAGGGTCTCTCCTGTCGATGCGCTGCGTGGCCGCGCAGGTAACTAGGTCGGGCTCGGGGCAGCGTACAAGGGGACACTTAGTGCTCCCCCGGGCGTCCGTTAGCGTAGTGCTTCCGCGGCGCCGAAGGAGATAAGGGTACGTTGAGCAATTCTGCCGACTCCCCCCAGGCCGGATCCAGCCCTGTCCGCAGACGGGGTTTCCGGCCCGTGCGGCTGCTCACGATGGCCGTCTTCGCTCTCGCGGGCCTCATCTTCTTCACCAGCTTCAATACAGCCAAGGGCACCAATATCCGCACGGATGCCTCACTGCTGAAGCTGTCCGACCTCATCCTGGAGCGCAGCCACAAGAACGGTCAGCTGGACGAGACCACCGGGACGCTCAGGGACGACGTCGAGGCGCTGGCCGAGCGGGACGACGGCAGCACCAAGGCCGAGGACGACAAGCTGGCGGCGCTGGAGAAGAAGGCGGGGACTCAGAAGCTGAAGGGCGAGGCGATCTCCGTCACGCTCAACGACGCCCCGCCGGACGCCACCGCCAAGCTCCCCGGCTATCCCGAGCCGCAGCCCGACTACCTCGTCATCCACCAGCAGGACCTGCAGGCCGTGGTGAACGCGATGTGGCAGGCCGGCGCCCAGGGCATCAAGGTCATGGACCAGCGGCTGATCTCCACCAGCGCCGTGCGCTGCGTGGGCAACACGCTCATCCTCCAGGGCCGGGTCTACTCACCGCCGTACAAGATCACGGCGATCGGGGACCCGGAGAAGCTGCGGACGTCGCTCGCGGCGAGCCCGGCGATCCAGAACTACATGGTGTACGTCAACGTCTACGGGCTCGGCTGGAAAGTCGAGGACGAAGGGACGGTGACTCTGCCCGGCTACTCGGGCACAGTGGATCTGCAGTACGCCAAGCCTGTGGAGTAGGCCTCTCTGGAGCCGCCGGTGCGTGTCGTCGTCAGGACCGTCAGCGAACTCTGCATCACCGTCGGCACGGTCATAGTGCTCTTCGTCGTCTACGTGCTGTTCTGGACCGGCGTGAAGGCCGACGACGTCATGGGCGAGCAGATCGACCAGTTGCAGGACCAGTGGTCGAAGGGGAGCGTGCAGCAGCCGACGGGGGGCGCCCCGTCCGGTGTGCCGGAGCCGACGGCGTACAAGAGCGGCAAGCCCTTCGCGATCATGTACATCCCCCGGCTTGGTTTCACGTGGAACAAGCCCGTGCTGGAGGGGACGGCCGTCGGCACGCTGAAGAAGGGGCTCGGGCACTACGCGCGGACCGCGCAGCTCGGGGAGAAGGGCAACTTCTCGGTGGCCGGTCACCGGCGTACGTACGGCGACCCCTTCAAGGACTTCCCCAGGCTGCGGCGCGGGGACGCGGTGGTCCTGACGGACGGGACGACCTGGTTCACGTATCGGATCGACAAAGGCCCCTACAAAACCGTGCCCACGGACGTTGAGGTGATCGATCCTGTGCCACGTAAGTCGGGGTATACGCGCTCGGGCCGCTATCTCACCTTGACCACGTGCGATCCGGAGTGGGGGCACAGCCACCGGCTGATCGTGTGGGCGCATCTGGACTCCACACAGCCTGTGGAGGAAGGGAAGCCGACGGCCCTGCGCCGTTAGTCTGGTGCGGTACGGCGTGAGTCTGGTGCCGTGGTGCGACGGAAGGGACGGCATGTACGGCTGGATCTGGCGGCATCTGCCAGGGAACGCGTGGGTGAGGGCTTTCATCTCACTCGTGCTGGTGCTTGCTGTGGTCTACGTCCTTTTCCAGTACGTCTTCCCGTGGGCCGAACCGCTGCTGCCCTTCAACGATGTGACGGTGGACAACCAGTGAGTGCGCGGATTCTCGTCGTCGACAACTACGACAGCTTCGTCTTCAACCTGGTGCAGTACCTGTACCAGCTGGGCGCCGAGTGCGAGGTGCTGCGCAACGACGAGGTGTCGACGGCGCACGCCCAGGACGGCTTCGACGGTGTGCTGCTGTCGCCGGGGCCGGGGACGCCGGAGGAGGCGGGCGTCTGTGTCGAGATGGTCCGCCACTGCGCGGCCACCGGGGTGCCCGTCTTCGGTGTGTGCCTGGGGATGCAGTCGATGCAGGTGGCGTACGGCGGTGTCGTGGACCGGGCGCCGGAGCTGCTGCACGGCAAGACGTCGTTGGTGGAGCACGAGGGCAAGGGGGTCTTCGCGGGTCTGCCGACGCCCTTCACGGCGACCCGCTATCACTCCCTCGCGGCCGAGCCGGAGACGGTGCCGGCCGAGCTGGAGGTGACCGCGCGGACGCACGACGGGATCATCATGGGGCTGCGCCACCGTGAACTGCCCGTCGAGGGTGTGCAGTTCCACCCCGAGTCGGTGCTGACGGAACACGGGCACCGGATGCTGGCCAACTGGCTGGTGGAGTGCGGCGACCAGGGTGCGGTGGCGCGAAGCGCGGGGCTGGCCCCGGTGGTGGGCAGGGCCTCGGCGTGACCGCACTGCGCCCCGAGCGCGAGTCCGGGACCTCGTACGGGGAGCAGTCGTACGAGGATGCCGGTGCGCTTGGGGAGTGGTACGACAGCGCGTCGTACGACGCGGGCGGCGGCGGGGCGGATGTGGATGAGCCCTGGGTGCCGCCTGCCGACGACGAGACGGTGGCGCTGCGGATACCGGAGCCGCCGCCGACGCGAATAGACGGGTCCGTGTCGGCGTCTGGATCGGTGTCTGACGCCTCGTCCGCCACAGGAGCCCCCGGAACCCCTGCGGGGGGCCGTGCGGCCCGTAGAAAGGCCGCCAAGCGCCGTGGTGGGCGTCATGGGGGTGGAGCGAGGACTTCCGCGGAGTCGGTGGAGGCGTCGGACGGCGGTAAGCCGTCGGCTCCGCTCTCCCGTGTCGAGGCCCGGCGGCAGGCGCGGGCGAGCAAGCCGGGTCCGGCGGTGCTGGCGAGCCGGGCGGTCGGTGAGGTGTTCATCACGACCGGCGTCCTGATGCTCCTGTTCGTCACCTACCAGCTGTGGTGGACGAACGTGCGGGCGCACGCGCAGGCCGGCAAGGAGGCGAGCACGCTTCAGAACGAGTGGGCGAGCGGGAAGCGGGCGCCGGGCGAGTTCGAGCCGGGGCAGGGGTTCGCGCTGCTGCACATTCCCAAGCTGGACGTGGTCGTGCCGATAGCGGAGGGCGTCAGCAACAAGAAGGTGCTCGACCGGGGCATGGTCGGGCACTACTCCGAGGGTGCGTTGAAGACGGCGATGCCGAGCGCGAAGACCGGGAACTTCGGACTCGCGGGGCATCGGAACACACACGGCGAGCCGTTCCGGTACATCAACAAGCTCAGCAAGGGCGACGAGATCGTCGTGGAGACACAGGACGACTACTTCGTCTACAAGATGACGTCGATGCTTCCGGTGACGGCGCCGAGCAACACGAGCGTGCTCAATCCGGTTCCTCCGCAGTCGGGTCTCACCGAGCCGGGCCGCTACATCACCCTGACGACCTGCACGCCGGAGTTCACCAGCAAGTACCGGTTGATCGTCTGGGGCAAGATGGTCGAGGAACGGCCGCGCAGCAAGGGCAAGCCGGATGCGCTCGTCCAGTAAGGGCAGATGAACAGTGGCAGCGACCGCGGAGCAGCAAGAGGTCACCGACACCACCCCCGCGCCGCGCCGCCGCGGCATGGGCCCGATCGCCACGGCGGTCAGTGTCTTCGGTGAACTCCTCATCACGGCGGGCCTGATCCTTGGCCTGTTCGTCGTCTACTCGCTGTGGTGGACGAACGTCATCGCCGACCGCGCGGCGGGCAAACAGGCCGACAAGGTCCGCGACAACTGGGCCCAGGACCGGGGGCCGGGTGCGTTGAACACCAGGAACGGCATCGGCTTCCTGCATGTCCCCGCGATGAAGAACGGTGAGGTCCTCGTCGAGAAGGGCACGTCGGCGAAGCAGCTCAACGACGGTGTCGCCGGCTACTACACCGACCCGGTCAAGGCGACGCTGCCGATGTCCGGCAAGGACGGCAACTTCTCCCTCGCGGCCCACCGTGACGGTCACGGCGCCAAGTTCCACAACATCGACAAGATCGAGAAGGGCGACCCGATCGTCTTCGAGACGAAGGACAAGTGGTACGTCTACAAGACGTACGCGGTCCTTCCGGAGACCTCGAAGTACAACGTCAAGGTCCTGGGCGCCGTCCCCAAGGAGTCCGGCAGGAAGAAGGCCGGGAAGTACATCACGCTGACGACCTGCACGCCGGTGTACACGTCGCGGTACCGGTATGTGGTGTGGGGTGAGTTGGTGCGGGTGGAGAAGGTGGACAGCGCGCGGACTCCACCGAAGGAACTGCGCTGACCGAGCTCCTTGGAGGAACTCAGTCGCCTAGCATGACGGAGGCCCGAAGCCGCAACTATCTCTTGCGGCTTCGGGCCTCTTGCTGTCTACGCTGCTACTGGCCCAGGACGTTCAGTGGGTCCCCGGCACTCCACTTCTCCAGCGAGGCGCCGTCCGTCGGCGGTGAGCGCGCTGATGTCGACGCCGCGGTCACCGCGGCCTCCTTGTACGGCGATGTTGGTGCAGCCGTCGCGGCGCAGGAGTTCAGCGATGTGGTACTCGAACCTGCGGCCGGTCATGGCGTCCATGGCGGCCATGACTCCGGCGAGGGGGCGGTCGTTGTGCGGCGACTCGAGCCTTTGCAGGCGGGCATGGTGCTGCTGGAGCCGCCGTTCGATTCGCTGGACTCCGGTTCGTAGAGCGATCAGCTCACTGCGGTGCTCGCCTGACGTCTCGATCAGGGCGTTGAACATGGGGACGACGGTCTTGCCGAGGATGTGGGTGATGCGCTGGTCGATGCGAGCGTCGAGGTTGTCGGGGGCGACAGGGGCTGTAGGGGCGGGAGCTTCGGCGGGCAGTGTCCGCGTCAGGTATTCCATGTCCAGCAGGTCCGTACGTACTTGACGGGCGACGTCGCTGTCACGCAGGAGCATGGCGACGTTGAGGATGGCCCGGCGGGAGTAGATGGTGAGGCTCCGGCGGGCCTGTGGATAACTTCCCAGCGAGAGTGACATGTTGTCATTCTCGAATTTCCGCAGGTCAGCACCTCGCAACACTGCCATGCCGTTGACTTCCAGCTCTTCGCGGTGGCGCTTGGTGAGTTGCCGGATGACCTCGACGGTGACGCAGAAGTACGCCGCCATCATCGCCGTAGTCACATGCATGCCGTCCGGCAGCAGCGACAGTCCCTTGACTCTGTCGAGCACATCCGTCCGCTCCAGCACGCTGTCGCGCAGGCTCTTCGATTCCAGCAGCGCCGATTCGTTGATCATGTTCTGCCCTTCTATTTGTGGCGTGGCCACATGACAAGGCAGAGCTCCGGCACCCCACCCCACCCGATCAACGAGTCGTCACATATGAAGACACGATCTATGTGCGCACTAGGGTCCGTCTTCAAAGATCATCGGGTGGTGGATCATGGCGGGGTGATACGCCGCCATGAACTCACCGATCAGGAGTGGGAGTTACTCGCTCCGCTGATACCGCGGGCCGCGACGGGTCGGCCGCGGGTGTCGGACCGGCAGGTCATCAACGGGATGGTCTACAAGATCCGGACCGGGATCTCCTGGCGTGACCTGCCGGAACGCTACGGCCCCTGGCAGACGGTCTACACCCGTTTCCGTCGTTATGCGCTGGATGGCGTGTTCACCCGTGCCTTGCAGGAGATCCAGGCCGGTGCGGACGCGGCCGGTGACATCGACTGGCTCGTCCAGATCGACTCCACCATCGTCCGCGCCCACCAGCACGCCGCCGCCACCGGCCGAAAAGGGGGATCAACCGGCCGGACGACGAACCGGACGATCACGCCCTCGGCCGATCCCGAGGCGGACTGACCAGCAAAATCCACCTCGCCTGTGACGGCAAGGGTCGCCCGCTCGCCGTCCTGGTGACACCCGGCCAACGTCACGACAGCATCTGCGCGCGACCTCTTCTGGAGCGCATCCGGGTCCCGCGCACCGGACCGGGCCGACCCCGCTGCCGGCCTGACCGAGTCACTGCGGATAAGGCCTACAGTTCCCGCGGCTTCCGCGCCTACCTGCGCAAACGCGGCATCGCATGCACCATCCCGGAGAAGACCGACCAGCAGCGACACCGGCATAACCGCGGCCGCCGCGGCGGGCGGCCGCCATCGTTCGACCGGCAGATCTACCGTCAACGCAACGTCGTCGAGCGCTGCTTCAACCGGCTCAAAAGCTTCCGCGGAGTCGCCACCCGCTACGAGAAGACCGCCACCTCCTACGAAGCGGCGGTCACACTCGCGTCATTCCTACTCTGGGCAAGATCCGTTTGACGACGGACCCTAGTTTGCGAGGGGCGGTGGGCGACTTTGGTTGCCGTAGCCCGCTGCTGGAATTCATCCAGCGGCCTCCACGCCGACAGAGGTTGGGGTGGATGGAGAAGGCGGGTGATGAGCGGACGTCTCCGAGGGCGTTGGCTGAGCGAGCACCCTTCGGGAGTTGCCGGGGAGATCATTTCTGGTCATCGAAGAGAGCCGGTGACCGGCTATACCTGGCGTTGATGAGTCGATCCCAAGGGGGTGTTTTGATCGAACTCGACGCGCTTAAGCCCGGGGAGTGGTGTCAGGGCACAGGTTTCTCCATCCGTTCATGGCATAGCCAAGTATCGGCCAATTGTTCGATTACGACTTGTGGTTAACCAAAACTTTAGGTGATCATCGCCGTCGAACGCCGGGAGGCCACGGCATGAGGGAGAGCCGGGCCACCGGCAACCAATGGGGAGGAAACAACGTGAGAAATCGCACGCGTATAGCTGCTACCTGTGCCGCAGTGGCTGGAATCACGATCGGGTTCACCGGTCAGGCGTCCGCGGCGACGCAGACCGCCAGCTGTTCGACGACCGGGGCGCGAGGCAGCATGGGGGCGACTTACCCCACCGGGGACCAGTGGCCGTACGGAGAGTTCAAGATCGCGCTGTCGGTCACGGACACGTCCGCCGATGGTCACCATGTAAGGGTTCGCCTCCTCACCAAGCCGGTCGGGAGCCAGCAAATTTTTACGTGGAAGTGGCACTCCCTCACCTCGGGCTCGGGCGACACTTACACGGTCAGTACCACCGCCGGGAGCTCGTACGGCATTTATGAAACTGGGGTCGAGGTGGCGCGATTCGAAGGCGACACCAAGCTCAACTCCTGCACCGACTGGACCTGACCGCCCAGCAGGATCGAGGCGGCGGCCCTTGGACTGCCGCCTCGATCCTGAACGAAAAGTCCCGGAACTACTTGAGTTCCGGGACTTTTCGTTCAGGGCAGGCGGCTCAGCCCTCCGTGCGGGCCGCCGTTCCGGTGGTTCCGCCGAAGAACGTGCCGCCGTTGCCGTTGCCGCCGTTGTTGTTGCCGCCGACACTGACCGTCGTCAGGGTGATCGTGGTGCCTGCCGGATCGTCGACCTCGTTGTCCGCGTCCGGGTCCTGGTCGGAGACGAACGCGGTGTCGCTCTGGTCGCTGCCGTTGGCGAACTGGATGTTGGTGAAGCCCTGGGCCTGCAGGATCTGCTTGGCCTGCTGCACCGTCCGTCCGACGACGTTCGGGACCTTGGCCTTCTCGGACTTCTTGCCGAGGTGGATCGTCACCGTCGAGTTCTTGTCGACCGAGGAGCCGGCCGTCGGGTCGACGCTGATGACCTTGTTGACGAGGTTGTCGTCCTCGGTTTCCGTGTCGGTGACGCAGTTGCCGGTGAGGTTGCTCTCCGTCATCCGGGCCTTGGCCTCATCGCAGCTCAGGCCGCTGACGTCCGGGACGGTCGACTTCTGGATCTCGGTGGCGACGGTGAGGGTGATCTCCGTGCCCTTCTCGACTTCCTTGCCGAAGACCGGGTTCTGGTCGAGGACGGAGCCCGTTTCCTCGGTGGACTCCTTCTCCTTCTTCTTGACCTTCAGTCCGTAGTCGTCGCCCTCGAGCTTCGCCTTGGCGTCGTCGAACTGGTCGCCGATGACGCTGGGGACGGTGACCTTCGGGGCGCCCGTCGAGACCACCAGTTCGACGGTCGACTGCTTGTCGACCTTGATGTTGGGATCCGGATTCTGGGTGCAGACGTTGCCCTTGGGCTGGTCCTCGCAGGTCTTCTTGGTGATCGACACCTTCAGATCGCTGTTCGTCGCCATGCCCTGGGCGCTTTCCTCGGTCTCACCGATGAAAGTCGGCACCGCCACCTTGTCGTCCGCGCTGTTGTTCCCGCTGAACGCCCACTTCCCGATCAGGATCGCGCCGATCAGAACCAGCACGGCCGCGACGACCAGCAGGATCGTCGAGGTGTTGTTCTTCTTCGGCTGGCGCCGTCGGTCCGGGCGGTCGTCGTAGCCGTAGCCGTCGTCGCCCGGGTTCATGGGCGGGAGCATCGACGTGGCGCCGGCGTCCGCGGAGCGCAGGGCGGTGGTCGGCTGGTCGTCCGGGTAGGCGCCGTAGCCGACCGAGCCCATCGCCGCGGTGGCCGCCACCGGCTGGCCGTCGAGGCACGCCTCGATGTCGATGCGCATCTCGTCGGCGGACTGGTAGCGGTAGTTGGGGTCCTTGACCAGGGCCTTGAGGACGATGGCGTCCATCTCGGGCGTGAGCTCGGGGTCGAAGACCGACGGGGGCTGCGGCTCCTCGCGGACGTGCTGGTAGGCCACGGCGACGGGGGAGTCGCCCACGAAGGGCGGACGTACCGTCAGGAGCTCGTAGAGGAGACAGCCCGTCGAGTACAGGTCGGAGCGCTGGTCGACCTGCTCGCCCTTCGCCTGCTCCGGCGAGAGGTACTGGGCCGTGCCGATGACCGCCGACGTCTGGGTCATCGTCATGCCGGAGTCGCCCATGGCGCGGGCGATGCCGAAGTCCATGACCTTGACCTGGCCGTTGCGCGTGAGCATGACGTTGGCCGGCTTGATGTCGCGGTGGACGATGCCGGCCCGGTGGGAGTACTCCAGGGCCTGGAGGATGCCGATCGTCATCTCCAGCGTGCGCTCCGGCAGCAGCCTGCGGCCGGAGTGCAGCAGCTCACGGAGCGTGGAGCCGTCGACGTACTCCATCACGATGTACGGGATCGAGACCCCGTCGATGTAGTCCTCGCCCGTGTCGTAGACCGCGACGATCGCGGGATGGTTGAGCGAGGCGGCCGACTGGGCCTCCCGGCGGAACCGGGCCTGGAAGGACGGGTCGCGTGCGAGGTCCGCGCGCAGCGTCTTCACCGCCACGGTGCGGCCGAGCCGGGTGTCATGCGCGAGGTAGACCTCCGCCATGCCACCACGGCCGAGCACCTGGCCCAGCTCGTACCGGCCGCCGAGGCGACGCGGCTCTTCCATAGCTACCTACCAGCCCTCTCCGTCGGTCCCGACCGGCACTGGTGTGCGGTCGGAGGCTGCCGTCCGGGCCTACCGTACCCGGCTGGCTTTGTGTGACCTGGCCAAGCCCGTCACCCGATACAGGACCGGTATCGCAACGTGCACCGATGTGAAGGGGACGTGATCGGGGTCACTTGTTGGAGTTGATGACCGCCTCCATCACGCTCTTGGCGATGGGGGCCGCGAGGCCGCTGCCGGAGATGTTCTCGCGGACCGCGTCCTCGTCCTCGACGACCACGGCCACGGCGACCGGCTTGCTGCCGTCGGCGAGCTTGGCATACGAGATGAACCAGGCGTACGGGTTCTTGCTGTTGTTCTCGCCGTGCTGGGCGGTGCCGGTCTTGCCGCCGACCGTGACGCCGCCGCCGATCTGGGCGGTCTTGCCGGTGCCCTTCTCGACGACCGTCTCCATCATCGACTGCAGGATCTGCGCGTTCTTCGCCGACAGCGGCTCGCTGTACTTCTCCGGGTCGGTCTTCTCGATGACGTCGACATTGCTCGCCTGGAGCTCGTCGACCATGTACGGCTTCATGAGGGTGCCGTCGTTGGCGACCGCGGAGGCGACCATGGCCATCTGCAGCGGGGTGGCGGCGGTGTTGAACTGGCCGATGGAGGACAGGGCGACCTGCGAGGGCTCCATGTCGTCGGAGAAGACGGAGGCGCTGGAGCGGACCGGCGTGAACTGCTCCTCGGTGAAGCCGAACTTCTTAGCCTCTTCCAGCATCTTGTCGTTCTTGAGGTCAGCGCCGATCTTGCCGAAGACGGTGTTGCAGGAAACCCGCAGCGCCTCACGGAGCGTGGCGTTCTTGCAGGGGATGTTGCCCTCGTTCTTCAGCTCGGTCGTGGTGCCCGTCATGACCCAGGGCAGCGGCGAGTCCGTCTTCTCGTCGGCGTCGGAGTACAGGCCGTTCTCCAGTGCCGCGGCCGCGGTGACGACCTTGAAGGTGGAGCCGGGCGGGTAGACCTCGCGCAGGGCCCGGTTGAGCATCGGGTCGTCGGGGTTGTTCTTCTTGTCGAGGGCCTTCCAGGCCTTCTCGTCCGACTCGCCGCCGCCGGCGATGGTCCCGGGGTCGTACGACGGGTAGGAGGCCATCGCCAGGATCTTGCCCGTGGACGGCTCAAGGGCGACGACCGCCCCCTTGCCGCGCTTGGCGAGGCCCTCGTACGCGGCCTTCTGGGCGGCGGCGTTGAGGGTGGTGACGACGTTGCCGCCTTCCTTCGCCTTGCCCGTGATCATGTCGAGGGTGTTGCGGAAGAAGAGCCGGTCGTCGTTGCCGGTGAGGATGCCGTCCTCGAGGTTCTCCAGCTGGTTGGCGCCGTAGGCCTGCGAGACGAAGCCCGTGACGGGCGCCCACATCGCGCCGTCCTTGTAGGTGCGCTTGTACTTGAAGTCGCCGGTGGTCGTCTCTTTGTGCCCGGTGATGGCCTTGCCGTCGACGATTATGTCGCCGCGCGGGGTGGCGTACCGCTCGATGGCGACCCGGCGGTTGTCGGTGTCGGTCCTCAGGTCGTCGGCCTTGACGTACTGGAGCCAGTTGTCACGGATGAGCAGGGCCATGACGAGGAGGCCGCAGAAGATCGCGATCCGGCGCAGGGGCTTGTTCATGACGGGCGGACCACCTGGGTCATCTCGGCGTCGGGGCTGGGGGCGGGCGCGGGCGCCGGACGGCGTGCGGTGTCGCTGATGCGCAGCAGGATGCCGATCAGGGCCCAGTTGGCGATGACGGACGAACCGCCGTAGGCCACGAACGGCAGCGTCATACCGGTCAGCGGGATGAGGCCCATGACACCGCCGGCCACGACGAAGACCTGGAGGGCGAAGGCGCCGGACAGGCCGACGGCCAGCAGCTTGCCGAACGGGTCGCGGGCCGCGAGGGCCGTACGCACACCGCGCTCGACGATCAGCCCGTAGAGCAGCAGGATCGCCATGACGCCTGCCAGGCCGAGCTCCTCGCCGAACGTGGCGAGGATGAAGTCGGAGTTGGCGGCGAAGCCGATGAGGTCGGAGTTGCCCTGGCCGAGACCGGTGCCGAGGGTGCCGCCGGAGCCGAAGGCCCACAGGGCCTGCATGGACTGCTCAGTGTGGCCCGCGACACCCTGACGGGAGAGCGTGTACTCCTTCATCGGGTCGAGCCAGGCCTGGACGCGCTGCTGGACGTGCGGTTCGAAGCTGGCCACGCCGACCGCGCCGGCCGCGGACATCAGCAGACCGAAGACGATCCAGCTGGTCCGCTCGGTGGCGACGTACAGCATGATGATGAACATCCCGAAGAACAGCAGGGATGTACCGAGGTCGGTTTCGAAGACCAGGATGAGGATCGAGATCATCCAGACGACGATGATCGGGCCGAGGTCGCGGCCGCGGGGCAGGTACAGGCCCATGAAGCGGCGGCTGGCCAGCGCCAGGGCGTCTCTCTTGACCATGAGATAGCCGGCGAAGAACACCGCTAGGGCGATTTTCGCGAACTCACCGGGCTGGACCGTGCCGAGGCCCGGGATCTTGATCCAGATCTTGGCGCCGTAGATGTTCGCGCCGAGTCCCGGCACGAGCGGCAGAACCAGCAGGAACAGCGCGCCGGCCATCGAGATGTAGGTGTAGCGCTGCAGGACGCGATGGTCCTTCAGGAAGACGAGCACGGCCACCAACAGGGCGACGCCCAGCGCGGAGTAGAGCAGCTGGCGCGGCGCGGCCTCGACGTAGAGAGGGCTCTGCTGGAGCCGCTTCGACTGGTCCAGACGCCAGATGACGACCAGGCCGAGCCCGTTCAGCAGGGTGGCCAGCGGCAGCATCAGCGGGTCCGCGTACGGCGCGAATTTCCGTACGACGAGATGGCCGACGCCCGCGAGCAGGGCGAGGCCGAGGCCGTAGCCCAGCAGGCCGGTGGGCAGCTCGTCGTTGATGGCGAGGCCTACGTTGGCGTAGGCGAACACCGGGATGACCACGGCGAACACCAGCAGCGCGAGCTCGGTGTTGCGTCGGCTCGGTGTGCCGATCGAGCCGATCGTGGACGTGTGGTGCGTCGACGTGTTGGAAGTACTGCTCATCGTGTGACAGGGCCTCTCACGGCTTGCCTACTGCGTACCGCACTGCCCGACGACCTGCTTCTCTTCGTCCGAGAGGGTGGGGCCGGGGGTGGGAGTGGGCGCGGTCGGGGAGGCGGAAGCGTTCGGGGACGGTGAGGTCGTGGTGGACGGGGTCGGTGAGGCCTTGGACGTGAGGGAGGTCTTGGTGGTTCCCGTGGTGCCTCCGGCCTCGCCCTCGCCGGTCTTGGAGTTCTGCTCGCTCTCGGCGGCCTGCTGCTCGGAGCGCTTCTTGCACGCGGAGGCCTGGAGCTTGAGCTCGTCGATTTTCTTCTGGGCGGTCTTGAGGTCGCCTTCGGCGATGGTGCCCTCGACGAGCTTCTGCTGGTACGGCGGCAGGTACTTGAGTTCGATCTCGGGGTGGTCCTTCTCCACCTTCGACAGCGACACCCAGGCCAGGTCCTGGCTGATGCCCCGGTACAGCGCCACGTGCTCGTCGTTGGTGGCCACGTAGTACTGGGTCTGGGTCCAGCGCCAGCCGCCGTAGAGGCCGCCGCCGACGACGGCGAGCGTGAGGGCGATGTAGAAGGATCTCTTCAGCCACTTGCGGCCCTTGCGGGGCTTGACGAAGTCCTCGTCGCTGTAGTCGCCGAAGCCGTCGGTGGGGATGAAGCCGGTGACGTCGCCGGAGCCGGGCGGGCCGAACTGTCCGCCCCCGCCCTGTCCGGGCACCTGGCGGCCTAGCCCGGAGGCGCGGCCCGCGGGGGTCTGCATGATGCCGTTGTCGTGCAGTTGGTGCTGCTGGTTCTCGGCGACCGCGCCGACGACGACCGGGGTGTCGGAGAGCTGCCCGGCGAGGGTGTCCCCGGTGTCCAGGTCCAGTACGTCGGCGACGATGACCGTGATGTTGTCGGGGCCGCCGCCGCGCAGGGCGAGCTGGATCAGCTCCTGCACGGTCTCCTGGGGGCCCTGGTAGCTGGCGAGGGTGTCCTCGAGCGTCTGGTGGGAGACGACCCCGGACAGTCCGTCGGAGCAGATCAGGTAGCGGTCGCCGGCGCGGACCTCGCGGATGGAGAGGTCGGGCTCGACGTGCTCGCCGCTGCCCAGCGCGCGCATCAGCAGGGAGCGCTGCGGGTGGGTGGTGGCCTCTTCCTCGGTGATGCGGCCCTCGTCGACCAGGCGCTGCACCCAGGTGTGGTCCTGTGTGATCTGGGTGAGGACGCCGTCGCGGAGCAGGTACGCGCGCGAGTCGCCGACATGGACGAGGCCGAGGCGCTGGCCGGTCCACAGCAGGGCGGTGAGCGTGGTGCCCATGCCCTCGAGCTGGGGGTCCTCCTCGACCAGGGAGCGCAGTTGGTCGTTGGCGCGCTGGACGGCGGTGCCGAGGGAGGTGAGGACGTCGGAGCCGGGTACGTCGTCGTCGAGGGCGACGATGGTGGAGATGGCCTCGGAGGAGGCGACCTCACCGGCGGCGGCGCCGCCCATCCCGTCGGCGATGGCGAGCAGGCGTGGACCGGCGTATCCGGAGTCCTCGTTGCCCTCCCGGATCATGCCTTTGTGCGATCCGGCGGCGAAGCGCAGTGACAGACTCATGCGCACCTCGCCCGTCGGCTCCGGATACATCCGCACGGTGCCCACCCTCCGGTCGGGAGCGCGCCGGGGCCCGGGGTGGGGGCCCACTCCGCGTGCTCGCTCCGCTCGCGCCTATTCATGATGTAGCACTACTTCCGCAGCTCGATGACGGTCTTGCCGATGCGGATCGGCGCGCCCAGCGGAATCGGTGTGGGGGTCGTCAGACGACTCCGGTCCAGATAGGTGCCGTTGGTGGACCCGAGGTCCTCGACGATCCACTGGCCGTCCCGGTCCGGGTAGATCCTGGCGTGCCTGCTGGAGGCGTAGTCGTCGTCCAGCACGATGGTGCTGTCGTGCGCCCGGCCCAGGGTGATGGTCTGGCCCTGGAGCGCGACGGTGGTGCCGGTGAGGGTGCCCTCGCTGACGACCAGCTTGCTGGGGGCGTTACGGCCGCGGCGGCCGGCGGCGGGCTGCTGGCGCTGCTGCGGGGGCGCCTGTTGGCGCTGGGCCTGCTGCGGCCGGGCGGCCTCTCGCCTGGCCCCCCGCTGGGTGACACGCGTACCGAACAGGTCGCTGCGGATGACCTGTACGGCCACGATCACGAACAGCCACAGTACGGCTAGGAAACCCAGCCGCATGACCGTCAGGGTCAGCTCTGACATTGCCCCCGCTTCACCCTTCGGCTTGCCGGTAAATGATGGTGGTGTTGCCCACGACGATCCGCGAGCCGTCGCGGAGCGTAGCGCGGGTGGTGTGCTGCCCGTCCACCACGATGCCGTTGGTGGATCCGAGATCCTGGACGGTCGAGGGCGTTCCGGTCCGGATCTCACAGTGCCGGCGGGAGACGCCGGGGTCGTCGATCCGCACGTCGGCCTCGGTGCTGCGACCCAGCACCAGCGTCGCGCGGGAGATCTGGTGGCGGGCGCCGTTGATCTCGATCCAGTGGCGGGTGCGTCCGCCTGCCGCGGCTGCGGGAGCGGGTGCGACAGGGGGCCGCTGGCCGCTCGCGGGCTGCGGGTATCCGTAGGCGCCGGGGCGGCCGCCGGGCGGCGGCGCGGCCGGCATGGGCGGGGCGCCCGGGGCTCCGGCGGGAGCCCCGGCCGACGCGGAGCCGTAGCCGCCGGGGGCCGCGGGCCGGCCCGCCGGGGCGGCCGCGCCGGGGGCCTGCTGGTCGGTGGAGGAGGCGAGCGTGCGGCTGCGCACCCGGTACAGGCCGGTGTCGAGGTCGTCGGCCTTCTCCAGGTGGACCTTGATGGGGCCCATGAAGGTGTAGCGCTGCTGCTTGGCATAGTCGCGCACCATGCCGGCGAGCTCGTCGCCGAGCTGGCCGGAGTACGGGCTCAGGCGCTCGAAGTCCGGTGTGCTCAACTCCACGATGAAGTCGTTGGGGACGACCGTGCGGTCGCGGTTCCAGATGGTCGCGTTGTTGTCGCACTCGCGCTGGAGTGCTCCCGCGATCTCCACGGGCTGTACCTCGGACTTGAACACCTTGGCGAAGGTGCCGTTGACCAGACCTTCGAGGCGCTGCTCGAACTTCTTCAGGACTCCCATGGGGCACCTCCTCCGTAGCTGCTGCCGTCCTGCACCCCGCAGAGCGGGTACTGCCTTACCTGGTACTGCTTACTGATCGTATCCACGCGCCGGTCAATCGGCTGGTTCCCCCTGTCGGCCTCGTCGACAGGTGTCGACGCCTCCGAAGTTCCCTGTGGAGCTCCTCTTCGAACTCCCCAGGCCGACTCCTCCTGTCAAGGATCGTAGAGGTGGCCGCAGACAAGTGTCCCGCACCTGACTGTGGACCCCGACCGGCTCCTGGGGAGACGGGCGGTACCGGTACGAGGTTGATACGTGAACAGACACGTGTTGATACGTAGCCGGAAGGACGGTGGGTTGGTGCGGGATGTCTACGGCCCTGGTGAGCGGCTGCCCCTCGATAAGGGATGTGAACCCACCCCTGCCCGCGTGCTAATGTTCTGGGTGTCGGAAGGCGCCAGCCCCAAGGGGAAAAAGCCCGAAGACACACCCAATGCGCGGGTGGCGGAATAGGCAGACGCGCTGGATTCAGGTTCCAGTGCCCGCAAGGGCGTGGGGGTTCAACTCCCCCCTCGCGCACAGCTGAAAGCCCCGTAGGTCTCAGACCTACGGGGCTTTTGCGTTGCCCTCCGGGCGCTGTCTGCCGTGAGGACAATCACACGGCGTGGTCCCGGCTGGAGGCCTACGCGGCCACGCGCTGGGCGAGGTGCTTCGCCCTGGTCTCCGCGTCCTGGTGGGCACGCGCGTGGGAGGCCTCGTAGAGGGGGACCAGTTCGGTCATCGCCGGGTTCTGCGGGGCCATGGTCAGCTCCGGGACGATGAAGTCGACGTCCAGGGCGAGGGAGTCGCCGAGTACCGCCTGCAGGTAGTTCTGCACGTACTCGAAGCCCTCGCGCGGAGTGCCCGGCGCGTAGGAGCCGCCGCGGCTGGCGACGACGGTGACCGGGGTGCCGGTGATCTTCGAGTCCTCGGTCAGGAAGGTGCGGCCCACCAGCATCACGTTGTCCAGCCAGGCCTTGAGGGTCGAGGGGATCGCGAAGTTGTACATCGGGGCGCCGATCAGCACGGCGTCCGCCCCCTCCAGCTCCTCGATCAGCTGCACGCGAGCGTGGAAGGCGGCGGCCTGCTCGGGGGTGTGCGTGGCGGGATCGGAGAAGCCGGCGATGTGGGCGTCGGCGGTGATGTGCGGCACGGGGTCCGTGGCGAGGTCGCGGTAGATCACCGTGCCCTCGGGGTGCTGCTCCTCCCAGGTCCTGCGGAAGGCGTCCGTGACGGAGCGGGACGAGGAGGCGCCGTGGGGGAACACGGAGGAGTCGATGTGCAGCAGGGTGGCCATGGGGATCTCCTGAGGAGCGGTGCGTGGCTAATAGTTCGTACACAGCTATTGATAACACAGGGACTTACTTTTTTTCATCCCCATACGTGAGCGCAGTACCCTGAAGGGCATGACGGTCGAGGAGAGTCACGGCACGGAGGCGTGCAAGCAGGTGGACGACGGGATCACCCGTGTCTTCCAGTTGCTGGGGAAGCGCTGGACCGGGCCGATCGTGGCCGTCCTGACCCCGGGGCCGGCGTACTTCGTCGACCTGCGCCGGGCGATTCCCGGCATCAGCGAGCGGATGCTGTCCGACCGTCTCACCGAGCTCGTCTCCGCGGGGCTCGTGCTGCGCGAGGTCGCCGAGGGGCCGCCGCTGCGGGTGTCGTACCGGCTGACGGCGGCCGGGGCGGCGCTGGAGCCGGCGTTCGCGGAGCTGAAGCAGTGGGCACAGCAACACTTGCCGGAGGGGCCCGCGAGCGGGTGCTGAGGAACTCCGGCGCGGGGCGGGTGCCAAGGAGAGCGGCTGCGGGGACGGTTTTCCACAGCCATGGGGTTGTCCACAGGGTCTGACGCGTTTCGGCCACCGGCTGTACGGTCTGCACGAGTTGATGTTCGGGCGCGTGCATGGTCGGAGAGGCGGTCGCAATGACCGAGGTCGGGGTGGAGGCTTCTGGCGAGGTTTCCGTGGGCGTGGCGCGCAAGCTGCCGCGGGCGCGGGGCTTCGCCGAGTGGCCGGTGCAGGGGTCGCCCAAGCAGGAGGGCAAGGCGCTGCGCAAGCGGGTCCCGCGTGGTGCGCACACCGCGCTCGACCTGGACGGCTCGCGGCCCGACGCGGTGAGCGCGGTCGAGGAGTCCAGCCGCGACCGCATCCCCGGACTCACAGCGCTACGCGTCGGGCGGATGGCGGCCACGCCCTTCGCGTTCCTGCGCGGCTCGGCGGGCCTCATGGCCTACGACCTGGCGCGCACCCCCATGACCCGGATCCGCGCCCAGATCTGCGGCGACGCCCACGCGGCCAACTTCGGTCTGTACGGGGACGCGCGCGGCGATCTGGTCATCGATCTCAACGACTTCGACGAGACGGTCCAGGGCCCCTGGGAGTGGGACCTCAAGCGGCTCGCGGCCTCGCTGGTGCTCGCAGGCCGGGAGGCGGGCGCGGACGAGGAGACCTGCCGCGGTGCGGCGCACGGCGCGGTGGGCGCCTACCGCCGCACCATGCGGCTGCTGGCCAGGCTCCCGGTGCTGGACGCCTGGAACGCCATCGCGGACGAGGAGCTCGTCTCCCACACCGACGCCCACGATCTCGTCGGCACGTTGCAGCGGGTCTCCGAGAAGGCGCGGGCCAACACCAGCGGACGGTTCGCGGCGAAGTCGACCGAGCAGACCGACGACGGCGGGCGCCGCTTCGTCGACGCCCCGCCGGTGTTGCGGCGCGTGCCGGACGCGGAGGCCGCGGCGGTGGCCGGGTCCCTGGAGGAGTACCTGGAGTCGCTCTCCGAGGACCGTCTTCCGCTGCTGTCCCGGCACTCGGTGCACGACGTCGCGTTCCGGGTCGTCGGTACGGGCAGCGTCGGTACACGGTCGTACGTCGTGCTGCTCCTCGACCACCGCGGTGAGCCGTTGGTGCTCCAGGTGAAGGAAGCCCGCCCCTCGGCGCTGCTGCCGCACCTGGTGACCGCCGGGTTCGAGGCGCCCGCCGTCGAGCACGAGGGCCGCCGGGTCGTCCTCGGGCAGAAGCGGATGCAGGTCGTCAGCGACATCCTGCTGGGCTGGACGTCGGTGGAGGGACGGCCGTTCCAGGTACGGCAGTTCCGCAACCGCAAGGGCAGCGTCGACCCTGCGGCGCTCGCCGCCGACCAGATAGACGACTACGGACGTATGACGGGGGCGCTGCTGGCCCGCGCCCACTCGCACAGCGCCGACCCGCGCCTCGTGGCCGGGTACTGCGGCAAGAGCGAGGAACTGGACGAGGCGATGGCCGCGTTCGCCATGGCGTACGCCGACCGTACGGAGGCGGACCACGCGGAGCTGGTGGCGGCGGTGCGGTCGGGGCGGCTCGCGGGGGAGATGGGGGTGTGAGGGGCTTGCGGCCGGTGGGGGGTCTTCGGTGAGGTACGTGGATCTCGACGGGCGGGACGGGGACATCACGGGAATCGTCGACCCGCGGCCCTACCTCGCGAAGCTGCCCGAGTTCGCGGAGAAACTCCCGCCGGGGGCACGCGCCTTCGCCACCGACCCGGGCCACTACGCGTTCTCCGGCAGGCGGTGTGTGAAGGATCTCAAGCCGCAGCGGGTGCGGCGCCTGGGGGACGAGGAGATCGAGATCCGGTTCGGCCACAACTGCTGGAAGCACGACGAGGACCTGGTCGTTCGGTACGAGGGGGTCTCGCGGTTCCAGGTGGATGTCCTGGACGTCTGCGACGTGGCAGCGCTGGGGGACGTGATCCTCGACGAGGTGCTGCCGCACGACGGGGGCTGCACCCATGAGGTGGTGTGCCGGCCGGGGACGCTGCTCGTCGCGTGCCGGGACCTCGCGGCGCAGTGGGTGGCGGCGGATTGCCCGGATGCGCGCGAGGGCTGACACCGGCCGTCCGAGGGCCGACCCGGCCGTGGCCTACGCTGGTCGGGTGACGACCCCGGAAGCTGAGCAGGGTGGTGTCGCCGGCGGGACGCGGGCGGCGCCCGAGGAAGGTGCGCCCCGGCCCGAGGAGCGGCTGGAGCGGGCCGTGCGGGCCGCCGAGCAGGCGCTGATCGAGTACGAGATCGCGGTGGAGACCTTCCGGGTCGAGGTCGAGAACTTCTCCCGGCTGCACCACCAGAGACTCGGCCCGATGTACACCCGGCTCGACGAACTGGACGCCCAGATCGCCGAGGCCACGGCCGAGCGCACCGGTGACCCCGAGGACCGGCGCAAGGCGGACGAGGCCCGTGCCCGGGTGATGCCGATGCCGGCGGTGGAGGAGCTGTTCCACGGCTGGATGGACGGGGACGGGCTGTTCCCGGAGGCCGTGGCGATGCTCACGGAGCAGCCGGTGCGGCCCCCGCAGCGGGTACGGCCCAGCGACGAGGCCCGCAAGCTCTACCGCGAGCTGGTCCGCAAGGCCCACCCCGACCTGGCGCAGGACGACACCGAGCGGGCGCGGCGCGACGAGTTCATCACCCGGGTCAACGCCGCCTACGCCCGCGGTGACGAGACGCTGCTGCGGGAGCTGGCCGAGGAGTGGGCCGCCGGGCCGAAGCCGCCGGAGCAGGGGCCGACGCCGAGCGAGGAGCTCTACGCCCGCCTCGAGTGGCTCGCCCAGCGCAAGGAGCTGCTCAGTGTGGTCGCGCGGGAGCTGGAGGAGAGCGCGATCGGGGCGATGCTGCGGCTGGCCCCGGACGACCCCGACCGGCTCCTGGAGGAGATCGCCGAGCAGCTGCTGGCGCAGCTCGCGGAGCGGGAGCGGGAGCTGGCGGAGCTGCTCGGGCAGTAGGCGGGCCGTTCGCCGGGCGGGCTGGGTGGACTTCGGGTGTCGGCGCGGTGGGTGCGGATCCCGAGGGCGCAGGGCTCGGATGCCAGCGCGATGTGCGTGGGTCCGGTGGCCGCAGGGCTCGGGTGTCGGCAGGTGCGTGCGGGTCCCGTGGCTGGGGGGCTCGGGTGTTGCTCAGGTAGCCTCGGGCCATGAGTTTCGGAGCTTCCCTGCCCTCGGTCGACGTCGCCGGTGTTCCGGCCGACGGTCTCGTTGTGGATGTCCGTGAGGCCGACGAGTGGGCCGCGGGGCACGTCGAGGGTGCGCTGCACGTGCCCATGAGTGACTTCGTGGCCCGGTTCGGCGAGGTGACCGAGGCGGTGGCGGAGGGTCGGCGGGCCTTTGTGATGTGCCGCGTCGGCGGTCGCTCCGCGCAGGTCACCCAGTACCTGGTCCAGCAGGGCATCGACGCCGTGAACATCGACGGCGGCATGCTGGCCTGGGACGGCGCCGGCCGCCCCATGGTCACGGACAACGGTTCGCCGGCGTTCGTCCTCTAGGGCAGGTGCCCGGGCGCGTGTCAGGCCAGAGGGTGCGCCGCCAGCAGGTCGCCCAGCGCCTCCTCATGGGCGGCGGCCGGGCCGAGCGAGAGTTCCAGGTGCTTGGCCCAGGCGTGGTACCGGTGCAGTGGGTAGTCGATGTCGGCGCCGAACCCGCCGTGCAGATGCTGCGCCGTCTGCACGACCCGCCGTACGCCCTCGGAGGCCCAGATCTTCGCGACGGCGACCTCACCGGAGACCGGCAGCGCGCCCTGCGTCCCGGAGCCGGTCCGCCAGGCCGCCTGCCACAGCGTGGCCTCCATCGCCTTCAGATCGATGTAGCGGTCGGCGGCCTGCACGGCGACGGCCTGGAACGTGGCGACCGGGAAGCCGAACTGCTCCCGCTTGCTGGTGTATTCACTGGTCATCCGCAGGACCTGACGGCCCAGGCCGAGCGCCTGCGCACACGTGCCGACGGTCAGCAGATGCCGTAGCGACTCCCACGCGCCGTCCGCGTCGACGATGTCCCGGGCCGTGATCCGCGCCGACTCCAGCCGTAGTTCGCCGAGCCGCTCGCCCGTGGTGGAGAGCTGCTCGGCGAGGGCGACCCCTTCGCCGGCGGGTGCGACCAGCGCGAGCACGGTCTGCCCGGCCGCCGTGTGCGCGGGTACGACGATGCGGTCCGCGTCGAACGCCCACGGCACCGCCGTCTGCACGCCGTCCAGGATCCACTCCGCGCCCTCCTGCCGTGCGGTCACGGCGAGTTCGGCGGGGTCGTGGCCGGTACGGCCGCTCGAGGCGACGGTCAGGACGACCTCGCCGCGGCCCGCCCGGGCGAGCAGGCCGGACCTCGACTCCTCGGTGCCATGGGCCTGTACGGCCGCCGCGGCAGCGCTGCTCTCCAGCAGCGGCACCCGCGCCAGCACCTTCGCCGACTCGGCCAGCACGAGGCACAGCGCGACCGCGTCCAGACCGGCCCCGCCGTACTCCTCCGTCAGCAGCAGGCTCAACAGGTCCGCGTCGGCGAGTCGGCTCCACAGCTCGGTGTCGAACGTGTCGGCGACGGCGCCCGTGGCGAGCGCGGGGCTCGGCACCCCGTCCGGCGCGACCCCGGCGAACACACCCCGTGCCGCCTCTGCCGCCGCCTGCTGCTCCTCGGTGAAGGTGAAGTCCACGGTCCCTGTCCTCCCGACGCGTCAGCCGATCGACGGGTGAGCCGATCTGACGGACCGTCAAGATAGAACAGGTTCTAGAAGAAGGGAACGGGGCGGCCCGCCTCGGGTGCCCTCACCTGTCGAAGTCCAGCTCCACCGTCTCCGTAGCCGGATGCGACTGGCACGCCAGTACGTACCCGGCCTCCGTCTCCTCCGGCTCCAGTGCGAAGTTGCGGTCCATGCGGACCTCGCCGGAGACGAGGAAGGCGCGGCAGGTTCCGCACACCCCGCCCTTGCAGGCGTACGGCGCGTCGGAGCGGTTGCGCAGGACCGCGTCGAGAAGGGACTCGCCGTCCTGGACGGGCCAGGTCCCGCCGCGGCCGTCGAGACGGGCGGTCACCGTGCTGTGCGCGGGCGCGGGGGCCCTGGGCGGCGGGGCCGCTCCCTCGTCGACGTGGAAGATCTCCTCGTGGACGCGGCTCCGGGGGACGCCGAGCTCCCGCAGGGCTCGTTCCGCACCCTGCACCAGCCCGAACGGCCCGCACAGGAACCAGCCCGCCACATCCGCCACCGGCAGCAGCGCGGGCAGCAGTCCCGTCAGCCGCTCCCGGTCGAGCCGTCCGGACGGCAGCCCGGCCTGCTGCTCCTCCCGGGAGAGCACCGTGACCAGCTGCAGCCGCTCCGGGTAGCGGTCCTTGAGGTCGGCGACCTCGTCCAGGAACATCGTCGAGGCGGCCGTACGGTCACTGCGGATCAGGCAGAACCGGGCCTCGGGCTCGCGCGCCAGCAGCGTCGACACGATCGACAGCACCGGGGTGATGCCGCTGCCGCCGACGACCGCCGCGTACAGGCCGGGTGCGGGGGCGAGGGTGAAGCGCCCCGCGGGAGTCATCACCTCCAGCTCGTCGCCTACGGCGATCTCCTTGAGCGCGTACGTCGAGAAGGCTCCGCCTTCCACCAGCCGTACACCGACGCGCAGTCGGCGAGGGGCTTCGCCGTCCGGTGCCGGGGAGCAGATCGAGTACGTGCGCCGGATCTCCTCGCCGTCCGCCGCGCGGCGCACGGCGAGGTGCTGGCCCGGTGCGTACCGGTAGGCCTCGCCGAGCTCCGGCGGCACGGTGAAGGTGAGGGCCACGGAGTCGTCGGTGAGCCGGTCGACCGCCGCCACCTGGAGCGCGTGGAAGCGGGCCATCACAACTCCTTGAAGTGGTCGAACGGTTCACGGCAGTCCAGACAGCGCCGCAGCGCCTTGCAGGCCGTGGAGGAGAAACGGCTGAGCAGCTCGGTGTCGGCGGATCCGCAGTGCGGGCAGCGGACGGGGTCGATGGTGTCGAGCGTCCGGGTGGGGCCCAGGGACACGGTCACCGGTTCTGCCGTCCGCTGCGTGCGCGGCGGGGCGATGCCGAACTCCCGCAGCTTCCGGCGGCCTTCGGCCGAGATGTCGTCCGTCGACCAGGCGGGTGCGAGGACCGTGCGCACGGTGACCTCGCGGACGCCGTGGGCGTGCAGCACCCGCTCGATGTCCACGGACATCGCCTCGATCGCCGGGCAGCCGGTGTACGTCGGGGTCAGTTCGACCTCGGCGGTGCCCTGGCCGCGGACGTGCACCGCGCGCACGACCCCCAGCTCCCGCAGGGTGAGCACGGGCAGTTCGGGGTCGGGCACCGAGCCCGCCACCTCGAGGAGTTCCGCCTCCAGCGGAGTCACGGTCACCATGACGCCCCCGGGTGGCTGCGGTGCAGATGCTGCATCTCGGCGAGCATCCGCCCGAAGGACTCGGTGTGCAGGCCCTGTCGGCCCGCACCGGCCGCCCACGCGCCCGTGCGCGGTCCCTCGGGGACACTCAGGGTGGCGCGGCCCAGGACGTCCGTGACGGACGCCAGCCACGTCGTCTCCAAGGCGGCCCAGTCGACGTCGACGCCCTCCACCGGCTGGAACATCTCGCCGGTGAACCGCCACAGCGCCTCGCACGCCCGGCGCATCCGCTCGTGGCTGACGTCCGTGCCGTCGCCGAGGCGCAGGGTCCACTGCTCGGCGTGGTCGCGATGGTAGGCGACCTCCTTGACGGCCTTCGCGGCGAGCGGGGCGAAGGGGCCCTCGCCCGCGGCCAGTTCGGCGTGGAGCAGGTGCTGGTAGGTGGAGAAGTACAGCTGGCGGGCGATGGTGTGGGCGAAGTCGCCGTTCGGCTGCTCCACCAGCTGGAGGTTGCGGAAGGCGCGCTCCTCGCGCAGATACGCCAGTTCGTCCTCGTCGCCGGCCATCGAGAGCAGGACGCGGGCCTGGCCCAGGAGGTCCAGCGCGATGTTGGCGAGGGCGAGCTCCTCCTCCAGGACGGGGGCGTGTCCGGCCCATTCGCCGAGGCGGTGGGAGAGCACCAGAGCGTCGTCGCCGAGGGCCAGCGCGGCGGCGTGCGTGGTCAGGTCGACGGTCACAGGTGCTTCACTCCGTCCGGGATCTCGTAGAACGTCGGGTGGCGGTAGGGCTTGTCGGCGGACGGTTCGAAGAACGGGTCCTTCTCGTCCGGCGAGGACGCGGTGATCGCGGAGGACGGGACGACCCAGATCGAGACGCCCTCACCGCGGCGGGTGTACAGGTCGCGGGCGTTGCGCAGGGCGAGGTCCGCGTCCGGTGCGTGCAGGCTGCCGGCGTGGGTGTGCGAGAGGCCGCGGCGGGAGCGTACGAAGACCTCCCACAGAGGCCAGTCGGTGTTCGTCATGCGCGCGTGGCTCCCGTCTCGGTGTGCTTGCCGGCGTAGGCCGAGGCGGCCTCGCGGACCCAGGCGCCCTCGTCGTGGGCCCGCCTGCGCTGGGTGATCCGCTGTTCGTTGCAGGGGCCGTTGCCCTTGAGGACGTTCTTGAACTCGGTCCAGTCGATCGGGCCGAACTCGTGCCGGCCCAGCTCCTCGTTCCACTTCAGGTCCGGGTCGGGGAGCGTGAGGCCCAGGGACTCGGCCTGGGGGACGCAGATGTCGACGAAGCGCCGGCGCAGCTCGTCGTTGGAGTGCCGCTTGATCTTCCAGGCCATCGACTGCGCGGAGTGCGCGGACTCGTCGTCGGGCGGGCCGAACATCATCAGGGACGGCCACCACCAGCGGTCCACCGCGTCCTGGGCCATCGCGTGCTGCTCGGGGGTGCCCTTGCTGAGGGCCAGCAGGAGCTCGTAGCCCTGGCGCTGGTGGAAGGACTCCTCCTTGCAGACGCGGACCATCGCGCGCGCGTACGGGCCGTAGGAGCAGCGGCACAGGGGGACCTGGTTGGTGATCGCGGCGCCGTCCACGAGCCAGCCGATCGCGCCGACGTCCGCCCAGGTCAGCGTGGGGTAGTTGAAGATCGAGGAGTACTTCTGGCGGCCGGAGTGGAGCTTGTCCAGCAGTTCGTCGCGGCCGGTGCCGAGGGTTTCGGCCGCGCTGTAGAGGTAGAGGCCGTGCCCTGCCTCGTCCTGGACCTTGGCCATCAGGATGGCCTTGCGGCGCAGCGAGGGCGCGCGCGTGATCCAGTTCGCCTCCGGCTGCATGCCGATGATCTCGGAGTGGGCGTGCTGGGCGATCTGGCGGACCAGCGTCGCGCGGTAGGCGTCCGGCATCCAGTCGCGCGGTTCGATGCGCTCGTCGGCGGCCACGGCGGCGTCGAATGCGCGCTCGTACGCGTCCTGGTCGACGGCGTCCTTCCTGTCGTACGCCTGCGCTGCTGTTGCCATGTGGCCCCCTCGACCCTGTGCGCCGTCCCGGCTTCTGCCCGGAGCCGGCGCCCGACCGATCGTTCGGTTCGTCGATTCCATGGTGTGCCGGGCGCCGTAAGGTGTCAACCGCTGTGGATAACCTGCCGACGGGCTGTGCGGGCGGGAGGGCCTGAGTACCGTTCCCGTGCGAGCGCCGTGGAGTGGTGCGCAAGGGCGGTGGAGCGCCCTGCGGCCTCGTGGCCGGAATACGGAGCGGACATCGGGAGACGGGGCGGAATGGACGCGTACGACACAGGCTCGGGCGCCCGGAACGGGCCTGCCGACGAGCCGGGGGCGCCGAAGGGGGGCGCCTGGCCGCCAGCTGCCCTGCCCGCAGCCGGCGATCCCGCGGACGCGGCTCCCCCGCCCTCGCCGTACGACCTGCCTCCCCCGCACGGCACCGAACCCCGCACCGGTGTGGCCGCCCTCTCGCTCCGCTACCAGATCGGTGCCGCGCTGGCGCTCGCGATCGTGGCGGTCACCGTCTGCGTCCACCTGGGGATGACGTTCCTGCACGTCGCGCCTGCCAACGCGGTCACCAAACAGCACGGCAAGGCGATCGACGACTGGATCTACCCGGAGTTCGAGCAGAACTGGAAGCTGTTCGCGCCGAACCCGCTGCAGCAGAACATCGCGGTCCAGGTGCGGGCCCAGGTCCTCACCGCGGACGGCACGGTGCGGACCACCGGCTGGTACGACCTGTCCGCCGAGGACGGCCGGGCCATCGACGGCAATCTGCTGCCCAGCCACACCCAGCAGAACGAGCTGCGCCGCGCGTGGGACTTCTTCACCGCCACGCACGGCACCGACAACCGCCCCGTCGGTCTGCGCGGCGCCCTGTCCGAGACGTATCTGCGCCGCATCGTGGTGATGCGCCTGGACCGTGACGACGCGGCCGGGTCCGACGGCAGCGTCGAACGCGTACAGGTCCGCTCCCGTACCACCAGCGTGCGACCGCCGAAGTGGAGCCAGGAGCAGGTCTCCGAGAAGCCCCTGTACCGCGAGCTGCCCTGGTGGTCGGTCACGCCGGCCGATCTGCCGGGAGGTGGGCGATGAACCGCTTCGCCCTGTCGCTCTCCACCGCCATCGCCCGTATCACCGAGTCGGCGCTGGGCCCGTACCAGAGCGCCGTGGTCCGCATCGGATTCAGCGCGACCTGGCTGCTCTTCCTGCTGCGCGAGCTGCCCCACCGCCAGGAGCTGTACGGCCCCGACGGCCCGTGGAGCTGGGACCTCGCCGAGCAGCTGATCGCAGGAAACGGCGCCTTCACGGCGCTGATCTGGTCGGACGGCCGGGTCTGGTTCGAGAGCGTCTACGGCCTCGCCGTGCTGTCGAGCGTCCTGCTGCTGCTGGGCTGGCGCACCCGCACCATGTCGGTGCTCTTCATGGTCGGCGTGCTGTCGCTGCAGAACCGCTCCATCTTCATGGGCGACGGCGGCGACAACGTCCTGCACCTGATGTGCGTCTACCTCGTCTTCACGCGCTGCGGCCAGGTCTGGTCGCTGGACGCGCGCAGGGCGCGGCGCGAGAACGAGGCACGCGCGCGTGGCGAGCGGGTCGTGGACCGGGTCGGTCCGGTCCTGTGGATCGTGCTCGGGCTGACGCTGATCGCGGTGACCGGGGCCGGACGGCTGCTGGAGGGCGATCCGTTCATCCCCGCACTGCTGTGGGCGGTGTGGCTGGGGCTCGGCGCGTGGTGGACGGTCCGGCGACTGGCGCGGACGGATCAGCCGCGGATCCTGCTCGACGTCATCGGCAACATCGTGCACAACGGCGCCCTGCTCGTGATCATGGCCGAGGCCTGTCTGATCTACGCCACGGCCGGCTGGTACAAGATCCAGGGCACGCGCTGGCAGGACGGCACCGCCGTCTACTACCCCCTGCACCTGGACTACTTCTCGCCCTGGCCCGCCCTCGCCGACGCGCTGTCGTCCAGTGCCACGATGGTGCTGCTCGTGGCGTACGGGACCGTCGTGGTCCAGGTGGCCTTCCCGTTCACCCTGTTCAACCGGCGGGTCAAGAACGTCCTGCTGGCGGCCATGATGACCGAGCACGCGGTGATCGCGGTCGTCCTCGGGCTGCCGTTCTTCTCGCTGGCGATGATCGCCGCCGACGCGGTGTTCCTGCCGACGCCGTTCCTGCGCCGGGTGGGTGGCCGGGTGGCACGCGCGCGTGAACGGCTGACGGCGGGACGGGGCGGTCCCGCGCCGGTGCCGGAGCCGCGCGCCCAGGAGGGCGCCGAGGAGACGCACGTAGGCTTCACGGCATGACCGACCCCGCCGGGCTCTGGCACCGGCTCGCCGACTCCTCCGTCCTGCTCGACGGCTTCCACGCCCTCAAGCACGCGGTGCGCTTCGGCGCCGAGGTCCCGGTCGCGGTCACCACCGACCGGGAGGCCACGCTCGCCCTCGCGGACGAGCTCGCCCCCGACGTACGCCGGACGCTGGACGCGCTGCTGACCGAGGTCCCGGAGCCGGTGTACGCCTCGCTGGTGCCGCGCCCGCATCCGACCGCGGTCGCCGCCCTGGCGGTACGACCGTCCCGCGCGGCCAACCTGGAGCGGCTGGCCAGGATGGAGCGCACCGCCCCGGTGGTGGTCCTCGACCAGCCGCGCAACCTCGGCAACGCCGGGGCCGTGATCCGGCTGGCGGCGGGCTTCGGCGCGACGGGCGTGGTCACCACCGGCACGCTCGACCCCTGGCATCCGACGGTGGTGCGCGCAGGCGCCGGGCTGCACTTCGCGACGGCGGTGGAACGGGTGACGGTCGGGGAACTGCCTCCGGGCCCGCTGTTCGCCCTGGACCCGGAGGGCGACGACATCCGGGGCACGAAGCTCCCGGACGACGCCGTCCTCGCGTTCGGCTCGGAGCGCAGCGGCCTGTCGGCCGACCTACGCGCGCGTGCCGACCATTTGCTGGCCCTGCCGATGCGCCCGCAGGTGTCCAGCTACAACCTGGCCACCAGCGTGGCGATGACGCTGTACCACTGGAGCGCGGCCGGCTTCTGACCGCTCAGGCCTCCCGACGTACCTCGACCACCCGGAAGCGGTTCGCCACGAACGCCCCGTCGCACAGCGCGGCGTTCGCCGCCGGGTTGCCCCCGGAGCCGTGGAAGTCGGAGAACGCGGCAGTCTGGTTGACGTACACCCCGCCCGTGAGGTTCAGCGACAGCTGGGCCGCCTCCTCCAGGCAGACCTCCTGCACGGACCGCTCGACGTCGTCGTCGGTGGTGTAGGCGCCGACTGTCATGGCGCCCTTCTCGCGGACCGTGCGCCGCAGCAGCTCCACCGCGTCGGCCGAGGAGTCGACCGCGACGGCGAAGGAGACGGGGCCGAAGCACTCGCTCATGAAGGCGGCCTCGTCGTCCGGCTTGGCGCCGTCCAGCTTGACGATGACGGGGGTGCGCACGACCGCGTCCGGGAACTCCGGGTTGGCGATCTCGCGGGAGGCGAGGGCGACTTCGCCGAGTCCTGTCGCGGCCTCCAGGCGGGCCTTGACGTCCGGGTTCACGATCGCGCCGAGCAGAGCGTTCGCCCGCGCGTCGTCGCCCAGCAGGCCGTCCACGGCGCGGGCGAGGTCGGCGACCACCTCGTCGAAGGTGCGAGGGCCCTCGTCGGTGCGGATGCCGTCGCGGGGGATCAGGAAGTTCTGCGGAGTCGTGCACATCTGGCCGCTGTAGAGCGACAGCGAGAACGCCAGGTTGGAGAGCATGCCCTTGTAGTTGCTCGTCGAGTCGACCAGCACCGTGTTGACGCCGGCCTTCTCCGTGTAGACCTGCGCCTGGCGGGCGTTGGCCTCCAGCCAGTCGCCGAACGCCGTGGAACCCGTGTAGTCGATGATCCGGATCTCCGGGCGGCCGGCCAGGGTCTTGGCGATGCCCTCGCCGGGACGCTCGGCGGCCAGCGCGACCAGGTTCGGGTCGAAGCCGGCCTGGCTCAGGACCTCACGCGCGACCTGGACGGTGAGCGCGAGCGGCAGCACCGCGCGCGGGTGGGGCTTGACCAGGGCCGCGTTGCCGGTGGCGAGGGAGGCGAACAGGCCCGGATAGCCGTTCCAGGTCGGGAAGGTGTTGCAGCCGATGACCAGGCCGATGCCGCGCGGGACCGGCGTGAACTGCTTGGTGAGCGCCAGCGGGTCGCGCTTGCCCTGCGGCTTGCTCCACTCCGCGGTGTCGGGCGTGCGGACCTGCTCCACGTACGCGTAGGCCACCGCCTCCAGACCGCGGTCCTGCGCGTGCGGGCCGCCCGCCTGGAACGCCATCATGAAGGCCTGGCCGGAGGTGTGCATGACCGCGTGCGCGAACTCGTGCGTCCGGTCGCTGATCCGCTTGAGGATCTCCACGCAGACCACCGCGCGGATCTCCGCGCCCGCCTCGCGCCACGCGCGCTGTCCTTCGCGCATGGCGGGCAGCAGGGTGTCGATGTCCGCGTGGGGGTAGCTCACCCCCAGCTCGATGCCGTACGGCGAGACCTCGCCGCCCACCCAGTCGTCCGTGCCGGGCTGGCCGAGGTCGACGCGGGTGCCCAGCAGCGCGTCGAAGGCGGCCTTGCCCGCGGCCGCGTCCAGGCTGCCGCTCTCACCGTAGGCCTTGGGGTGCTCGGGATGCGGCGACCAGTACGCGCGCGTGCGGATCGCTTCGAGCGCCTGGTCGAGGGTGGGCCGGTGCTTGGCGATCAGCTCGTGGGCGGTCAGTTCGGCGGCCATGCGGGACCAACTCCTCGTCTTGTGAACTCTTCGTCGAGCTCATGACCTGGGCAGAACCTGGGCAGATACAGCCAGACAGAGTTAGAGTAACCGAACGATCGGTCGGGACAAGGGGGTCCGCCGCAACTGTGGAGAACCCCGTGCGGGAGGATCGCGCACATGACAGCACTCGACCTCAGCAGCCCCGTGGCCGTCGTCGGCACCGGCACCATGGGCCAGGGCATCGCCCAGGTCGCGTTGGTCGCCGGCCATCCCGTCCAGCTGTACGACGCCGCTCCCGGACGCGCCCAGGAAGCCGCTGACGCGATCGGCGCGCGGCTCGACCGGCTCGTCGAGAAGGAGCGTCTCACCGGCGCCGACCGGGACGCGGCACGCGCGCGTCTCACGGCCGCCGACAGCCTCGCCGACCTCGCGGACTGCGCCCTGGTCGTCGAGGCGGCCCTGGAGCGGCTGGACGTCAAGCAGGAGCTCTTCCGGGAGCTGGAGGACGTCGTCGGTGAGGACTGTCTGCTCGCCACCAACACCTCGTCCCTGTCGGTCACGGCCATCGGCGGCGCTCTGCGCAACCCGGGCCGTTTCGTGGGCCTGCACTTCTTCAACCCCGCGCCGCTGCTGCCGCTCGTCGAGGTCGTCTCCGGCTTCGCCACCGACGTCACCTCGGCCACGCGCGCGTACGAGACCGCACGGGTCTGGGGCAAGACGCCGGTCGCCTGTGCCGACACCCCCGGTTTCATCGTCAACCGCATCGCCCGGCCCTACTACGCCGAGGCGTTCGCGGTGTACGAGGCCCAGGGCGCCGATCCCGCCACCATCGACGCGGTGCTGCGTGAGTCGGGCGGGTTCAAGATGGGCGCGTTCGAGCTCACCGACCTGATCGGGCAGGACGTCAACGAGTCGGTCACGCACTCGGTCTGGAAGTCCTTCTTCCAGGACGTCCGCTTCACGCCCTCGCTCGCGCAGCGGCGGCTGGTGGAGTCCGGCCGGCTCGGCCGCAAGAGCGGACACGGCTGGTACGTGTACGGACCCGACGCCGAGCCCGCCGATCCGCACACCGCCGAACCGGCGCAGGCGCCCGCGTACGTCGTCGCCGAGGGCGACCTGGGCCCCGCGTGCGAGCTGCTCGCGCTGATCCGCGAGGCGGGCATCCCGGTCCGCGAGGACGACGAGGACCACGGCACCCGGCTGGTGCTGCCGAGCGGGGGTCAGCTGGCGCTCGCCGACGGGCAGACCTCGGTGGAGTTCCGGGACGTCGTCTACTTCGACCTCGCGCTCGACTACCGCCGGGCCACCCGTATCGCCCTGTCCGCCTCCCAGGACACCGCGCAGCAGACCCTCGCCGAGGCGATCGGCCTCTTCCAGGCTCTCGGCAAGGACGTCAGCGTCATCGGTGACGTCCCCGGCATGATCGTCGCCCGCACGGTCGCCCGGATCGTCGACCTGGCGCACGACGCCGTCGCCAAGGGCGTGGCCACCGAGGAGGACATCGACACCGCGATGCGCCTCGGCGTCAACTACCCGCTGGGCCCCTTCGAGTGGAGCCGCAGGCTCGGCCGCAACTGGGCCTACGCCCTCCTCGACGACCTGCACCTGCGCGATCCGAGCGGCCGCTACGCACCGTCCCTCGCGCTGTACCGCCACGCGTACGCCACCGACAAGAGGGAGGGCAGCACCTCATGACCACCGCCAAGCGCGACACGTACACCCCGGAGACGCTGCTGTCCGTCGCCGTCCAGATCTTCAACGAGCGTGGCTACGACGGCACGTCCATGGAGCATCTCTCCAAGGCGGCCGGCATCTCCAAGTCCTCGATCTACCACCACGTCGCGGGCAAGGAGGAGCTGCTGCGCCGCGCCGTGAGCCGGGCCCTCGACGGGCTCTTCGGGATCCTCGGTGAGGAGCACGCGCGCGTGGGGCGGGCGGTCGAGCGCCTGGAGTACGTCGTGCGGCGCATGGTCGAAGTGCTGATCACCGAGCTGCCGTACGTGACGCTGCTGCTGCGCGTGCGCGGCAACACCGACACCGAGCGCTGGGCCCTGGAGCGGCGCCGCGACTTCGACCACCGGGTCGCCGAGCTGCTGAGGGCCGCGGCCGCCGACGGCGATGTGCGCGGCGATGTGGACGTGCGGCTCGCGACCCGGCTGGTCTTCGGAATGATCAACTCGATGGTGGAGTGGTACCGGCCGGACGGGCGGGGCGTGAGCGAACGCGAAGCGGCCGACGCCGTCGTGCAGTTGGTGTTCTCGGGGCTGTGCAAGGAGCACTGAGCCGCACGCACAAGGCCGCACGCACAAGGCCGCACGCACAAGGCCGCACGCACAAGGCCGCACGCACCAGGCCGCACGCACCAGGGACACGGAAAGGGTTCGCCCCGTCCGGCCCAGCGCAGCCCTGTTCAGCCCTGCGGCTCCAGGTCCTCGTCCTCGAAGACCAGCAGGGTGCGGGTGCTGAGGACCTCCGGGATGGCCTGGAGGCGGGTGAGGACCAGTTCGCGCAGGGCCCTGTTGTCGGGGGTGTGGACCAGGAGCAGGACGTCGAAGTCGCCGCCGACCAGGGCGATGTGGGAGGCGCCGGGCAGCTGGATGAGCTGTGCCCGGACCGTGCGCCAGGAGTTCTGGACGATCTTCAGGGTGATGTACGCCGATGTGCCCTGACCGGCGCGTTCGTGGTCGACACGGGCGCCGAAACCGCGGATCACGCCGTCCTCGACGAGACGGTTGATACGCGCGTAGGCATTCGCGCGCGAGACGTGCACGCGTTCGGCGACCGACCTTATCGACGCGCGGCCGTCCGCCTGGAGCATCTTCAGGATGTCCTCGTCGATGGCGTCGAGGGGCCGAGGGGGCGGCAGCGGGCGACCGCCGTCCGGGCTTTCGGCCATTTGTTCAGGTGCCATGTCCCCCCGCCTCCCTACCATGGACGTACTGCGTTCATTGCAGGCTGTGGAGAACCGTTTGTCCACAGCCTGAGGGTGCCTGTAGCCAAAATGTGCCGACGACCGAACAATCGGTAGGTGAGGCGCATCACAAGCCGTGACGCGCCTGAAGCCGCTCCCACGAGGAGGTGCCGTCATGACGGTCATGGAGCAGCGGGGCGCGTACCGGCCATCGCCGCCGCCCGCCTGGCAGCCCCGTACCGACCCCGCGCCGCTGCTGCCCGACGCGGAGCCGTACCGCGTCCTCGGCACGGAGGCGGCAGGGAAGGCCGACCCCGGCCTGCTGCGCCGCCTGTACGCCGAACTGGTGCGCGGCCGTCGGTACAACACGCAGGCCACCGCCCTCACCAAGCAGGGCCGCCTCGCCGTCTACCCCTCCAGCACCGGCCAGGAGGCCTGCGAGGTCGCCGCCGCGCTGGTCCTCGAGGACCGTGACTGGCTCTTCCCCAGCTACCGCGACACCCTCGCCGCCGTCGCCCGCGGTCTGGACCCCGTCCAGGCGCTGACCCTGCTGCGCGGCGACTGGCACACCGGCTACGACCCGCGCGAACACCGGGTCGCCCCCCTGTGCACCCCCCTCGCCACCCAGCTCCCGCACGCCGTCGGCCTCGCCCACGCCGCCCGCCTCAAGGGCGACGACGTGGTCGCGCTCGCCATGGTCGGCGACGGCGGCTCCAGCGAGGGCGACTTCCACGAGGCGCTGAACTTCGCCGCCGTCTGGCAGGCGCCGGTCGTCTTCCTGGTCCAGAACAACGGCTTCGCGATCTCCGTCCCGCTCGCCAAGCAGACCGCGGCCCCGTCGCTGGCCCACAAGGCCGTCGGCTACGGCATGCCCGGCCGGCTGGTCGACGGCAACGACGCGGCCGCCGTGCACGAGGTCCTCGCCGGCGCCGTACGGCACGCGCGCGAGGGCGGCGGCCCCACCCTCGTCGAGGCGATCACCTACCGCGTGGAGGCCCACACCAACGCCGACGACGCGACCCGCTACCGCGGTGACGCGGAGGTCGAGACCTGGCGGCAGCACGACCCGATCGCGCTCCTGGAGCACGAGCTGACCACGCGCGGTCTCCTCGACGACGACGCCGTCCAGGCCGCGCGGGACGCCGCCGAGACCATGGCCGCCGACCTGCGCGAGCGCATGAACCAGGACCCGGCACTCGACCCGATGGACCTGTTCGCCCACGTCTATGCCGAGCCGACCCCGCAACTGCGCGAGCAGCAGGCGCAGTTGCGGGCGGAACTGGCGGCGGAACAGGAAGGGGCGCACTGATGACGACCGTCGCCCTCAAGCCGGCCACCATGGCGCAGGCCCTCACGCGCGCGATGCGCGACGCGATGGCCGCCGACCCGACCGTGCACGTCATGGGTGAGGACGTCGGCACCCTCGGCGGTGTCTTCCGGGTCACCGACGGCCTCGCCAAGGAGTTCGGCGAGGCCCGCTGCACCGACACCCCGCTGGCCGAGGCCGGCATTCTCGGCACCGCGGTCGGCATGGCGATGTACGGCCTTCGGCCGGTCGTGGAGATGCAGTTCGACGCGTTCGCCTACCCCGCGTTCGAGCAGCTGATCTCGCACGTGGCGCGCATGCGCAACCGCACGCGCGGCGCCATGCCGCTGCCCATCACCGTCCGTGTGCCCTACGGCGGCGGCATCGGCGGCGTCGAACACCACAGCGACTCCTCCGAGGCGTACTACATGGCGACCCCGGGGCTCCATGTCGTCACGCCCGCCACCGTCGCCGACGCGTACGGGCTGCTGCGCGCCGCCATCGCCTCCGACGACCCGGTCGTCTTCCTGGAGCCCAAGCGTCTGTACTGGTCGAAGGACTCCTGGAATCCGGACCATCCGACGGACGTCGAACCGATAGGCCGCGCGACGGTGCGGCGCTCGGGGCGCAGCGCCACGCTCATCACGTACGGGCCGTCCGTACCCGTCTGCCTCGAAGCCGCCGAGGCGGCACAGGCCGAGGGCTGGGACCTCGAGGTCGTCGATCTGCGCTCGCTGGTGCCGTTCGACGACGAGACGGTCTGCGCGTCGGTCCGGCGGACCGGGCGCGCGGTCGTCGTGCACGAGTCGGGCGGGTACGGCGGGCCGGGCGGGGAGATCGCGGCCCGGGTCACGGAGCGCTGTTTCCACCATCTGGAGGCGCCGGTGCTGCGCGTGGCCGGGTTCGACATCCCTTACCCGCCGCCGATGCTGGAGCGCCACCATCTGCCCGGCGTGGACCGGATCCTGGACGCCGTGGGGCGTCTGCAGTGGGAGGCCGAGGGCTGATGGCACAGGTCTTGGAGTTCAAGCTGCCCGACCTCGGGGAGGGGCTCACCGAGGCGGAGATCGTGCGCTGGCTGGTGGAGGTCGGTGACGTGGTCGCCGTGGACCAGCCGGTCGTCGAGGTCGAGACGGCCAAGGCGATGGTCGAGGTGCCGTGTCCGTACGGCGGTGTCGTCACGGCTCGGTTCGGCGAGGAGGGCACGGAGCTTCCCGTGGGGGCGCCTCTGATCACGGTGGCCGTCGGGGCACCGGTCGCCGACGGTTCCATCGACGGCTCCGCCGGGAAGAGCGAGGGCTCCGGGAACGTGCTGGTGGGGTACGGCACGTCCGAGGCGCCCGCGCGGAGGCGCAGGGTGCGGTCGGGGCAGGGGGTGCCCGTGGCGTCCCAGGCGGCGAACGGGCAGGCCGCGGTGCGCGAGGTGGTGGAGGGTCCGGTTCCCGTGATCTCGCCGCTGGTGCGCAGGCTCGCCCGGGAGAACGGCCTGGATCTGCGGGAGTTGACCGGTTCGGGACGCGACGGGCTCATCCTGCGGGCGGACGTGGAGAATGCGCTGCGGTCCGCCGCCGCGCAGGACAAGGCCGCGGAACCGACGCCGACAGTGCTGCCGCAGACGTCGGCTCCCACCTCCGGCGGCATCCGCGTCCCCCTCAAGGGCATCCGCGGTGCCGTGGCCGACAAGCTCTCCCGCAGCCGGCGTGAGATCCCCGACGCCACCTGCTGGGTGGACGCCGACGCGACGGAACTGATGCGCGCGCGTACGGCCATGAACGCGGCGGGCGGAGCGAAGATCTCCCTGCTCGCGCTCCTCGCCCGGATCTGCACGGCTGCCCTCGCCCGGTTCCCCGAGCTCAACTCCACCGTCGACATGGCGGCCAGGGAGGTCGTCCAGTTCGACCATGTGCACATCGGGTTCGCGGCGCAGACCGAGCGCGGGCTCGTCGTGCCCGTCGTACGGGACGCGCACGCGCGGGACGCCGAGTCGCTGACCGCGGAGTTCGCCCGGCTGACCGAGGCGGCCCGGACCGCAGGCCTCACGCCCGGGGAACTCACCGGCGGGACCTTCACGTTGAACAACTACGGGGTCTTCGGCGTCGACGGTTCCACACCGATCATCAACCACCCCGAGGCCGCCATGCTCGGCGTCGGCCGGATCATCCCCAAGCCGTGGGTGCACGAGGGCGAGCTGGCGGTGCGGCAGGTCGTCCAGCTGTCGCTCACCTTCGACCACCGCGTCTGCGACGGCGGCACGGCGGGCGGCTTCCTGCGGTACGTGGCGGACTGCGTGGAACAGCCGGCGGTGCTGTTGCGCACCCTCTGATCCCACGGACCGCACATGCACTGATTGCACGGCCTCCCCTGCGTTCCCTGTGATCGCCACGGCACGCATACTCGGGGGGTGACCGCTTACGACGTCGTCGTGCTCGCCGGGGGTGCCGCCCGGCGGCTCGGCGGTGCCGACAAACCCGGGGTGCGGGTGGGCGGCCGGGCGCTGCTCGACCGGGTCCTGGCGGCCTGCGTCGACGCGCGCACGACCGTCGTCGTCGCCGATCCCCGGCCCACCGCACGGCCCGTGACCTGGGCCCGCGAGGACCCGCCGGGCGGGGGGCCGCTCGCAGCGCTCGGCGCCGGGCTGAGCCACACCACGGCACCGGACGTCGTCGTCCTCTCCGCCGACCTGCCGTTCCTCGCCGCCGACACCGTCCGGCACCTGCTGACCGCCCTGCGGACGGGGGACACCGAAGGCGCGCTGCTCACCGATGCCGAAGGCCGTGACCAGCCGCTCGTGGCCGCGTACCGCGCTGCCGCCCTCCGCCGCGAGCTGGTCGCGCTCGACAAGGAGCACGACGGCCTCACCGGCCTCCCCCTGCGTCGCCTCACCGCAGGCCTCCACCTCACTCGTGTCCCGGACCCCGTCGCGTCGTTCGACTGCGACACCTGGGACGACATCGCCGCCGCCAGGGCACGTATCAGGGAGCATGGGCACGTGTTGGATGAATGGATTTCCGCAGTCAAGGACGAGCTGGGCATCGATCTCGACGTCGACACCGGCGTCCTGCTCGATCTCGCCCGCGACGCCGCCCACAACGTGGCCAGGCCCGCGGCGCCGCTGACGACCTTCCTCGTCGGCTACGCGGCCGCACAGGCCGGGGGAGGCCCGCAGACGGTGGCCGAACTCGCCCGCAAGGCCGCCGACCTCGCACTCGGCTGGTCCGAGGAGAGCGCCCCGGACGCCGGGCCCAAGCCCGACACGGACGCCGGATGACCGCCCGCACCGGCGCGGACGCCGAGGACGCCGAGGATCTGGACGTAGAGGAGGTGCTCGCCCTCGTGAACGGCGACAACGGCCGCACCCCCGCAGACCGGCCGCCCCCGCCGCAGCCCACGTCGCCCACCGGCGGCCACAAGCCCGACACCCACCACCGCGCCACCTCCTGGCCCGAGGCCCGTGCCGTCGCCGGACGCGCCGCCCGGGCCGGGACCCGGGCCGCCCGCCGCGCCCCCGTCTCCGTACCCCTCGGCACCGCCCTCGGCCTCACCCTGGCCGCCCCCCTCACCGCCCTCACCGACCTGCCCTCCTTCGACACCTCCGCGATGGACGGCTGGGCGGTCGCCGGACCGGGCCCCTGGGACGTACGGGACGAAGGCGTCCTGGCCGGGCACGCGGAGCCGCAGCCGCTCACCGACGGGGAGGCCGTCCGGATCGCCACCGGCGCCCGTATCCCCCTGGACACCACCGCGGTCATCCGCAGCGAGCACGGCCGTACCGATGCCCAGGGCCGGCTGCACGCCACCCGCGACACCCGCCACGGTCAGGACATCCGCCCGCGGGGCCAGGAATGTCGTAGCGGAGACCAACTCCTGCCCGTCGGCACCCTCGTGACCCCGGCCGTCCTCGGGCTCGCCGCGGCCGCCGGATACGACACCCTCACCGCGGTCCCCCGCCCCCGCGCCGAAGTCCTCGTCCTCGGCGACGAGTTGCTCACCGAGGGCCTCCCGCACGACGGCCTCATCCGTGATGCGCTCGGCCCGATGCTGCCGCCGTGGCTGCGCGGACTCGGCGCCGAGGTCATCGCCGTACGCCGGCTCGGCGACGACGCCCAAGCCCTGTACAAGGCGATCACCACCTCCGACGCCGACCTGATCGTCACCACCGGCGGTACCGCCTCCGGTCCCGTCGACCACGTCCACCCCACGCTGAAGCGGATCGGCGCCGAACTCCTCGTCGACGGCGTCAAGGTGCGCCCCGGCCACCCCATGCTGCTGGCCCGCACCAAGGAGAACCAGCACCTCGTCGGCCTGCCCGGCAACCCCCTCGCCGCCGTCTCCGGTCTGCTCACGCTCGCCGAGCCGCTGCTGCGGACGCTCGCGGCACGCCCCGCGCCCGAGCCGTACACCCTGCCCGTGCGGGAGGAAGCGCACGGGCACCCGTACGACACCCGGCTCATCCCCGTCGTCCTGCGCGGCGACAGTGCCGTCCCGCTGCACTACAACGGGCCGGCCATGCTGCGCGGCATCGCGGCGGCGGACGCGCTGGCCGTCGTACCTCCCGGTGGTGCCCGCCCCGGTCAGGAGCTGGAACTGCTCGACCTGCCCTGGGCGTCCGCCGGAATCGAGGTGTGTTTCACGTGAAACTTCCGGGCCATGACGCGATCGCCCGCCAGGCGGACGAGCATCTCGTGACTTATCGGGTGAAACTCCCGAGGAAAGTGGTGGAGCACCCGTTCCGGCAGGTCGCCAGGCGGGTCATCATGGCGCTGCTGCTCCTCGCGGGCACGGCTCTGATCGTCTATGCCGACCGTGGCGGCTACAACGACAGCTCCGACGGCTCCGTCGACCTGCTCGACGCCGCGTACTACGCGACCGTCACCCTCTCCACCACCGGGTACGGCGACATCACGCCGGTCAGCGACGGCGCCCGGCTCACCAATATCTTCGTCATCACGCCCATGCGTGTGCTGTTCCTGATCATCCTGGTCGGAACCACGCTCGAGGTCCTCACCGAACGCACCCGGGAGGAATGGCGCCTGAATCGCTGGAGGTCCACCTTGCGCGACCACACCGTCGTCGTCGGCTTCGGTACGAAGGGGCGCTCGGCGATCCAGACCGTCTGTGCGACGGGCCTGAAGAAGGAGCAGGTCGTCGTGGTCGACCCCAGCTCCAAGGTGATCGAGGCGGCCACGGCCGACGGCTACGCGGGGATCGTCGGTGACGCGACGCGCAGCGAGGTGCTGAAGCGGGCCGAGGTGCACAAGGCCCGGAAGATCATCATCGCGACCCAGCGCGACGACACGGCGGTGCTGGTGACGCTGACGGCCCGGCAGCTCAACAAGGGCGCCAAGATCGTGGCCGCGGTGCGCGAGGAGGAGAACGCGCCGCTGCTGAAGCAGTCCGGCGCCGACGCGGTCATCACCAGCGCCAGTGCCGCCGGGCGGCTGCTCGGACTCTCCGTGCTGAGCCCCGCCGCCGGCATGGTGATGGAGGACCTCATCCAGCAGGGCACCGGGCTCGACATCGTCGAACGGCCGGTCATAAAGGCCGAGGTGGGCAAGAAGCCGCGGGAGACGGAGGACCTGGTGGTGAGCGTCGTACGCGGGCATCGGGTGCTCGGATACGACGATGTGGCCGTCGGGACGCTGGAGCTGACGGACCGGCTGATCACCATCGTGCGGGCGACGCCGGGCTCGCAGATCGCGCCCGACGTCCGCCCGATTCCCCAGGACTGAGGCCTACTTCTTGTTGTACAGCCGCATCGTGATCGGCCCGAAGACCGCCACGAACAGGCCCGCCCACCCCAGCGACCAGGCGATCTCGTCGGCGGGCCAGTCGCCCGCCATCAGTTCGCGGACGGCCGAGGAGAGATGGGTGATGGGGCTGTTGTTGACGAAGGCCTGCAGCCAGCCCGGCATGGTCTTCGGGTCGACGAAGATGTTCGACAGGAAGGTCAGCGGGAACATCACCATCATGCTGACGCCCATCACCGACTTCTCGGTGCGCAGCAGCAGTCCGAACATCGTCCAGATCCACGAGAACGCGAACGAGAAGACGATCAGCAGCGCGATTCCGGCGAGCACGCCGCCGAACCCGCCGTCCGGGCGGTAGCCGAGAATCAGGCCGACGGTGAGCATCACGACGGACGCGATCGTGTAGCGCAGGGCGTCGCCGAGCAGATAGCCGACCATCGTCGACGGCCGCCAGATGGGCAGCGTCCGGAAGCGGTCGAAGACGCCCTTCTCGATGTCGGTGTTCACCGAGACACCCGTGTACATCGTGATCATGACGACCGACATCACCATGATGCCGGGCAGCAGGAACTGGATGTACTCCTTCGGGGAACCGGCCAGGGCGCCCCCGAACAGGTACGTGTACATCAGCACCATCATGATCGGGAACGCGGTGACGTCGAAGAGCTGCTCGGGGACGTGCTTGATCTTGAGGATCGCCCGCCAGCCGAAGGTCAGCGAGGCGGACAGGGCGCTGGGCCGCGCCGGCCGTTCCCCGGAGACGAGCAGCGCGGCGAGGGACTCGGCGCTGACGGGGGCGAGGTCCTTGGTCTCGGTCTGCGTCACGGTGCTCATGCCGCGACCTCCTCGTCCTTGGAGGGCTTCGGGTCGTTCTGCGAGTCGTCGCGGGTGTCGTGTCCGGTGAGGGCGAGGAACACCTCGTCCAGGCTGGGCTGGCCCAGGGAGAAGTTGTCGACGGTGATGCCGGTGCGGGCCAGTTCGGCGAGGGCCCGGGAGGCCTGCTCGGCCGCGCTGTCGCTGGTCGTGCCGCCCAGGCGGGCGGTCAGTGCCACGGGATCGGGCTCCAACTGCACGTCCGTGTCCAGCGCCAGCCGCAGCACCTGTTCCGCCTCGGGCCGCTGGGCCGGGTCGCGCAGTCGCAGATGGACGGATCCGGCGCCCACGGACGCCTTCAGCTCGCCCTTCGTGCCCTCGGCGATCACCTTGCCGCGGTCGATGACGGCGATCCGGGACGCCAGCTGGTCGGCCTCGTCCAGGTACTGCGTGGTCAGCAGCACGGTGGTGCCCTGGGCGACGACCGCGCGCACGATGTCCCACACCTGGTTGCGGCTGCGCGGGTCGAGGCCGGTCGTCGGCTCGTCGAGGAACAGCAGGTCGGGAGTATTGAGGATGGACGCGGCGATGTCGATGCGGCGCCGCATGCCGCCCGAGTAGTGCTTGACCTGCTTCGCGGCCGCGTCCGTCAGCCCGAAGGCCTCCAGGAGCTGTCCGGCGCGCACTCGCGCGGCCTTCTTGTGGTGGCCGAGGAGACGGGCGAGCAGGATCAGGTTCTCGGCGCCGGTGAGGTCCTCGTCGACGGAGGCGTACTGACCGGTGAGGCTCACCCGGCCGCGCACCGCGTCGGCCTCGCGGACGACGTCGTGGCCGAAGACGTGGGCCTGGCCGCCGTCGGGGCGCAGGAGGGTGGCGAGCATCTTCACGGTGGTCGTCTTGCCGGCGCCGTTCGGGCCGAGGACGCCGTAGACCGTGCCGGCCGGGACGGAGAGGTCGACTCCGTCGACGGCCCGGGTCTCGCCGAACGTCTTCACCAGTCCCGCCGTCTCGATGGCCAGGCCGGAGGTGTGCTGGCTCATGGTGGGTTGTCCTTCCGCGTGCTTGGGCTAGCGCGTGCTTGGGCTACGCATGGGGAGACCTTTACCGTCGCGCAAACTCATCGGTTCCGCACAGGGATTTCCGAGCGGATCCGCCCAATTGCCGGGGGCGGCTCCGTCCGACGACCGAGGGGGCTGCGACCGGGGACGGAGGAGTAGCGTCCCTCTCATGCGTGCGATCACGATTCCCGAACCTGGTGGGCCCGAGTCGCTGGTGTGGGACGAGGCCCCCGATCCGGTGCCCGGCGAGGGCGAGGTGCTGGTCGAGGTGGTGGCCAGTGCCGTCAACCGGGCCGACATCCTGCAGCGCCAGGGCTTCTACGACCCGCCGCCCGGCGCCTCCCCCCACCCCGGCCTGGAGTGCTCGGGCCGTGTCGTCGAAACCGGACCCGGTGTCTCCGGCTGGGCGGTGGGCGACGAGGTGTGCGCGCTGCTGTCGGGCGGCGGCTACGCGGAGAAGGTCGTCGTGCCGGCCGGTCAGCTGCTGCCCGTGCCCAAGGGCGTCGATCTCCGGCACGCCGCCGCGCTGCCCGAGGTGACCTGCACGGTCTGGTCGAACGTCTTCATGATCTCCCACCTGCGCCCCGGCGAGACGCTGCTCGTGCACGGCGGTTCCAGCGGCATCGGCACGATGGCGATCCAGCTGGCGAAGGCCGTCGGTGCGAAGGTCGCGGTCACGGCGGGCACGAAGGAGAAGCTGGACCACTGTGCCGAGCTCGGCGCGGACATCCTGGTCAACTATCGCGAGCAGGACTTCGTGTCCGAGGTGAAGCAGGCGACCGGCGGTGCCGGAGCCGACGTGATCCTCGACAACATGGGTGCGAAGTACCTCGACCGCAACGTGCAGACGCTCGCCGTCAACGGGCGCCTCGCGATCATCGGCATGCAGGGCGGCATCAAGGGCGAACTGAACATCGCGGCGCTCCTGGGCAAGCGCGCCGCCATCAGCGCGACGTCGCTGCGCGCCCGTCCGCCGGCCGAGAAGACAGCGATCGTGGCGGCGGTACGGGAACACGTCTGGCCGTTGCTGGACGGGGGCCATGTCCGTCCCGTGGTGGACCGCGAGATCCCGATGAGCGACGCGGCGGCGGCCCACCGGGTGGTGGAGGAGAGCGGGCACGTGGGGAAGGTGCTGCTGGTCGTGGAGTAGGGGTGCGCGCGGCAGGCCGGGCCGCAGGGTCCTCAACCCCGTCGCACCCGCAGGCCGACGAACGCGAGTCCCAGACCGAGCCCGATCAGGACCAGACCGCTGCCGAGCGGCAGGATCCGCAGTACGGGCTCGGTGGGGCTCTCGGCACGGGTGACGGCCTCCCGCACGGGCTGCCGCGGTGGCGGGGAGGCGTTCGGTACGGCTTCCCGCGACGGTTCCGGTACGGCGGTGGCGGCACCGTCGGCGGGCTGCTCGGCCTCGTTCCCGACGCCGGCACCCGCGTCCTCCTCTCCGGTCTCCGCGGTCTCCGCTGCCTCCCTCCGCCCCGGCCGCTCCCGCCCCTCACCCGCCCGGCTCCCGGCCCGGGACGGCTCGGCCGAGGGGGGCGCGGTGCCTTCGACGCGCGGGACGGGCCGGGCGCCGTGCAGCGCCGGTCCGGACCGGACGGCCTCCGCCTTCGGCGTCATCCCGCTGTCCGGTACCGCCGACGCTGTCGCGCTGCCTCGCACTCCGGGTACGGCCTGGCTGCCCGGCACCGCCGGTGTCGAGGGGACGTCTCGCGTTTCCGGACCGGCCGCACCGCCTCGCGCCCACCCCGGGGACTCGGCCCACCGGTCCGCCGCGGCCCCGCCCTCCTGCGCCGTGGGCGCGGACTCGCTCTCCCGTACCCTGTGCGCGGGCTCAGCGCCTCGTGCCCCTACTGAGGGCTCCATCCTCCGGTTCGCCGCGGCCTCGCCTTCCTGCGCCCCGCGTGCGGGCACACGGCCTCGCGCCCCGGCCGACGATTCGACGTCCCCCGCCCCCGCCACGGCCCCGCCCCGCACCCCCCGTACCGCCTCGGCGCCGTACGACGTCCCCGCCCCGCACGGAACCGCGACCACTCCCGCTCCCAGGGCGATCACCAGTCCCGTAGTGCGCACGGTGCGCAACCATCGCGTCACGGGACCAGCGTCACACCGGGCCGGGCTTCCGGCATTCCGGGCGCCGCCGAAGTGCCGAAACGGCCGCACAATCCGGGTATGTCGATACGACACGGACTGCTGGCGCTCCTGGCACGCGGCCCCCGTTACGGTTCGCGGCTGCGGACCGAGTTCGAGGCGCGTACGGGCGGGACCTGGCCGCTCAACATCGGGCAGGTGTACACGACGCTCGGCCGGCTGGAGCGGGACGGGCTGGTCGTGCAGGACGGCGTGGACGAGGCGGGGGGGGGGTGCTGTACGCGCTCACGGACGCGGGGCGGGCCGAGCTGCGGGCCTGGTTCGCGCGGCCCGTGGAGCGGGGGATTCAGCAGCGCGACGAGCTGGCCGTCAAGCTGGTGATGGCGGTGGGTGTGGCCGGTGCCGACGTCCGGGAGGTCGTCGAGGCCCAGCGGCGGCACGTCGCGCGGGCGCTGCACACCCATTTTCAGCAGCGGGCCGAAGCCCTCGCGCGGGCGCCCGAGCACCCCGACGAGGTGGCGCGGCTGCTGGTGCTTGAGCAGCTCGTCTGCCACACGGAGGCCGAGCTGCGCTGGCTGGACCACTGCGAGGCGCGTCTGCTGCGGCTCACCCGGTCCCGTGACGCCGGCGAGTGACGGAAACTTCCGCACCGTAAACGGTGGATCACCCTCCACGGGGGGCACCCCAGTGATGAGGTGTACCGGTGCGAGAGAATGGCGGCATGGAGATGCCGAGGAACGAACGGTCGCCCGAACAGCCCCAGATCCTGGTCGTGAGCCAGGACGGAATGGCGCTCGGCGGCACCGGGGACGAGGACTCCCGCGAGATTCCGGTGACGGAGATGGTGGAGCAGCCCGCCAAGGTCATGAGGATCGGCAGCATGATCAAGCAGCTGCTGGAGGAAGTGCGCGTGGCTCCCCTGGACGAGGCGAGCCGGGTCCGGCTCAAGGAGATCCACCGCAGCTCGGTGAAGGAGCTGGAGGACGGTCTGGCCCCTGAGCTCGTCGAGGAGCTGGAGCGGCTCTCCCTGCCCTTCACGGACGAGGCGACCCCGAGCGACGCGGAACTGCGGATCGCGCAGGCCCAGTTGGTCGGCTGGCTGGAGGGTCTCTTCCACGGGATCCAGACCACCCTGTTCGCCCAGCAGATGGCCGCGCGGGCGCAGTTGGAGCAGATGCGGCGGGCCCTGCCGCCCGGCGTCGGCCACGATGGCGAGGACGGCCACACGGCCGGCCGTTCGGGCGGGCCCTACCTGTAAACCACGTAAACGAAGGGGCCGGCGAAGAACGCCGGCCCCTTCACTCATGCCTCACGGCACTCATGCCTCACGCCCAGGTGATCAGCCGCTTCGGCTGCTCCAGGATCGCCGCCACGTCCGCCAGCACCTTGGAGCCCAGCTCCCCGTCCACCAGCCGGTGGTCGAAGGAGAGCGCCAGGGTGGTCACCTGACGCGGCTTCACCTTGCCCTTGTGGACCCACGGCTGGAGCTTGATCGAGCCGACCGCGAGGATCGCGGACTCGCCGGGGTTGAGGATCGGCGTACCGGTGTCGACGCCGAAGACGCCGACGTTGGTGATGGTGACGGTGCCGCCCTGCATGGCGGCGGGCGAGGTCTTCCCGTCCTTCGCCGTCACCACCAGCTCACCCAGCGCCTGGGCCAGCTGCGGCAGCGTCTTGGCGTGGGCGTCCTTGATGTTCGGCACGATCAGACCGCGCGGAGTGGCCGCGGCGATGCCCAGGTTCACGTAGTGCTTCTGCACGATCTCCTGGTTCGCTTCGTCCCAGGACGCGTTGACGTCCGGGTTCCGCTTGATGGCGACCAGCAGGGCCTTGGCGATCAGGAGCAGCGGGTTGACCCGCAGGCCCTGCAACTCCTTGTCCTGCTTCAGCTCTTCGACGAGCTTCATCGTGCGCGTCACGTCGACGGTCACGAACTCCGTGACATGCGGCGCGGTGAACGCCGAGCCGACCATCGCCGCAGCCGTCGCCTTGCGGACGCCCTTGACCGGGATACGGGTCTCCCGTGCCGTGTCGTACGTCGGTACGGGCGCGGGCGCCTGGGCGGGGGCGGCGGTGGGCGCCGGGGTCTCGACGACCGCCGGCTCCGGGGCCGCCGCCGCGTGGACGTCCTCGCGGGTGATGATGCCGTCGGGGCCGGACGGGACGATCGTCGTCAGGTCGACGCCGAGGTCCTTGGCCAGCTTGCGCACCGGCGGCTTGGCCAGCGGGCGCTCCTTGAGCGCCGTCGGCGGTGCCCCATGGCCGTTCAGCTCGGTCTGGATCACGGCCGAGGTCTCCTGGACCGGCGCGGGCTCCTGGACCGGGACCTGGGGGCCCTTGCGGGGGCGCCGCTTGGTCGAGGACACGGCGACGCCGTACCCGACGAGCACGGGCTGGCGGCCCTCGGGCTTCTTCTCGGGCTCGGCAGCGGGTGCCGGTGCCTCGACGGGAGCCGCCCCGCCCGACACGTCCACCGCGATGATCGACGTGCCCACGGCGACCGTGGTGCCCTCGGGGAAGTGGAGCTCCCGGACGACACCGTCGTAGGGGATGGGCAGTTCGACGGCCGCCTTGGCGGTCTCGACCTCGCAGACCACCTGGCCGTCGGTGACCTCGTCACCGGGCTTGACGTACCACTTGAGGATCTCGGCCTCGGTGAGGCCCTCGCCCACGTCCGGCATCTTGAACTCGCGTACGGACGCTTCCGTCATCGTCGTCACGACCCTCTCCTCAGTACGCCAGGGCACGGTCGACGGCGTCGAGTACCCGGTCCAGGCCCGGCAGGTACTCGTCCTCCAGGCGGGCCGGCGGGTAGGGGGCGTGGTAACCGCCGACCCGGAGCACCGGGGCCTCCAGGTGGTAGAAGCAGCGCTCCGTGATCCGCGCCGCGATCTCCGCGCCCGAGCCGAAGAACACCGGTGCCTCGTGCACCACCACCAGGCGGCGGGTCTTCTCGACCGAGGCCTGGATGGAGTCGAAGTCCAGCGGAGACACCGAGCGCAGGTCGAGAACCTCGAGGTTCCTGCCTTCCTCGGCGGCCGCGTCGGCGACCTCCCGGCAGAGCTTCACCATCGGGCCGTAGGCGACCAGGGTGAGGTCGGTGCCCTCGCGGACCACCTGTGCCTTGTGCAGCGGGCCGGGGATGGCTTCGGTGTTGACCTCGCCCTTGTCCCAGTAGCGCCGCTTGGGCTCGAAGAAGATCACGGGGTCGTCGCTCTGGATGGCCTGCTGCATCATCCAGTACGCGTCGAACGGGTTGGAGGGGCTGACGATCTTGAGGCCCGCCACGTGCGCGAAGAGCGCCTCGGGGGACTCGGAGTGGTGCTCGACCGCGCCGATGCCGCCGCCGTAGGGAATGCGCACGACGACGGGGAGCTTGACCTTGCCCAGCGAGCGGGCGTGCATCTTCGCGAGCTGCGTGACGATCTGGTCGTAGGCCGGGAAGACGAAGCCGTCGAACTGGATCTCCACCACCGGGCGGTATCCGCGCAGCGCGAGGCCGATCGCGGTGCCGACGATGCCCGACTCGGCGAGCGGGGTGTCGATGACCCGCTCCTCACCGAAGTCCTTCTGCAGTCCGTCCGTCACCCGGAACACACCGCCGAGCTTGCCGACGTCCTCGCCCATGATGAGGACCTTGGGGTCCGTCTCCAGGGCGCGGCGCAGCGATTCGTTGATCGCCTTCGCCAGAGCCAACTTTTCGGCTGCCATGTCAGACCCCCTCTTCCTCTGCGAACGACGCCTGGTAGGCGGCGAACTGGGCGCGCTCCTCGTCGACGAGCGCGTGTCCGTCCGCGTACGCGTGCTCGAAGATGGCGAAGTGGTCCGGGTCCGGCATGGCGCGGACCGCTTCGCGTACTCGCTTGCCCAACGCCTCGCTCTCGGCCTCGAGTTCCGCGAAGAATCCGTCGTCCGTGTGGTTTGAGGCCTCCAGGTACCGGCGAAGGCGCAGGATCGGGTCCTTCGCCTCCCAGGCCACGCGCTCCTCGTCGGCCCGGTACTTGGTCGGGTCGTCGGAGGTGGTGTGGGCGCCCATCCGGTAGGTGTACGCCTCGACCAGCGTCGGGCCCTCGCCGTTGCGGGCGCGTTCCAGCGCCCACTTGGTGACCGCGAGGCAGGCCAGCACGTCGTTGCCGTCCACGCGCACGCCCGGGAAGCCGAAGCCCTGGGCGCGCTGGTAGAGAGGCACCCGGGTCTGCTTCTCGGTGGGCTCGGAGATCGCCCACTGGTTGTTCTGGCAGAAGAACACGACCGGGGCGTTGTAGACCGCGGAGAAGGTGAAGGACTCGGCCACGTCGCCCTGGCTGCTCGCACCGTCGCCGAAGTAGGCGATGACCGCGCTGTCCGCGCCGTCCTTGGCGATGCCCATGGCGTAGCCGGTGGCGTGCAGGGTCTGGGAGCCGATGACGATCGTGTAGAGCTGGAAGTTGTTGGTGTTGGGGTCCCAGCCGCCGTTGTTCACGCCGCGGAACATGCCCAGCAGGTTGGTCGGATCGACCCCACGGCACCAGGCGACGCCGTGCTCGCGGTAGGTCGGGAAGACGTAGTCGTCCTCACGGGTGGCTCGTCCGGAGCCGATCTGGGCGGCCTCCTGGCCGAGCAGTGAGGCCCACAGGCCCAGCTCGCCCTGGCGCTGCAGGGAGGTGGCCTCGGCGTCGAAGCGGCGGGTGAGCACCATGTCGCGGTACAGACCGCGGAGCTCTTCGGGGGTGATGCCGGCGACGTACTTGTCGTACGTGGCGTCCTTGACGCGCTTGCCTTCGGGCGTCAGCAGCTGCACGAGCTCGGGCTCGGTGCCCGACTGCTTCTTGGCGGTCGTGCGCTTGCCGGCCGTGCTCTTGGTACTGGCGCTGCGTCGCGATGTGCGCGCGGCAGTGCTCTCCACGGTCACGTGTGCTCCTCCGTCGGTCCGGCTACCCGGGTTCGCCGGGCGCCAGTGCGGCTCACCTGAAGCCCTACGGACGCACGGGGTGGGTGCGGCCCGGTCGGGAACAGGCGTGACAGGTGCCCCGGCGAGCGCCCTGCACGATGCACGTTACCCAGTGCCTCACATTTCTGTGAAACCCCTCCTGACCTGCGATTTTGCTTGGATTTCCAAGTAAATCGCGAAAGTCGGGAACAACTCCTGGTCACAGCCTTGCAGGGGGCCGGAACAACGGCACGTTAACCCGGTGACCCAGGTCACGGGAAGAGGCTGCCTGGGGCGAGGTCTCAGAGGCTGTGTGACACTGACCTCGTGCGCGAAGACGGAAAAATCCGGGTATTTCTCCTCGACGACCACGAGGTCGTCCGCCGGGGTGTCCATGAGCTGCTCTCGGTGGAGGACGACATCGAGGTGGTCGGTGAGGCCGGTACGGCGGCCGACGCGCTGGTCCGGATCCCGGCCACCCGGCCCGACGTGGCCGTCCTCGACGTACGGCTCCCGGACGGCAGCGGGGTGGAGGTCTGCCGGGAGATCCGGTCCGGGGACGAGAACGTCAAGTGCCTGATGCTGACGTCGTTCGCCGACGACGAGGCCCTCTTCGACGCGATCATGGCGGGCGCCTCGGGATATGTCCTGAAGGCCATCCGGGGCAACGAACTCCTGGCGGCCGTACGTGATGTCGCCGCCGGCAAGTCCCTCCTCGACCCGGTGGCCACCGCGCGCGTGCTGGAACGGCTGCGGGACGGCGGCAGCGCCAAGGGCGACGACAGGCTCGCGCACCTCACCGAGCAGGAGCGCAGGATCCTCGACCTGATCGGCGAGGGGCTCACCAATCGCGCGATCGGCGAGCGGCTGCACCTGGCGGAGAAGACGATCAAGAACTATGTGTCGAGTCTGCTTTCCAAACTCGGTATGGAGCGTCGCTCGCAGGCGGCGGCGTTCGTGGCGCGGATGCAGGTCGAGCAGGAGCGTCGCTGAGGATCGTGGCGGGCGCATCGCGGGCGTATTAGGGACCAAAGACCCCTGCCCCGGGAAGCGTGTACGACCGACATTGGTCGTATGCCCTCCGACGAACAGCTCGCCGTCGAACTGCTCGCCCGCACCGACTACGGTCGGGTGGCCACCAGCATGCGCGCCCTGCCCTTCCTCGCCTTCGCCCGGCACGTCGTGGACGACGGGCGGGTCCTGCTGCGGCTGCCCAGGAGCTGCGGCTACCACCGGGCGTGCGTCGGCGGGGTCGTCGCGTACGGCGCGGACAACCTCAGCTCGGCCCGGCCGGGCGAGGGGCTGTGGTCCGTCCAGGTCGTGGGCGAGTGCACGGCGTACGAGCCGACGGCCGCCGAGCTCGAGCGGTTCGGGCCCACGCCCCGGGTCGCCGACGGGGAGCCCTACGAGCCCGTCTATCTGCGCGTCGAGCCGCAGTTCGGCACGGTCCACTCGACCGACGGCGCTCTGGAAAGTCGCTTCGCGCACATGCCGTGACCGAAAGCGACTGTCTGTGACAACGCCCAGCTCACAGGCCCGGCTCGTGCCCTAGCATCTGGCGCGTGCCGCGCCCTTGTGTACCACCCCCCATGCCTCACGCGCCCCCGTTGCGGGCCCTCCTCAGCCAGTACGCCGCCGGCTCCGCCGTCACCTGCGAACCCGTCGACCAGGGGCTGCTGAACCGCGGCTACCGCCTGCGCACGACCCGCGGCCACTACTTCCTCAAGCACCACTTCGACCCCGAGACCGCCGACCCGGCCGCCATCGCCCGCCAGCACCGCGCCACCGAGCGGCTGGCGGTCCTGGGCGTCCCGGTCGCCCCGCCCCTGCCCGACCGCCACGGACGCACGGTCGCGGTCGTCGGCGGCCACTCCTACGCACTCCACCCATGGATCGAGGGCCGCCACCGCCACGGGGGCCAGCTGACGCCGCAGCAGTGCGGCCGGCTGGGGGCGCTGCTCGGGGTGGTGCACGCGAGTCTGGAGCGGGTGATGCCGGTGCAGGGGCGAGTACCGGGCGCGCGCAGTGAGGCGTGCGCCGGGCCTCAGGACCGCACGCCCGCGCCCACCGCGGACCCCCGCGCCGGGAGCGCCGACCCCGCCGACACCTTCGCCCTCATCGACGACCTGCTCACCCGCGTACGCCGGCACCGTCCCGCCGACTCCTTCGACGAGCTGGCCCGGCACCGGCTCCTGGAGCGGCGGGCGCTGCTGGAGCGGCACGCGGACCGGCGGCCGCCGCGGGGCGGGTGCGTGGGGTGGGTGCACGGGGACTTCCACCCGTTCAACCTGCTCTACCAGGGGGATGCCCCGGCCGCGATCGTCGACTGGGACCGGCTGGGCGTGCAGCCCCGCGCGGAGGAGGCCGTACGTGCCGCCGCGATCTTCTTCGTACGGCCCGCGGGCGCGCTCGACCTGCCGAAGGTGCGGGCGTACGCGCGCGCGTACCGGCGTACGGCGGGTGCCACGCCCTCGGAGTTGACGGCGGCCGCCCATCGGGTCTGGTGGGAGCGCCTCAACGACTTCTGGATGCTGCGCTGGCACTACGAACGCGGCGACACCCGCGCGGACCCCCAGTTCCCGGCGGCCTCGGCGCTGGTGGTGTGGTGGACGCGGGAGTACGAGGCGGTGTGCGAGGCCTTCGCCGACTGAGCCGCCCGTCCGGGAAAACGCCACGCGCGCGTACGGTCCGTTTCCGGTCCGTACGCGCGCGTGGTGGCGTACTGCTGCGTCAGCCGCCCTCTACGTCACCGGTGGTGCCGCCCGCGTCGGTGCCGCCGTCCGTCTCCGTCGGCTCCTCCGTCGGTTCCGTCGTCGTCGGCTCGGCGGTCGTCGGCTCCGCGGTCGTCGGCTCGCCCGTCGGCTCCGTGGCCGTCGCCGTGGGGGTCGGCGAGGGCGTGTACGACGGGGTCGAGGTCGGGGACCAGGACGAACCGGTGCTCACGGAGCCGTCGTCGGTCTGTTCGTCGGTCGCCTCGTCCGTCGGCTCGTCGCTCGGCGACTCGCTGGTCGTCTCCGAGGGCGTCGTGGAGGTGGTCGGCTTCTCGGTGGTGTCGTCCCCGCTGCCGTTCCCGCCGCCGCCGTTCAGCGCCAGCGCGACACCTGCCGCTATGGCGACCACCGCGAGCACGGCGAGGATCCACAGCTTGCCGCGGCCGCTGCCCCGGTTGCCGTGCCCCTCGAAGCCGCCGTCGTCCCCGCCGCCGTAGCCGCCGGGCAGGATCGGCTGCGGGATCTGCGTGGTGCCGGAGGCGTCGCCGGAGTGGTGCATGACGGTGGTGCCGGCGAAGCCGCCCGAGGGGGTGTGCCGGCCGTCGTGCATCGCGACCGGCCCGGTGTTCCAGGTGCCGGTGTGACCGCCCTGCTCGTACAGCATCTGCAGCCCGTACTGGATGAGCCCGCGCATCTCCTCGGCCGTCTGGAACCGGTCGTCCGGCTCCTTGGCGAGCGAGCGCATGACCAGGCCGTCGAGCTCCGGAGGCGTGGCGTCGGAGACCTCGGACGGAGGCGTCGGGATGTCCTGGACGTGCTGGTAGACGACGGACAGCGGCGTCTCGCCGGTGAACGGGGGCCGCAGCGCGAGGAGTTCGTAGAGGAGGCAGCCCGTCGCGTACAGGTCGGAGCGGTGGTCCACCGCCTTGCCGAGCGCCTGCTCGGGCGACAGGTACTGAGGGGTGCCCATGACCATGCCGGTCTGCGTCATCGTCGACTGCGCGCCGTGCAGTGCGCGGGCGATGCCGAAGTCCATCACCTTCACGGCGCCGCCGTGGGTGATGATGACGTTGGCCGGCTTGATGTCCCGGTGCACGATGCCGTGCTGGTGCGAGTAGGCGAGCGCCTCCAGGACACCGGAGACGATGATCAGAGCCTGCTCGGGCCCGGGGGCCTCGGCGTTGATCAGCAGGTCCCGGATCGTGCGGCCCTCGACGATCTCCATGACGATGTACGGAACGGCATGGCCGTTCACGAAGTCCTCGCCGGAGTCGTAGACCGCGACGATCGCGTGGTGGTTGAGGCCGGCCACGGACTGGGCCTCGCGGGTGAAGCGGGCCTTGGAGACCGGGTCCTCGGCGAGGTCGGAGCGCAGCAGTTTGACCGCCACGGTGCGGCCGAGACGTACGTCCTCGGCGGCGAAGACCTCGGCCATGCCGCCCCGGCCGAGTCTGTGTGTCAGCCGATACCGGCCATCGCCGACCAGTCCGCCGTTGCCCCACATCTCCGGCGCGTCTGACATCCCGCCGCCAGTCGCCTCGGGGTCGGACGGGCCCTGAGCGCGCTGCTGCTGTGCCATCGGTCCTCGCCGTCGTTTCTGCCCGCGGTGCGCGCGGTGTTGTTACGGTCTCCGTCGGCCACGCTACAGCCTCCACGCAAGCCTCCGGTCCGGGATGAGCCCGGGGACCGGTCCGAGACGGACCGGTCATCAAAGCGGTAGCACGCGCTGTCGTGCAAATTCTGTGTACCGGCGGTACGCCACCTGTAACGCTTCCGCGACGCTTCTTTCGCGTACGGTCACGGAACGGGCACCCGGCTTGACCTGTCAGTGCCGTGGGGCAGACTTGGCCGGGAATGAGCCATTCGATCAACGACAGTCGGGCCGGCGCCTGATGGCCGATGGGGGACGCGGAACATGAGCCAGGACGGCGCACACGGCCGGTATGCGGGGCGGGCGATCGCCAACAACCGCTATCAGCTGCGCGACTTGCTCGGTGAGGGTGGCATGGCCTCGGTGCACCTCGCGCACGACACCGTGCTCGACCGCCCCGTCGCCATCAAGACCCTCCACACCGAGCTGGGCCGGGAACAGGCCTTCCGCGAGCGCTTCCGCCGCGAGGCCCAGGCCGTGGCCAAGCTCACGCACACCAACATCGTCTCGGTCTTCGACACCGGCGAGGACAACCTCGACGGCATGACGATGCCGTACATCGTCATGGAGTACGTCGAGGGCCGCCCGCTCGGCTCGGTGCTCGACGAGGACGTACGGCAGCACGGCGCGATGCCCGCCGACAAGGCGCTGAAGATCACCGCGGATGTGCTGGCGGCGCTGGAGATCAGCCATGAGATGGGCCTGGTCCACCGCGACATCAAGCCCGGCAACGTGATGATGACCAAGCGCGGCGTGGTCAAGGTCATGGACTTCGGCATCGCGCGCGCCATGCAGTCGGGTGTCACGTCGATGACGCAGACCGGCATGGTGGTCGGCACCCCCCAGTACCTCTCCCCCGAGCAGGCGCTGGGCCGCGGCGTGGACGCCCGCTCCGACCTCTACTCGGTCGGCATCATGCTGTTCCAGCTGGTCACCGGGCGGCTGCCGTTCGACGCGGACTCGCCGCTGGCGATCGCGTACGCGCATGTGCAGGAAGAGCCGGTGGCCGCGTCGCAGGTCAACCGCGCGCTGCCGCCCGCGGTGGACGCGCTGATCGCCCGCGCCCTGAAGAAGAACCCGAACGAGCGCTTCCCGAGCGCCGAGGCCATGCGCACCGAGTGCCTGCGGGTGGCGGCGTCCTTCCAGGCGGCCGCGCCGAGCATCGTCCCCGGCGCGCAGACGTCGAGCGGGGCGGGCGTGGGCTCGGCGGTGTTCCCGCCGGTGGACCAGGGGACTCCGGCGCCGACGGGCCCGGTCCAGACGCCGTACCAGCCGACGCCGAACCCCTACGGCACCCCGCCGCCCTCGACCCCTTCCCCGGCGTACGGATATCCGCAGCAGGGCGGGTACCAGACCCCCACGCCGGCGCCGAACGCGTACGCCTCGACCCCGCCGCCGTACAACCTCACCCCGCAGCAGGCACCGCCCTCGGGCGGCGGCCGCAGGAGCAACAAGCCGGTCATCCTCGGCTCGATCATCGTGTCCGTCGTGGCGGTCGGCGGTCTGATCGCGGCGCTGGCGCTGAACGGGGGCGGGACGGACGACGACGCCGGCGGTGACACCACGCCGACCACCTCGTCGACGCCGTCGGGATACCGGACCGGGGATGCGAACCGGACGGTCGAGACGACCGAGTGCACCGAGCCGCAGGAGTCGAACAACGACCCCGACCAGGTGCAGATGCCGGACTTCGCGTTCAAGAACTGGGACTCGGTCAAACTCTGCCTGCAGGCGGCGGGCTGGTCGTACGACCCCAATGACTACGCCGAGAACACGTACGGCCAGGGCACGATCATGAACCAGTTCCCCAAGGCCGGGACGGACTTCGACCCGAAGAACCCGCCGGACATGCAGTTCGACGTCTCGACGGGCGTCTCGGCCGGCTAGCCGACGGCCTGTTACCCCCGTCACAGGTACGTCGATCACGGGGGTGGCATGGTCATGCCCCTCATAGGATCCCGCCTGCAAGACAATCGATCTTGGACACAGGGGGAACCCTTGAAGAAGAACCTCAGCAGAATCCTCGCGGTGGGCGCCGCGGCCCTGGGCGCGTTCGCCTTCTCCGTGAGCCCGGCGGCCGCCGGCGGCGTCGCCGAGTCGATCTCCGGGGCCCAGGGCACCGGGGACTTCTACTACTCGAGCAAGACCGTCGCCAACAAGATCTACCTCACGGTGACCGACACCGCCCCCGACGGACACCACGTCCGGATCCGGGCGCAGTCCCTCACCCCGGAGCGCGTGGTGACCAGCTACGCCTGGCGCTCGGTCACCGCCGGCTACCAGCACTCCGACACCTGGGTGACATCCCTGACGGACACCCGTGGCATCTGGGCGATGCGCATCCAGGTCTGCGTCTACGAGAAGGACGACCAGCTGGGCTGCGACGAGTCGGACTGGGACGGCAACACCTACTACTAGGCCGAAGCGGGTGCGGGGCGCGTGGCAGGTTCGGGGCGAGGCGGCAGGGACACCTACACCGGTACGTGCACCGTCTCCACCCGGCTCGCCACCAGCCGCTCCCGCTCCCGGCGGATCGCCCGCTTGCGCAGCCGCAGGATCTGGCTGATCCCCAGCGCCTGCAGCACGAAGACCGCGGAGAAGGCGACCCGGTAGTTGTTCCCGGTCGCGTCCAGCAGCACCCCGATCGCGAACAGGGTCGTCATCGAGGCGACGAAGCCGCCCATGTTGGTGATGCCGGACGCGGTGCCCTGCCGCCCCGGCGGGTTCGCCGGACGCGCGAAGTCGAAGCCGATCATCGAGGCCGGCCCGCAGGCGCCCAGCACCGTGCAGAGCACCACGAGCAGCCACATCGGCGCATGCTCGCCCGGGTACGCCAGCGTCACCGCCCACATCAGCCCCGTCGCCCCCACGGTCCCCAGCGCCAGCGGCAGCCGCGCCTCGTGGTGCCGGGCGACGACCTGGCCGTAGACCAGCCCGATCACCATGTTCGACAGCACGACGAGGGTCAGCAGCTCACCGGCGACCGCCCGGGACAGCCCCTGCGCCTCGACCAGGAACGGCATGCCCCACAGCAGCAGGAACACCATCGCCGGGAACTGGGTCGTGAAGTGCACCCACAGGCCGAGCCGCGTGCCCGGCTCCCGCCAGGAGGCGGCGATCTGCCGTCGTACGTAGGCCGCGCCCTGGTGCGGGAAGGGCTCCGGCTCGTGTCCCTCGGGGTGGTCCTTGAGGAAGAGCAGCAGCAGGACCAGCACGACCACACCCGCGACCGCGCTGCCCGCGAAGGCCGCCGTCCAGCCGATGCCGTGCAGCAGCCGGGCCAGCACGAGGGTGGAGACCAGGTTGCCCGCCATGCCGACAAGACCCGCGAACTGCGCGACCATCGGCCCGCGCCGGGCCGGGAACCAGCGGGTGCCGAGCCGCAGCACGCTGATGAACGTCATCGCGTCACCGCAGCCCAGCAGCGCGCGCGAGGCGAGGGCCATGCCGTACGAGGGGGAGAAGGCGAAGCCGAGCTGTCCGGCCGTGAACAGCACCACCCCGATGGCCAGCACCTTCTTGGTGCCGAGCCGGTCGACGAGCAGGCCGACGGGTATCTGCATGCCCGCGTACACGAGCAGTTGGAGGATGGAGAAGGTCGACAGCGCGGAGGCGTTGACGTGGAAGCGGTCGGCCGCGTCGAGGCCGGCCACCCCCAGTGACGTACGGAAGATGACGGCGACGAAGTAGACGGAGACGCCGATGCCCCAGACGGCCATCGCGCGGCGGCCGCCCGGCGGGTCACCCGGCAGAGTGGCGCTCATCGGACCTCGCCCCGCGCCAGGTGGGAGAACCACTCGACGTGCCCGTGGATGAGCCCGACGACCGCCTCCGCGTCGCCGGAGCGCAGCGCGTCGAGGATCTGCTCGTGCTCGGTGAGGGTCTTGGTGATGCGGTCGGGGTGGGCGTGCATCACGGCGACGCCCATCCTCAGCTGCCGGTCGCGGAGCTGGTCGTAGAGCCGGGACAGGATCTCGTTGCCCCCGCTGCGGACGATCTCGGCGTGGAAGCAGCGGTCGGTGACGGCGGCGCCGGCCAGGTCCCCGGCGGCGGCCTGCTCCTTCTGCTGGGCGAGGAGCTCCTCGAGCCGTGCGATGAGCCGCGGTGACGCCGGTACGGCCTTGCGCGCGGCGTGTTCCTCGACGAGCTGGCGGGTCTCCACCACGTCCGCGATCTCCTGTGCGGAGACGGGCAGGACCAGCGCGCCCTTCTTCGGGTAGAGCTTGATCAGCCCCTCCACCTGGAGCCGCAGCAGCGCCTCGCGCACCGGTGTCCGCGAGACCCCCACGGCGTCGGCGAGCTCGCCCTCGGTGAGCAGGGTGCCGCCCTCGTAGCGACGCTCCAGGACACCCTGCTTGACGTGGTCGTAGACACGGTCGGCGGCGGGCGGCTGCTTGGTGTGAGCGGTGGACGGGGCGGGTGGGGCTGAAGGCATGCGCACATCATAGATACAACGCGTACGCATGTCGGAGACCCGTCCATATCGCGGACCCCAGGGGTCCCGCAGGACAGGGAAACCCAAACCCGCCCCAGCGGTCGCACAACCTTCTGTGCTACTTACGAGTCAGACACGTGCGGCCCCAACAACTTTCAGGTCTCAACTCGGCCGCACGCCAGGGGCATTCAACGTATTCGGGGTACCTCACTTGATTACCGGCATTCAGGGCATCCGTATCCGCAGAGCCGTAGCCGTGGCCGTGACCACCGGCTCGCTGCTCGCCACAGGAGCCCTCACCGCGGCGCCGGCGCAGGCCGTCACCGCGCCCACCATCACCGCCAAGGGCGGGTTCCTGATGAACAGCGCCACCGGCACGACGCTCTTCGCGAAGGCCGCCGACACCAAGCGGCTCACCGCGTCCACCACGAAGGTCATGACCGCGAAGGTCGTCCTGTCGCAGTCGAACCTGAACCTGGACGCCAAGGTCACGATCAAGAAGGCGTACAGCGACTACATCGTCGCCAACGGCGCCTCGTCCGCGAACCTGATCGTCGGCGACAAGGTCACCGTCCGCCAGCTGCTCTACGGGATGCTGCTGAAGTCGGGCTGCGACGCCGCGATGGCGCTCGCCGACAAGTACGGCTCCGGCTCGACGGTCGCGGCCCGCACCAAGAGCTTCATCGGCAAGATGAACACCATGGCCAAGAGCCTGGGCATGAAGAACACGAAGTTCGACTCGTTCGACGGCATCAGCAGGGGCGCCAACGCCTCGACGCCGCGCGACCTGACGAAGCTCGCCCGCAGCGCCATGAAGAGCTCCACCATGAAGACGGTCGTCAAGACCAAGTCGTACACGGCGAAGACGATCACGAAGACGGGCTCCACCCGCACGATGGCGGCCTGGAAGAACACCAACACCCTGCTCGGCTGGAACGGCACGCTCGGCGTGAAGACCGGCTCCGGCACCGAGGCCAAGTACTGCCTCATCTTCGCCGCGACGAAGAACGGCGAGTCGGTGATGGGCGCGGTCCTCACCGCTTCCTCGGAGGCCAACCGCACCGCCGACGTGAAGAAGCTCATCAACTACGGCTACACGAAGATCAGCTGACGCAAGAACGCGAACATGAGTAAGGGGCCTGCACCGCAGGCCCCTTACTCATGTTCCGGACTCATATGACGGGCAGAAAGAACCGCCGCTTGTCCTTGGACGTGGCCCCGATCCGCCCGTAGAAGCGAATGGCCCCGTCGTTCCACGCGGGCGTCTGCCACTGCACCTGTCCGAGCCCGAGAGCCCGCGCCTCGTCCCGTACGGCGGTCATGAGCGACTCCCCGATGCCGAGCCCGCGGTGCCCGTCGCGCAGGAACAGACAGTCCATGTGGAGGTACTCGGCACCGTCCCAGGTGGACACCTCGGCGGAACAGGTGGCGTAGCCGACGACGGTCCCGTCCACCTCCGCGACGAGACACCGCAGCCGCGGCTCGGGGCTCCCGAACAGCAGGGACCGCAACCGCTCCTCGAGCCCGGGGGCGGGCGGCTCGGCCTTCTCGTACACGGCGTGCTCGGTGATCAGCGCGACGACGTCCGCCAGCTCCTCGGACCGCACCCGCCGCACGACGGGATCGCCGCTCACCGGACCTCCCCCTCCAGCACATCCACGGACCAGGCGGCGAGCCGTGCACCGATCTCCCCGTCCCCGTCCAGCACATGCCGCACCCAGGCATCCCGCTCGTACGCGAACACGGCCGCCTCCCACACACAGGGAGCCAGCCCCAGCCGCCCCGGCCGCAACCCCTCCGGCTCACCGACGGGCCCGACGAAGACGGCGAGGTCGGACATGTCCCCCTCGATCCACGTGTGCACGAGCACATAGTCGCCGTCCCCACCGGCGTGCACCAGCAGCACGGCGACCCCGAGAGAGCCCCGCAGACCGGCGGTGGCGAGGTGCGCCTCGGCGATCGCCAACGCCGCGTCCGCCCCCTCGACCTCCCGCCCGGGCGCTTCGATGCCGTACGCCTTCACCAGATGGCCGGCGACCTCGTGCGTCCCCAAGGGCCTTACGGCACGGGCGTGATGAGTGTCGGCGAGGTTCTTCATCGCGGACACGTCCATGGCTGCGGGCACCTTTGCGACTGTTCGAAGATCGGCCATACGGCCATGATGCCCGGTCACGCCACACGAGCAGGTGAATCGTTCAGCCACTCCGTCATACACTGCCCGGCCACGCCCCGTAGTGGAATCGCTGGATCTTTCCCTCGCAATCGCGAACATCCCTGCGCAGACTGGATAGTTCGATTTGCTCCGCTCTACGTTCCGCAGCGGAGGTGGTTCATATGATCGAACCCAGCAAGCATCAGCCCGACCCCCGGACGCAGCGTGACGCGATCGACGTCAGCGACTTCGTGTACGCGGCCACCGGAGTGCGTGTCCGGCGGCTGACGATGCCGGACGGGACGCATTGGTTTCCGGCGGTGGACGTCTGTAAGCGATTGGGGCACAGCAATCCCCAGAAGGCACTCTCCGACCATGTCCCGGAAGGCCATCGAGAGACTCTCGAGACCCTAACTGGAGGTTATGGTCTCAGCATTCCCGCAGGTAGAGAGTGGCGCCGAGACCTGAATGTCATCTCTCTCCAAGGTCTCATCCTCCTCGTCAACGCCTGCACCAAGCCGGCCTGTGCCCCCTTCAAGGAGTGGGCCACGGAGGTCATCGTGACCGTCCAGCAAGAGGGTTCCTACACCCTCGAAGAGGCCGAGGTGCAGTCCGCCGAGCCGGGTGCGCCGATCGCCTACGCGATGCCGGAGCAGGTCGCGGAGGCCATCGTCCGGCTGGAGGCGCACAACCTTCAGGTCGACGAAGAGCTCGCGAACGCACAGCGCGAATCGCTCGCGCTGCATAGGGAGATGCTGGAGATGCAGCGCGCGACGCTCACGGCGCAGCAGGCCATCGCTCAGGCCATGGACCGCATCGCGAACCGACTCGACGTCATCGCCCTCGACCGTCCGACATCCACCGCCGGCCTCTCCGCCCACCCGACCGCCGAGGCCGTACTGGCCGACTGGCGGCAGCGGCTCTCCGTGACCGCGGACGTCTGGGCAGTGGCGGTGGTGATCGCTCCCGTGCTGGTCGAAGAGGGCGAGCTGCGGCAGCCGCTCGACTCGATCGCCGCTCGCACCGGCTTGTCCGTCCACCGCGTCAACGAATGCCTGCGCCTGCTGCGCAAGCACGCCTGCATCCACCCCCGGGGCGGTGACGAGGACGGGACGCCGATCTACGTACTCAGGCGTTCATGACCGAGTCCTCGCTCGCAGGTGCTCATAGGTGAAGGGGCGGCCGCAATCCGAAGTTGCGGCCGTCCCTTCGGGTTGCAATCTACTGCTTCGGAGCGCCTCGGCGTGACTACCGCGTCACCGTGAAGTTCCGCAGGATCGCCGCCGTCAGGGCCGGGTCGCCCTCCGCCTTCACCCGGTCCGGTACCGCGTCCGCCGTCACCCGGCCGCAGGCCAGGCGGACGTAGGTCTCCCAGTCGAGGGTGAGGGTGGCGGCGGGGCCGAGGGCGGGGGCCGTTTCGAGGGTGCCGCGGCCCTGGATGTCGACGCGGATCGTGCGCAGGAACTCGATCGGGCCGTGGACGTCGAGGACGATCGCCGAGCTGCGAGGGGCGTCGGCCTTCTCGGCGACTATGGCGGGCAGCTCGGCGAGCAGGACGTCACGGGCGATGTGCGCGCCGGGGGAGTCCAGGTTGCCGGGGCGGCCGAGGGCGGCGCGGAGGTCCTGCTCGTGCACCCAGACGTCGAAGGCGTGCTTGCGCATGGACTCTTCGAGCGTCAGTTCGCTGCCGAGGGGGCCGCGCACCTTCGTGCCCGGATCCCGCGACTCGTTGCGCAGCTGGCGGTTGCGGCGGATGATCACGTACTCCAGCTCGGACGTCATCTCCGGCGCGGTGTGGTGACGGCGGACGTCGACCTGCATCTCCGTGTACCGCTGGTGCTCATTGGTGACGTGGTAGAGGTCGCGAGGCAGTGAGTGGATGGGGCGCGGGTCCCCCAGCATCTCGGTGTCCAGACCGATGACGTGGGACACGACGTCCCGCACCGACCAGCCGGGGCACGGGGTACGCCGGTTCCACTCTCCCTCCACGAGCGGGGTCACCAGCTCGGATATCGCGTCGATGGAGTGGGTCCAGGCGTCGGCGTAGGGCTGGAGGGTGGGATGCAGACTCACGGAACGGGACCCCTCGGCGGTCGGTGCACGGGCTGGTGATGGCGTCGTTGCCAGTGGGAGTGTGGCTGTCGGCGGGTGTCTTGGAACGCTAAGTTACGCTGCTGTGAGGCACCCCGGCAGTGCTTTCGTGTGACGATCGTAGGCCCGTGTGAACGGCTCGAATGCCAGGACGGTGGTAGTGTGCGCGCCTCGTTGATTCAGATCGCCGTAAGTGAGGGCGAATCGGTCGAATCGCGCCGACGGCGGGTGGCCTCCCTGGTACGGGACCAGGCCGGTGCCGATCTGGTCGTGCTGCCGGAGCTGTGGACCACGGGCGCGTTCGCCTACGAGGGGTTCGCCGGCGAGGCCGAGCCGCTGGAGGGACCGACGTACGAGGCCATGGCGAAGGCCGCGAGCGACGCGGGCGTCTGGCTGCACGCGGGCTCGATCCCGGAGCGCACCGCCGACGGCACGCTCTACAACACCTCTCTCGTCTTCTCCCCCTCCGGCGACCTGATCGCCGCCTACCGCAAGATCCACCGCTTCGGCTTCGACAAGGGCGAGGCCGTGCTGATGGGCGCGGGCCGGGACCTGGTGACGGTCCGTCTGCCCGAGACCACCCTCGGCGTGGCCACCTGCTACGACCTCCGGTTCCCCGAACTCTTCCGCGGCCTCGTCGACGCCGGTGCCGAGACCCTGGTGATTCCCGCGGGCTGGCCGGAGCGCCGCCGGGCGCACTGGACGCTGCTGGCCCAGGCGCGGGCGGTCGAGAACCAGGCGTACGTGCTCGCCTGTGGAACGGCCGGGACGCATGCGGGGGTTCCCCAGGCCGGTCACTCGATCGTGGTGGATCCGTGGGGCGAGGTACTGGCCGAGGCCGGCGCCGGCGAGGAGGTCCTCAGCGTCGAGTTCGACCCCGCGAAGGTGGCCGTGACACGGGATCAGTTCCCGGCGCTGAAGGACCGGATGCTGGGACTCGACGCACCCCGGCGCTAGGCCTGTCCGGCGGGCCCTAGTCCTCCCGCTCCTTCTCGGCGAGGTGGATCACGCACACCGCCACCGCGATCAGCAGCGCCGGGTCCGTGTCCTCCCGCACGACATCGACGCCGTAGGTCTCCCGCACGTGCAGCCACCGCCGGGAGACCACGGCGAGCAGCTCACCGTCGTACTCGACTGCGAACTCCCGGTCGAGGATCTTCCCGCTGACGTCGAGTTCGGTGCTGCCGTCCGCCAGGGACACCCGGTAGTGGTTGCGCAGCAGGGACAGCCGCTTGCGCTTGATGGTGGCCAGCGGTTCGCCGTCCCGCTCGATGAGCATCGTGTCCCGCAGGGCGAACATCTTCTGCCGGATGTCGATCAGGACGCGCCCACGGGTGTCCTTCAGCTCGAAGGTGTCCCGCAGCCGCATGGCCTTGCCGTCGACGAGGAACACCTTGTTGCCCTGGTCGTCCTCGATCCAGTAGTCGTCACCGAAGCCGAGGAGCCGGTCGCGTACGAGGAATCTCATGCCGTTACGGCTTCCCCGACCTGCGCGACGGAACGCAACCGATAGGCCGTCGGGATGGTCGACACGCCGGGGTCGGTGTGGTGTCCGAGCTGCGACAGCTCAGGTCCGAGACCACGGCGCCTCCGTCGCCGACGTCCCGAACCGTCTCCGGTACGCCGACGGGCTGAGCCCCGTCTCGCGCCGCACGCGCGCGCGGAGGTTCGCGGCCGTCCCCAGGCCGCTGCGGGCGGCCACCACGTCCAGCCGTTCCTCGCCCCGCTCGATCAGCCGGCAGGCCAGCGCCACGCGCTCCCCCGTCAGCCAGGCCAACGGCGTCGTGCCGAGCTGGGCCTGGAAACGGCGGTGCAGCGTGGCGGGGGAGACGGCCGCACGGGCGGCGAGCTCCGTCACCGTCAGCGGCTCCCCGAGCCGTTCCTGCGCCCACGCCAGCAACGGCGCCAGCGACTCGGCCGGCACGTCGGGCACCGGACGCTTCACGAACTGCCGCTGCCCGCCGTCCCGATGGGCGGCGAAGACCAGCCGCCGGGACACCGCGTTGGCGGCCTCTGCGCCGTGGTCGCGCCGCCAGATGTGCAGCCCGAGGTCGAGCGCGGCGGCACTGCCGGCGGCGGTGAGGAGGTCGCCCTCGTCGACGAAGAGGACGTCGGGCTCCAGGAGAACCTTGGGATGCAGCTCGCGGAACGCGTCCGCCCACAGCCAGTGGGTGGTGGCCCGCCGCCCGTCCAGCAGCCCCGCCTCGGCAAGCGCGAAGCTGCCGGTGCACAGGCTCATGACGCGGGCGCCACGCGCGTGCGTGCGGCGAATGGCGTCGAGTACCGCGCCCCCGCGCGGTACGACGTTGTCCGGCCGCCCCGGTACGACCAGGGTGTCGGCCTCGTCCACGGCCTCGAGCCCGGGCACACCGCTCAGCGTGAAGAATCCGTGGTTCATCCGCACCCCGGGCGCGGGCGTGCACAGCGTCACCTCGTACAACGGCCCCGGCAGCCCCAGTTCGGGCCGCGGCAGCCCGAACAGCTCGGTGGCGACGCCGACTTCGAAGGGGTTGGTGCCCTCGTCGACGATGACCGTGACCCGGTGCGGACGTATGTTCGGTTGAGAGGATCCTTGCGGCATGTGCAATTCCTAGCACTCGTGCACGTGCCGGGCCACGGCCGACGATGACGGACATGAGCGAACCCGTCTCCCTCGAGCCGATCTCCCTGGAAAAGGCCCTCGCGTCCTTCACGGACCAGTGGAGCCCCCGCATCGTCACGACCGTCAACGACTACGACGTACGCATCGCCAAGGTCGAGGGCGAACACCTCTGGCACACCCACGACCACACCGACGAGTTCTTCCTCGTCCTCGACGGCGAACTCCACATCGCCCTGCGCGAACCGACCGGCGAACGCACGGTCGTCCTCCCCAAGGGCTCGGTCTTCACGGTCCCCCGCGGCACCGAGCACAAGCCGTACGCCCTCGTCCCGTCGGCGATCCTCGTCCTCGAACCCACCGGCACCCTCACGGTCGGCGACCGCCACGAGGACGTACCGGAGCATGTGGACGCGACCACGGGGCACGCGCTGAACCAGGCGTGACCGAACGGAACAGGACCCGGGGTGTGCCGGTCCGTCTCGCCGAGGGCGGTGCGGACCGGCTGCCCCTCGTGCCGGCCGGTATGGAGATCAGGCGCTGTAGCCGCCCCCGCGCCGGTGGTGGTCGTCCTCGACCACCGTCGTCGTGGACGGCGGTACCACCACGCGCCGACGCCTGGCGATGCTGCTGAACGTCGCGACGCCGATCAGTCCGACGATCATGAAGATGACGCCGACCAGGTCGAGATTGACTCCCTGCATCTCCCAGTCGGTCGCGAACGTGAGGATGGCTCCCGCGGCGATGAGGATGATGCATCCGCCGAGGCCCATAGTGTCGCCTCCCTGTCCGGTCCGGTCGGTCCGGTCCGGACGCCGGGTACCCACTCCTCGTGAACTACCCCTCCAGGAACGCCACCAGTGCGTTCGCCAGCAGATGCGGGTCGTCCGCGCCGCACAGTTCGCGGGCGCTGTGCATCGACAGGATGGCGACGCCGATGTCGACGGTCTTGATGCCGTGCCGGGCCGCCGTGATGGGGCCGATCGTGGTGCCGCAGGGCATGGAGTTGTTGGAGACGAAGGACTGGAAGGGGACGCCGGCCTTCTCGCAGGCGGCGGCGAAGACCGCGCGGCCCGAACCGTCCGTGGCGTAGCGGTTGTTGACGTTGACCTTGAGGATCGGGCCGCCGTTGACCCGCGGGTGGTGCGTGGGGTCGTGGCGCTCCGCGTAGTTGGGGTGGATCGCGTGGCCCGTGTCGGAGGACAGACAGACCGTGCCGGCGAAGGCTCTCGCCCGGTCCTCGTAGGACCCTCCGCGCGCGAACACCGAACGCTCCAGCACACTGCCGAGCAGCGGCCCGTCCGCGCCGGTGTCCGACTGCGAGCCGTTCTCCTCGTGGTCGAAGGCGGCGAGTACGGGGATGTGGGACAGGGCCGAGCCGGCGGAGACCGCGCTCAGCGCGGCGACCTCGGCGTGCACGGACAGCAGGTTGTCCATGCGCGGGCCGGCCACCAGCTCCTTGTCGCGGCCCAGATAGGCCGGGGGCTCCACGGAGTGCACCATCAGGTCCCAGCCGGTCACCTCGCCCGCCGGGAGCCCGTTCTCCTCCTCCAGGAAGGCGATGAGGTCGCCCTCTCGGATGTCGTCGCCGAGCCCCCAGATGGGTTGCAGATGCCGCTGCTTGTCGAGCTTGAGGCCCTCCGTCGACACCGAGCGGTCCAGGTGGACGGCGAGCTGCGGGACTCGCAGCAGCGGCCGGCCGACGTTGACCAGTCGCGTCGAGCCGTCCCGCAGGGTCAGCCGGCCGGCCAGGCCCAGGTCACGGTCGAGCCAGGAGTTCAGCAGCGGTCCGCCGTAGATCTCCACGGCGACCTGGCGCCAGCCGTGCGCCCCGGCGTCCGGCAGGGGCTTGACCCGCAGGTTGGGGGAGTCGGTGTGCGAGCCGACGATCCGGAAGGGGGTGTGCGGCTCGGCGCCCTCGGGGACGTACCAGGCCACGATCGCGCCGCCGCGCAGCACGTACTTGCCGCCGGTCGTCCCGTCCCAGGCATCCGTCTCCGCGACCTGCCTGAAGCCCGCCTTCTCCAGTCGCTCGGCGGCGTTCGCCACGGCGTGGTACGGCGAGGGGCCGGCAGCCAGGAAGGACATGAGGTCGTCGGTGTGACCGCGGTCGAAGCGGGAGGGTTCGCTCATGGGGTTCACCTTAACGACGTACGAAGGCCCGCTCCGGTGCTGGGAGCGGGCCCTCGGGAGAGCTGTGCGGGTGTGTCCTAGAACGCGGCCTCGTCCAGCTCCATCAGGTCGAGCTCGACGCCCTGGGCGAGCTTGCGGGCGCCGGTGACGCCGGGCAGGACGTTGGCCGCGAAGAACTTCGCCGCCGCGATCTTGCCGGTGTAGAACGCCTTGTCCTTGGCGGAGGCCGTCTCCAGCTTCTCGGCGGCGACCGCGGCGCCCTTGAGGAGCAGGTAGCCGACGACGACGTCGCCGGAGGCCAGCAGCAGGCGGGTGGTGTTCAGGCCCACCTTGTAGATGTTCTTGACGTCCTGCTCGGTGGCCGCGAGGTCGGTCAGCATCAGACCGACGATGGCCTCCAGCTCGACGGCCGCCTTGGCCAGGTGCTCGCGGGCGCCCGCGAGGTCCTCGCCGCCCGTGCCGAGCGCCAGGAACTTCTTGATGTCCTCGGCGAGACCGTTCAGGGCCGCGCCCTGGTTGCGGACGATCTTCCGGAAGAAGAAGTCCTGGCCCTGGATGGCCGTGGTGCCCTCGTACAGGGTGTCGATCTTGGCGTCGCGGATGTACTGCTCGATCGGGTACTCCTGGAGGAACCCGGAGCCGCCGAAGGTCTGGAGCGACTGGGCGAGCTGCTCGTAGCCCTTCTCCGAGCCGTAGCCCTTCACGATCGGCAGGAGCAGGTCGTTGAGCGCGTGCTCGGCCTTGGCGTCCTCGCCCGCGGCCTCCTTGACGGCGATCGCGTCCTGGATGGAGGCGGTGTAGAGGACGAGGGCGCGCATGCCCTCCGCGTACGCCTTCTGCGTCATGAGCGAGCGGCGTACGTCGGGGTGGTGGGTGATGGTGACCTTGGGCGCGGCCTTGTCGCCGAAGGCCGCCAGGTCGGAACCCTGGACGCGCTCCTTGGCGTACTCCAGCGCGTTCAGGTAGCCCGTGGACAGCGTGGAGATCGCCTTCGTGCCGACCATCATGCGGGCGAACTCGATGATGCGGAACATCTGGCGGATGCCGTCGTGCTTGTCGCCGATCAGCCAGCCCTTGGCGGGGTGCTGGTCGCCGAAGGTCATCTCGCAGGTGTTGGAGGCCTTCAGGCCCATCTTGTGCTCGACGTTGGTGGCGTAGGCGCCGTTGCGCTCGCCCAGCTCGCCGGTCTCGAAGTCGAAGAGGTACTTCGGGACCATGAAGAGGGACAGGCCCTTGGTACCGGGGCCGTGGCCCTCGGGGCGGGCGAGGACGTAGTGGAGGATGTTCTCCTCCATGTCGTGCTCACCGGACGTGATGAAGCGCTTGACGCCCTCGATGTGCCAGGAGCCGTCCTCCTGCTGGATCGCCTTGGTGCGGCCGGCGCCGACGTCCGAACCCGCGTCGGGCTCGGTCAGCACCATGGTCGAACCCCAGGTCTTCTCCACGGCGATCTGGGCGATCTTCTTCTGTACGTCGTTGCCCTCGTCGTAGAGGATCCCGGCGAACGCCGGGCCGGAGGAGTACATCCACACGGCCGGGTTCGCGCCCAGGATCAGCTCCGCGTACGACCAGATCAGGGACGGCGGGGCGGTGGTGCCGCCGATGGCCTCCGGGACGCCCAGCCGCCAGTACTCGGAGTCCATGAAGGCCTTGTAGCTCTTCTTGAAGGACGCGGGAACCGGCGCGGTGTTGGTCTCCGGGTCGAAGACCGGCGGGTTGCGGTCGGCGTCCGCGAAGGACTCCGCCAGCTCGTTCTCCGCGAGGCGCGTCAGCTCGTCGAGGATGCTCTTCGCGGTCTCGACGTCCATCTCCTCGAACGGACCGGTGCCGTACAGCTTGTCCCGCCCGAGGACCTCGAAGAGGTTGAACTCGATGTCGCGGAGATTGGACTTGTAGTGCCCCATGGCGACGGCTCCCGTAGAGAGTCGGGCGAGGCACTGGATCCTCGCGTTAGTTCACGTACCGACAAGTAGCTTCGATACGATGATGCTACCCGTCGGTAATAAACCGCAACCCTGATCCAGTCATCTGTGACGGTTCACACCGGAATCGTGAGGGTGGCGGTGTAACCCCTCTCGACACTTCCGGTGACGGCCGCCATCTGCTGGTCGTACCCATCACTGAAAACCATGTCCGTCTCGATGGAGAGCCGACCGAGGTTGGACACACTCTCGCTGTAGCCGTCCGTCGCGTACACCGTGTCGCAGACGTCCTTGGGGAACGCGAGCTGCGAGGTGTTGGTGATGGAGGTGGCCGCGGTCGCGTCCTCCAGGTCGGCGTAGACCTCGAAGTGGACGTGCGGCCAGCGGCCGGTGTAGCAGCCCGGGAAGACGCTGGTGAAGGTGACCTGCCCCTTGTCGTCGGTCTCCTGCACACCCCGCAGATAGTTTTCGTCCGTGACGCCCTCGGTGTACAGGGAGTAGTTCCCTTCGCGGTCGCAGTGCCAGACGTAGACCGCGGCGCCCTCTCTCGGGGTCCCGCAGCCGGAGGCGGCGTCCACGACCGTCAGCGTGAACGTCAGGGGCACCCCCTCGGCGGTGCCGCCCCCGGAGTCGCCGAAGCTCGTGCGGATGTCGCTGCGGACGACACCGCTCTCCCTGAGGACGTTCACACCGTTCGATCCGTCGCCGGGGTAGGGCCCGGCGGTCTCCTCGGGAATGGTGGCGCATTCCGAGGAGGACGACGAGCCGGCCGTGGCAGAGGATGAGGTGGACGCGGTGGAGTCGTTGTCGGCGGAACAGCCGACCAGCGGTACCAGGCTCGCTCCCGCCATCAGCCGGATCATCCGCCGGCGGGCGAGGACGGGAAGATCGTGGGCGAGTCCTCCGTCGTGCTCGTGAGCTGCGTCGTCGTGGTGTCCGCGCATGGCTGTCCTCTTGGTGGTGGGCCGCTGTCCGTGCCGCTCCCCTCGGCACTACAGACGCTACGAGGGGCGGCCGCCGGAAACCACGGCCGCCGCCTGTCAAGCCGCTGTCGGTCTGCCCGGTCCCCATTGCCGCCCGCCGCCCCCGCCCCGATCGGTACTCTTGCGCCCATGTACGGCTACGACCAGAGCGCGGGTACGCAGCAGCAGTACGCCGCCCCACAGCAGCAGATGCCGGGCGGGTACGGCCAGCAGCCGCCGCTGTATCCCGAGCCGTCCCCGCCGTCCCTCGCGGACGCCGTGCGGGCCTTCACGACGGGCCAGCTGGCGGCGGAGGACTTCCAGCAGGTCTTCGCCACGTCCAAGGTGTACTGCCCGCGCGGCGACAACCCCGGATTCCTCGCCCTGCACAACACCCAGCAGCCGGTGATCCCGATGTTCACCTCGCTCAAGGAACTGCGCCGGTACGCGGGCAAGGAGTCCAAGTACTTCGTGATCACGGGCGCGGAGGTGATCGACCTGCTGCCCACCGGCTACGGCTTCGTCCTCGACATGGAGGGCGAGCACCGGATGGTCTTCGACGCGAAGGCCGTGGAGCAGATGGTCGAGTTCGCGATGCGCCGGATGTACGGCTGAGTGCCGCATCCACGACCGCTACGACTGAACCGCTCCTTCCGGTCCCCGGGCTCGCCTACTGTGCCCGCGTGACCGAGATCGACACATCGCCGCTGGTCCTGCACGGTCGGCGGCGTTCTGTTGCCCGCCTCCGGGCGGGCGCCGTGCTGCTGGAGACCGGTGGAGTGCGCCACCGGATCCCCGTCGCGGCGATCGCCCGCGTCGACGTGACCGGCCCCGGAGGCCGGGTGCTGACGGTCGTCGTGGCCACGACCCCCACCGATCCGGTGACCTACTCCTACTCCCTCACCTCCCGCAGCGCACCGGCCGTACAGGCGTTCGCCGAGGCGGTACGCCGGGCACTGCCCGTGCGCGACGCCGACGAGCCGCGTCCACAGGTGTCGGCGGAGCCGGTCGAGCGGTCCGGCCCACATCTGGGATACGCGATCCTCGGCGCCCTGCTCCTCACTTACGTGCTGGTCGCGGTGGTGCTGGTGAACCGCGGTGCGGGGGAGCGGGCCGTCGTCCTCTGGCTGGCCGGTCCGATGCTGACGGGCGCCGGGAGCACCGTCCTGCCGGGCGGCGTGCGCACGGTGCGGGAGGCTGTCGTGCTGCGCCGCCGGGGGATCACGGTGGAGGGACGGCGCGAGCGGTCGTACGAGGTCGGGACCGGCGAGGACGCCGTCACGCATCACACGTACGCGTACGTCGACGCCCTGGGCAACGCGCGTACGCGCAGCGGGCGGCAGGGCGGGGCGGACGAGGTCGACATCCTGTACGACCCCGAGGATCCGGAGGGCACCACCAAGGTCGGGCACCGTACCGCCGGGCACCTCGCCCTCGGTCTGTTCCGCCTGGTCCTCGGGCTGTCCACGGTGTCGGCGGGCCTGTGGGCGATGGGCGTCGGGACGGTGGCCCTGTTGCATTGACGGCGGCGGGAATGTGCCTGCGGACCTCGTGGTTAGGGGTGGCAGGAAGTTCAATGCTCAACTAAACTGGACGCACCAAGGAGGTACCGACATGCCCGCAGTGACCGTGGAGAACCCGCTGACGCTCCCCCGCGTGGCCGCCCCGGCCGACGCCGTGGCCCGTCCCGTGCTCGGCGTCACGACCGCGCCGAGCGGTTTCGAGGGTGAGGGCTTTCCGGTGCGCCGTGCGTTCGCCGGGATCCATTACCGGCAGCTGGATCCGTTCATCATGATGGATCAGATGGGGGAGGTTGATTACGCGCCTGGGGAGCCGAAGGGCACCCCCTGGCACCCGCACCGTGGCTTCGAGACCGTCACCTACATCATCGACGGCGTCTTCGACCACCAGGACAGCCAGGGCGGCGGCGGCACCATCACCAACGGCGACACCCAGTGGATGACCGCCGGTTCGGGCCTGCTCCACATCGAGGCGCCGCCGGAGTCCCTGGTCATGTCCGGCGGTCTCTTCCACGGCCTCCAGCTGTGGGTGAACCTCCCTGCCAAGGACAAGATGATGGCCCCGCGCTACCAGGACATCCGCGGTGGCAACGTCCAGCTGCTGACGACGCCCGACGGTGGCGCACTCCTTCGAGTGATCGCCGGTGAGCTGGACGGTCACGACGGTCCCGGTATCACTCACACCCCGATCACGATGGTCCACGCGACGCTGGCGCCGGGTGCGGAGCTCACGCTGCCGTGGCGGGAGGACTTCAACGGACTTGCGTACGTCCTCGCCGGCCGGGGGTCGGTGGGCGCCGAGCGGCGACCGATCCACCTGGGTCAGACCGCGGTCTTCGGCGCAGGTGGGTCCCTGACCGTCCGCGCGGACGAGAAGCAGGACTCGCACACGCCGGACATGGAGGTCGTACTTCTGGGCGGCCAGCCGATCCGTGAGCCCATGGCCCACTACGGCCCGTTCGTCATGAACACCCGTGAGGAACTCCAGCAGGCGTTCGACGACTTCCAGAAGGGGCGGCTGGGGACGATCCCGGCCGTGCACGGGATGTCGCAGGGTGGCCTGTAAAGCGGGCTGAGACTCGGTAGGTTGTGAGAAGGCCCGAAGCCGCAAGTTCGAGGTGCGGCTTCGGGCCTTCTCTCCGTGGGCGCTACCGGATCACGGCAGTACGTAGAACGGCGCGCCGTCCGGAGCGCGGCCCACCTGCCGCACGCACCCGTTCTCGGACAGCAGCTCCAGGCTGTTCTGGACCCGGGAGGGCGACAGCCCGGTGCACACGGCGATCTCCTCCACGCTGTAGTCGGCCCCACCGTGCAGGAGGGCGGGGGCCAGGTGGGCGGCCACCGTGTGGATGTCCTCGGTGACCACCAGGTTCCTGGTCCTCCAGTTGGACAAGAGCTGTTCGGGCGTCAACTCCGGTGCCTGGACGGTGCGGGCGAGATCGTTGCGGCCTCGGAGGGTCTGGGCGATGTCCCGGAGTACCTCGACGATGGTGTTCTGGCTGTTGTTGATCTGCTGGAGTGCCTCGTTCGTCTGGATGCTGCGTTCTTCGAGCCGGACCAGGGCGTCAGCGAGCTGTTCAGGCACGGCGTATGCGGTGCAGCCCGTGGCGGCGGGCTGCTGCACGGGGGCGGGTTCCAGGGAGTAGGAGCCGTCGCGCTGGATGGTGGCGATGACTTCGGAGACCCATGCCTTGAAGGGCTGGGCCGACGGTTTGGTGCAGCCGTTGACCAACCGGATCAGACCCTGGAGGTCCACAAGATTCATGTCTCGGCGCCACTCCCGACCTGCGGGAATGCTGAGAGCGTACCCTCCAGTTACGCTCTCAAGACTCTCTCGGTGCTCGGTGGGGACATGGTCCGCCAGAGTCTTCCGGGGGTTCCTGTATCCCAGCTCCTTGAGTACGTCCGCCGTGGGAAACCAGTGCGTCCCGTCCGGCATCGTCAGCCTCCGTACCCGGGCCCCTGTGGCCGCGAACACGAAGTCGTTGATGTCGATCGCGTCCTTGCGCGTGTTGTTCTGCTCGTTCATCGAGCATCACCTCCGCTCCGGAACCTAGAGACGCGGAGGGGTAACTCATGTCCATAGCAAGGACGTTCATCCGAAAGGTGGACAGACGTACCGATTCTGCCGACCGCGTTATTCCGGTGTCTCCGCCGCCGTGGACTCGTAGAGCTCGAACCAGATGCTCTTGCCCTCGCCCTGCGGGTCCACGCCCCAGGTGTCGGCAAGCAGTTCGATGAGGACCAGACCGCGGCCCGACGACGCCAGTTCGCCGGGGCGGCGGACGTGGGGGAGGTCGTCGCTGGTGTCCGTCACCTTCACATGTATATGGCGGGCGCCCTGTTCGCCGCGTACCTCCGCCAGGAGCAGCGCGTCCGCGTCGGTGTGGACCAGGACGTTCGTCAGCATCTCGGACAGCAGCAGTACCGCCGAGTCCACCTGGTCCTCCGACGGCCAGTCGTGGAGGAGCTCCTTCAGTTGCTGGCGGGCCACTGCCACGCGTTCCGGTTCCGCCTGGGCGACCGACAGCATCGTGCGGCGGATCGGCGGTGTCGTCACGACGGTGTCGCCGCAGCCGCAGCCCGCTCCCTCGCGGCACAGCAGCAACACCGCTATGTCGTCCTCGCGGCGGTCCGCCAGAGGGCCCGTCGTGTGGTGGGAGGAGGGGCCGTGCACTGCCTGGACCAGGGCGTCCGCCAGTTCCTCGAGATCGCCCTTGTGCTCCTCCAGGATCGTGCGGACCCGCTGCCAGCCGGTCTCCAGGTCGTGGCCGCCCGTCTCGATCAGGCCGTCGGTGCAGACCATCATCGTCTCGCCGGGCTCGAGGGTGAGGCGGGTCGTGGGGTAGTCGGCGTCGGGGTCGATGCCGAGGGGGAGGCCGCCGTCCGTGCGGCGGACCAGGACCGTGCCGTCCGCCATGCGGATCGCGGGGTCGGGGTGGCCGGCGCGGGCGATGTCGAGGCGGCCGGTGGCGGGGTCGACCTCGACGTAGAGGCAGGTCGCGAAGCGATGGTCGGCGGGGTCGTCGGCGTCGTACGTCATGCCGTGCAGGAAGCGGGAGGCGCGGGACAGGACCGCGTCGGGGCGGTGGCCCTCCGAGGCGTAGGCCCGCAGGGCTATGCGCAGCTGGCCCATGAGGCCTGCCGCGTGGACGTCGTGGCCCTGTACGTCGCCTATGACCAGGGCGAAGCGTCCTCCCCCGGGCAGCGGGATCATGTCGTACCAGTCGCCGCCCACCTGGAGGCCGCCGCCGGTGGGGACATAGCGGGCCGCCACGCTCATGCCCGGTATCTCGGGGCCCAGTTTGGGGAGCATGGAGCGTTGGAGGCCGTCGGTGAGCTCTCTGGCCGACTCCGCCGCCTCCGCGCGGGACAGTGCCTGGGCGAGCATCCGGGCGACCGTCGTGAGCACGGATCTCTCGTCCGGGGTGAAGGCGACCGGGTAGGCGAAGGCCGCCATCCACGCGCCCATCGTGCGGCCCGCGACCGTGAGGGGGATGAAGGCCCAGGACTGGCGGCCGAAGTGGGCCGCGAGGGGCCAGGTGACCGGGTAGCGGTTCCGGTACTGCTCGGGGGTGGAGAGGTAGACCGCGCGGCCGGTGCGGACCACCTCGGCGGCCGGGTAGTCCGTCTCCAGGGCCATGTGGGAGAAGGGGCCCTCGTCGCCGGGCTGCTGGCCGTGGTGGCCGATGATCTTCAGGCGGTCGCCCTCGACGCCGAAGACCGCGAGGCCGTCCGGGGAGAAGCCCGGCATCGACAGGCCCGCGGCGACCCGCAGGACCTCCTCCGTCGAGCGGGCCTCGGCCAGGGCGCGGCCCGCGTCCAGCAGGAACGCCTCCCTGGATCGCCGCCAGTCGCCGGTGATCGCGCTGCGGGCGGCCGGGGTGCCGGGTGAGGGCTCGGTGACCTCCTGGAGGGTGCCGATCAGGACGAAGGCGCGGCGCGCGGCGTCGTAGGAGGGGTTCGAGCGGCTGCGGACGACCCGCACCACCCGGTTCTGCTCGTCCATGATCCGGATGCGGACCTCGGCGAGGGTGCCCTCGGCGACGGCGAGCTGGATGACGCCGGTGATCTCGTTCCAGTCGACGGCGTGCATACGCGCGCGTGCCTGGACCTCCGTGAGGGTGGTCGGCTCGGCGGGCAGCCCGAGCAGGCGTGCGGCCTCGGCGTCCACGGTGACCTGGCCCGTTGCGGTGTCCCAGTGCCACAGGCCGGTCGCGAGGGCGGCGAGGACGTCCCCCACGGCGGGCAGGGGCTCACCAGTGCGCATTGCCCCACTGTAGGGAGAGGTGATCGGGGGCTGCCACCGATGGCCGGGCCCGCGTCCCGTGATTAATGGTGGGGAGCCGATCTTGGGGCGGCCGGTACCCTTGGCAGGTCCGGGCACCATGGCCCGTTCCTTGTCGGGGAGTGACCCTCGGCACAGCCCAAGATGTAAGGACGATGAACGACGATGCATCGGTACAGGTCCCACACCTGCGGCGAGCTCCGCGCCTCTGACGTCGGTACCGACGTCCGGCTGAGCGGCTGGCTGCACAATCGGCGCGACCTGGGCGGCATCCTCTTCATCGATCTGCGCGACCACTACGGCATCACGCAGCTCGTCGCCCGGCCCGGCACGCCCGCGTACGAGGCCCTGGACAAGGTCTCCAAGGAGTCGACGGTCCGTGTAGACGGCAAGGTTGTTTCACGTGGAACCGACAACGTGAACGCCGACCTGCCCACCGGTGAGATCGAGGTCGAGGTCGGCGAGGTCGAGCTGCTCGGCGCGGCCGCCCCGCTGCCGTTCACGATCAACACCGAGGACGGGGTCAACGAGGAGCGGCGCCTGGAGTACCGCTTCCTGGACCTGCGCCGTGAGCGGATGCACAAGAACATCCTGCTGCGTACGTCGGTCATCTCCGCCATTCGTCACAAGATGACGGCCCTCGGGTTCAACGAGATGGCGACCCCGATCCTGTCCGCCACCTCTCCCGAGGGCGCGCGTGACTTCGTCGTGCCGTCGCGTCTGAACCCGGGCAAGTTCTACGCCCTCCCCCAGGCGCCGCAGCAGTTCAAGCAGCTGCTGATGATCTCCGGCTTCGACCGGTACTTCCAGATCGCGCCCTGTTTCCGTGACGAGGACGCCCGTGCGGACCGTTCGCCGGGCGAGTTCTACCAGCTCGACGTCGAGATGAGCTTCGTCGAGCAGGAGGACGTCTTCCAGCCGATCGAGAAGCTCATGACGGAGCTGTTCGAGGAGTTCGGCAACGGGCGTCATGTGACGTCTCCCTTCCCGAGGATCCCGTTCCGTGAGGCGATGCTGAAGTACGGCTCCGACAAGCCGGACCTGCGGGCCCAGCTGGAGCTCGTCGACATCACCGATGTCTTCGAGGGCTCGGAGTTCAAGGCGTTCGCCGGCAAGCACGTGCGGGCGCTGGCGGTGCCGGACGTCTCCGCGCAGCCGCGGAAGTTCTTCGACCAGCTCGGCGACTACGCCGTCTCGCAGGGTGCGAAGGGTCTGGCCTGGGTCCGCGTGGCCGAGGACGGTTCGCTGTCCGGGCCGATCGCGAAGTTCCTCACCGAGGAGAACGTCGCCGAGCTGACCAAGCGGCTGTCGCTGGCCGCCGGGCACGCGGTGTTCTTCGGCGCGGGCGAGTTCGACGAGGTCTCGAAGATCATGGGCGCGGTGCGGGTCGAGGCCGCCAAGCGCGCCGGGCACTTCGAGGAGGGCGTCTTCCGGTTCTGCTGGATCGTCGACTTCCCGATGTACGAGAAGGACGAGGAGACCGGCGCGATCGACTTCTCGCACAACCCGTTCTCCATGCCGCAGGGCGGTCTCGAGGCCCTGGAGACCCAGGACCCGCTGGACATCCTCGGCTGGCAGTACGACATCGTCTGCAACGGCGTCGAGCTGTCCTCCGGCGCGATCCGGAACCACGAGCCCGAGATCATGCTGAAGGCCTTCGAGATCGCGGGCTACGACCGCGAGACGGTGGAGGAGAAGTTCGCCGGTATGCTGCGCGCGTTCCGCTTCGGCGCCCCGCCGCACGGCGGGATCGCGCCCGGCGTCGACCGCATCGTGATGCTGCTGGCCGACGAGCCGAACATCCGCGAGACCATCGCCTTCCCGCTCAACGGCAACGCCCAGGACCTGATGATGGGCGCGCCGACGGAGCTGGAGGAGGCGCGGCTGAAGGAGCTGCACCTGTCGGTGCGCAAGCCGCAGCCGAAGTAAGGCAAGCCTTGTAACTCGGTTGATCGCAAAGGGACTTGAAATCGACGGACGATTTCAAGTCCCTTTTGCGTGCGCGCCGAAATCGGGCTGTTTTCTCAGCTCGCTGACAGCCTTCTTGCCTAGCTTCCAGCCGCATGACAGCGAATCACCAGCCTCAAGAAGCAGCAGAAGTACGGGATGTGACGCGCCGTAAGGTCGTCGCGGTGGGCGCCGGCGCGGTCGCGGCGGCGGGCCTGGGCGGCAGCGCGTACGCGGCGAACGCCAGGGCGGGGGAGAAGAGACGGCCACCGGCGCAGGCGGCCGAGGAGTGCTATGTGCTGACCTCGGAGACCACCGAGGGTCCGTACTACATCGACGCGGACAAGATCCGCCGGGACGTCACCGAGGACCGGCCGGGTATCCCGTTCCTCCTCAGGATCAAGGTGATCGACAACGAGACCTGCCGGCCGGTCCGGAACGCGGCCGTGGACATCTGGCACTGCGACGCGGTGGGCGTCTACTCGGGGTACGAGGACATGGGCAGCGGGGGCGGCGGTGGCCCGGCTCCCACGGGCACCCCGACCGGCACCCCCACCGACGCTCCGACCGGCCCTCCCCCGGGCGGTGGCGGCGGGCACCAGGAGCCCACCGACGACACCCGCTATCTGCGTGGCACCTGGCGGACGGACCGGCAGGGGTTCGTCACCTTCAAGACGGTCTTCCCGGGCTGGTACCGGGGCCGTACCGTCCACATCCACACCAAGGTGCATGTCAACGGTGAGTGGACGGACGCCGGTTACGAGGGCGGCAACACCTGCCACACCGGCCAGTTCTTCTTCGACGAGGAGTCGGTCATCGCGACGACGACGCTGGAGCCGTACGTCTCCAACGCCGCCGAGCGCACCACGCTCGACGAGGACACGATCTACGACGGCAGCGGCACCGCGGGCGGTCTGCTGAAGCTGCACTACCGCAAGGACGACATCGGCAAGGGCGTCCGCGGGTCGATCACGGTCGGCGTGGACCCGGAGGCGGCCAACGACGGGCAGGACTCCCCGCCCCCGGCGAGTGCGTCCCCGTCTCCGTCCGCCACCTGATCCACCGGGCCCCGCCCCCTACCCGACCTGCGGTTTCGGGAGGAGCGGGGCCCTCCCCCGTTTGTTCACACCTGTGGACGTACCGCCAACCCCCGGGCCGATCCATTGACCCGGAAGGGACCCCTCCGTATGGTCGCGCAGATACGTGATGCAAGTTCATGTATGTGTACGTCGATCGTGGGAGACAACGATGTCAGAACCAACGATGTCAGAACCCGAGAGCCGCGCCGTCGGCAAGTTCCTGCGCCGCATGATGCCGCTGCTGGTGCTGATGCTGCTGGTCAACAATCTGGACCGGACGAACATCGGGTTCGTCCAGGACGAGCTCCAGGCCGACGTCGGGATCGGTGCGACCGCGTACGGACTCGGCGCCGGCCTGTTCTTCATCGGGTACGCGCTGTTCGAGGTGCCCAGCAACATGCTCCTGGAGCGCTTCGGCGCCCGGATCTGGCTGACCCGGATCATGATCACCTGGGGCCTGGTGATCGTGGCGATGTGCTTCATCCACAACGTCACGATGTTCTACGTCCTGCGCTTCCTGCTGGGTGTCGCGGAAGCCGGCTTCTTCCCCGGCGCGATGCTCTACATGACCCAGTGGCTGCCCGACGCCCACCGCGGCCGGGCCAGTGCGATCTTCCTCGGCGGATCGGCCGCCGCCGGCATCATCACCGGCCCGGTCACCGGCGCCCTGCTCGAACTCCACGGGGCGGGCGGACTGGCCGGCTGGCGCTGGATGTTCGCGCTGGAAGGCGCCTTCTCCGTGGCCGTCGGTATCGCCGTCGGGTTCTTCCTCGTCTCCCGGATCGAGGACGCGCGCTGGCTGTCGGCGGAGGAGAAGCATGCGCTGCGCGCGGCGGTCGCGCGGGACGAGGACGTCCGCAGCCGCGCCCCGCGGACCTCGCGGCTGAAGCTCATCCTGCATCCCCAAGTCGCCCTGCTCACCGGCGCGTTCTTCTCGATGACGCTGACCGGGTACGCGATCACCTTCTGGCTGCCGAGCCTGATCGAGGAGATCGGCGGGCTGTCGTCCTTCCAGGTCGGGCTCCTGTCGGCGATCCCCGCGGTCTGCTCGATGGTCGCCATGTACTCGATGAGCCACTTCACGGACCGGGCCCCGGACCGCCGGCCCTTCCTGGCGCTCACGCTCCTCCTCTCGGCCATCGGCACCTATCTGGCCACCCTCGGCTCCCCCTGGTTCGGGCTCGCCGCGATCACCCTCGCGGGGGTCGGCTCGAAGTGCGCGGCCACGCTGTTCTGGCCCATGGCGCAGTCCGGGCTCGACCTGAGGATCGCCGCGCCAGGACTCGCGCTGATCAACTCCATAGGAAACCTGGGCGGGTTCGTCTCGCCCACGCTCTTCGGCTATCTCAAGGACACGACGGGCAGCACCAACGGCGGTCTCTACACACTGTCGGCGGCCTCGCTGCTCGCGGTGGTCGCGGCGCGGTTCATCCGCGGTGCGCGGGCCTCGGACGGTCTGCCGGAGACGGCCGTTGCGACCGCGACGACGGGCTCAACTGCCAAGTAAGGCAAGGCTTCCCTATCGTATTCCTTTGAGAACACCACAGTGCTCTCCCACGCCCCTGACAGCCTTCTTACCTAACTTCCCTTCACATGACGGGAAACCACCAGGACAACGGGCCGAAGCACAAGCGGGACCTGACGCGTCGCAAGGTCGTCGTCGCCGGCGCGGGAGCGGCCGTGGCCGTGGGCGCCGGCGCGGCACTCGCCTCGGGCGCCTTCGCGGACGAGAAGAAGGGCACCGCGACCGCCTCCGCGAGCAGCACCTCCTCCGCCGAGGTCTGCTACAAGCTCACCTCGGAGACCACCGAGGGTCCGTACTACATCGACGCCGACAAGCTCCGCCGTGACATCACCGAGGACAAGGAGGGCATTCCGCTCGTCCTCGACCTCAAGGTGATCGACTCGGAGACCTGCAAGCCGATCCGCAACGCCGCCGTGGACATCTGGCACTGCGACGCCCTGGGCATCTACTCGGGCTACGAGAGCCTGTCGACCGGCGGTGGCGGCACCGCCCCCACGGACGCCCCCTCCGGCACGCCGTCCGGCACCCCGACCGGTGAGCCGCCGTCGGGCGCGCCGTCCGGTGGCACCGGCGGCGGGGTCCACGAGGAGCCCACCGACGACGAGCGCTATCTGCGCGGCACGTGGAAGACGGACAAGCACGGCAAGGTCACCTTCAAGACCGTCTTCCCGGGCTGGTACCGGGGCCGTACCGTCCACATCCACACCAAGGTGCACGTGGGCGGAGAGTGGACGGACGCCGGTTACGAGGGCGGCAACACCTGCCACACCGGCCAGTTCTTCTTCGACGAGACGTCCGTGCTCGCCTCGGCCGAGGTCGAGCCGTACTCGACCTCGACGACCGAGCGCACCACGCTCGACGAGGACACCATCTATGACCAGAGCGGCACCTTGGGCGGCCTGCTCAAGCTGAAGTACAACAAGAAGAACATCGCCAAGGGCGTCGTCGGCTCCATCACGATGGGCGTCGACCCCGACGCGACGAACGAGGGCACCTCGCTGTAACCACGGACCTGTACAAGGGCGCCCGGGACGGTCACGTCCCGGGCGCCCTTTGCCGTGAGCCGCCATGGCGTTCTCACAGGAGCCGTACAGACGGCTCGGCGGCTGCGCACAGCGGCCCGGGGTCTCATGGGGACATACGGGGTCGGGTCGCCCCGCCCCGTGGGAGACCGCAAGCGCTGGAGGAAGCGATGGGATACGTCGTACTCGCACTGTTGCTGATCGTCGGAGCGGCCGCCGCGGTCGTCGCACAGCGGAGGCAGGGCGGTCGGGCGGAGCCTGTCGTGCCGGTGGCCGTGCCGCCCGCTGTCCCCGATCCCGATCCCGATCCCGAGCCCGGGACGGATGCCCGTGTCGAGGCCGAGCGGTGGGTCGAGCGGCTCGGGGCCGGGCCGGCGGGGATCGACGCGGCGGGCGACAAGGCGGCCGTGCAGGCCCTCTCCGACGCGACCGAGCGGTACCGCGCCGCGAAGGGGGAGCTCGCCGCCGGGCGGTACGACTCGGCCACGGCGGCCGCCGTCGAGGGCCTCCACTACGTCCGCGCCGCCCGCACCGCGCTCCGCCTGGACCCCGGGCCCGTCCTGCCGGGCCTCGGCACGCCCGCGGTCACCGCCCGGGACGGGCGGGTCATCCTGGACGAGCGGACGTACACGGTCTCCAACCGCTGGCGGGACGGGGTGACGCCGTACTACTACGCGGGCGGGGTCGTCGCCGGGCGCCGGGTCCCCGGGGGCTGGTACAGCTCGCCCTGGTGGAACCCGGCGATGGCGGTCGCCTGAGCGGTCAGATCGCCCAGAGCAGGCCGAGGCCGCCGAGCGTCGTACCGAACTGCTGGGTGAGGCCAACCGACGAGGCCGTGAACAGCTTGCTGCCCGAGGCCGTCGGACGGGACGAGCCGCCGGGGAACACCCACACCGCGCCGGTGGCGTTGTTCTCGCCGGACGCCCCGACGAACAGCTCCGGCTTGCCGTCCTTGTTCACGTCCCCGGCCGAGACCGTCGTACCGAACAGGTCGTCGGTCTCGGCGGCACCCGGGACGGACGCGGTGTCCTGGGAGAAGGAGTACGAGCCGGTGCCGAGGGATCCCGAGGCGCGGCCCGGGATGACCGTCACCTGACCGGCCCGGTTCTTGGCGAGGTCCTCGTACGGGGTGCCGACGACGATGTCCGCGAGCCCGTCCCGGTTCAGGTCGGCGACGGCCAGCGCGCCGCCGAAGGCGTCGTCCTTCTCGCTCGCGCCGGGGACACCGGCCGTGTTCTGCGTGATCTGCACCGGCGCGGTGTCAGTCGCGACGCCGGTCGCCGAGCCGTACCAGACCAGCACCCGGCCGCCCGAGGCGCCGTCCACGCCCGCCGCTTCCGGTTCGTCCGGGTCGCCGGCCACGAGGTCGGCGTATCCGTCGCCGTCGATGTCGCCGGTGGCCACGATGAGGCCGTTGCCCTGGAGTTCGTTGCCGTAGGCGGGGTTCGCGTAGACGTCGCCGCCGCTCCGGCCGCTCAGGCGGACGGTCGCGGAGGCCGGGTCGGGAACCTTGTCGCCGTTGAAGTCGCCGAGCGCGACGGAGCCGGTGGAGGGCGTGTTGTCGTTGTAGGTGACGGATCCGAAGCCGCCGCCGCGCGTGAAGGGACCGCTGAAGTACACGGACGCGTCCCACCCGGCCACCGCCACCCGGGTCTTCGCCCCGGCCCCGGTGCCGAGCGCGGTGATGTCCAGCCCGTAGTGGCCCGGGCCGTCCGCCGGTGTCGGCAGATCCGTCCCACTGGTCAGTCCGTCGGCGCTCCCCCAGAGCACGGTCACCGCACCGGAGTCGGTGCCCTTCGACGTGTCCTCCTCGGGCGACCCCACCACCAGGTCCGCATACCCGTCCCGGTTCAGATCCGCCGTAGCGGTCGCCTCGCCGAACCGGTCGTACGCCTCCGCCGTGCCCGGCACCCCGGCCGTGTTCTGCGTGATCGTCTTGCGGTGGCTCGCGGCCAGGCCCGACTTCGAGCCGTACAGCACGACCACCGCCCCCGCCGCCTCCTTGCCGGACACGTCCGCCCCCGGCGCCGGCAGTACCGCGTCCTTGTAGCCGTCGCCGTTGAAGTCACCCGGCACGCCTCCGTGCACGGCCGCCGCCGGAACCGCCGGCAGCAGCGCCCCGCCGATCACCCCGGCGATCACGAACCACTTGCGCATCAGATCCCCCTCCTGATTCTTCGCGGGAAGTGTAAGGGAGCGAACTCCTCTTTCAGCAGGGGAACTTGTAGCCACCCGACCCGGAGCGGCCGGACATCGCCAAGACTTCTTAAAGTCGCTTAACGCTTCTCAAAGGGACCTCACAGGCTGTTCCCCGAATGTTCTCCCATGACGTCAACAGCCGTTCACCAGCTGGTTCTTGTCGCCTCCGACCTCGCCGCAGTCTCGGTGCTCGTCTTCGGCGTCTACTTCCCGCGCCACCACCGCCGCGACCTCGTCGCCTCCTTCCTCGGCGTCAACGTCGGGGTGCTCGCCGTGGCGATGACCCTGAGCTCGGCGTCCGTGGGCATCGGGCTGGGGATGGGCCTGTTCGGCGTGCTGTCGATCATCCGGCTGCGGTCGTACGAGATCGCCCAGCACGAGATCGCGTACTACTTCTCCGCCCTGGCCATCGGTCTGCTCGGCGGACTCCCCGCCGAGGCCAACCCGCTGACCGCCGCGATGACGGCGCTGATCGTCGCCGTGATGTACGTCGCCGACCACCCCCGCCTCTTCCCCCGTCACCGCCAGCGCAGCCTGCGCCTGGACTCGGCCTACACCGACGACGACGCCCTGCGCGCCCACCTCGAAGTCCTGCTCGGCGGCCGGGTGGTCAACCTGACGGTGCGAAGCGTCGACCTCGTCAACGACACCACCCAGGTCGAGGTCCGCTACATCGTCTCCGGCACCCCGGTCCCGCAGGAGGCCGGTGTCCCCGCCGAACAGGACATACGGGCGTGACCGCGCTCGACTCCGTCCACACGGCCGTACGGCTCCTGCGCCCCGTCGGTCTCGACGAACTCCCGCCGCTGCTGACCCGCCTCGACCGCAAGTACGTCCTGCCGCCGGCCGACCTGCCGATCCTGTTCGGCGGCCTGGGCGAGGACGTACGGGTCCTGGAGATCGACGGCGAGCGGCGGTTCGGCTACCGGTCCCTGTACTTCGACACCCCGGGCCTGGACGGCTACCTCGGCGCCGCCCGGCAGCGCAGACGCCGCTTCAAGCTGCGCATCCGCACCTACCTGGACTCCGGGGAGCGCTTCGTCGAGGTCAAGACGCGCGGCCCGCGCGGCATCACGGTCAAGGACCGCATGCCGTACGACGGTGATCCGCACCGGCTGTCCCCCGAGGCCCGCGCCTACGCCGACGACACGCTCGCCGGGGCCGGCATCGACATCCGGCACCTCCGACTCGAACCCACCCTGACCACGGCGTACCGCCGCACCACCCTCCACCTCCCCGCCACCGACAGCCGCCTCACCGTGGACACCGGTCTGACCTGGTCCCTCCCGGACGGCGCGGCCGAACTGCGCACCCCCGACCGCGCGATCGTCGAGACCAAGTCCGGCCGGGCCGGCTCCGGTGCCGACCGCCTGCTGTGGTCCCTGCGCCACCGCCCCCTCCCGGTGTCGAAGTACGGCACGGGCCTCGCCGCCCTCCGCCCCGAACTGCCCGCCCACCGGTGGCTGCCCGTGCTGCGCCGCCACTTTCCGACCGCGCGAAGCGCTCCGCCGGGACAGCGGTGACGGCGCCGTGGGCCGGTGGGGGCCGGTCGCTGCCACTCGGTGGAGCCGCATATCGGGCGCGGTGCCGCGCCGTACCTCGCCCGGACCGCCCAGACAGGAGTTCCGCATGAGAATCCGTACGACGTCCGTCCGTACGAAGGCCATGGGTGCCGTGGTGTCCGCCGTGCTCGGCGCCGCCGCGCTGGCCGGGTGCTCGTCGTCCTCGGAGTCGGAGGAGGAGACCGGCGGGAGCTCGTCCTCGGCCGCTGCCTCCGTCGACGGCGCTCAGAAGGCCGCCGCCGTTCTCGCCGCCGACAAGGAGGCCCATGACGGGGACCTCAGCACCTCTGGTGCCCAGGACGTCGCGCTCGACGGGAAGAGCGTCACGCTCACCGAGGGCGGGACGTACCGGCTCAGCGGCAAGCTCTCCGACGGGCAGGTGCTCGTCAACGCCCCCGACCAGAAGGTGACGTTGATCCTCGACGGGGTCGACATCTCCAGTTCCTCCGGTGCGGCGATCGCGGCGACGGAGGTCGAGGAGCTGGTGGTCGTCCTGGCCGACGGCAGTGAGAACACCCTCTCCGACGCCGACTCCTACGAGGAGGACGCGGATGCGAACGCCGCTCTCTTCAGCGCCGGGGACCTCACCGTCGGGGGCGAGGGCTCGCTCACCGTGCACGGGAACGGCAACGACGGGATCGTGAGCAAGGACGGCCTGGTCATCGCGTCCGGCACGGTCACGGTCGAGGCCGCCGACGACGGCGTACGCGGCAAGGACTACCTCGTCGTGAAGGGCGGCTCGGTGAAGGTGAGCGCCCGGGGCGACGGGCTGAAGTCCGACAACACCGAGGACACGAAGGCGGGTTACATCGCCCTCTCGGCAGGGACGGTCCAGGTGACCGCCGCCGGCGACGGCGTCGACGCGGCCACCGACCTGGTCGTCACCGGCGGCACGCTCGACGTCACCGCGAAGGCGACCGACGACTCCTCGGCGCACGGACTGAAGTCCGGTGTGATCACGGTCCTGGAGAAGGGCACCGTCGAGGTCGACGCGTCCGCCGACGGGCTGCACAGCGACGCGGCCGTGCACCTGGGCGGGGCGAAGGTGACCGTCGCGGCCGGGGACGACGGGGTGCACGCCGAGGGCGACCTGGTCATCAGCGGGGGCGCGGTCGAGATCGCGCGGTCGAACGAGGGCCTTGAGGGCAAGGACATCACCGTCGCGGGCGGCTCGACCAAGGTCACCTCGGGCGATGACGGGGTCAACGCGTCGGGAAGCACGACGAGTTCCGACGACCAAGGAGACGACCAGGGCGGCGGTCAGGGCGGTGGCCCGGGCGGCGGCGGCCCCGGCGGCGGTGGCGGCGGCGAGTCCGTGGGCGACTACAGCCTGAAGGTCACCGGCGGCACCCTCGTCATCGACGCGGACGGCGACGGGTTCGACTCCAACGGCACCGCCGAGATCACCGGCGGCACGCTCGTGGTCAACGGCCCCGAGATGGGCGGCAACGGGGCGCTGGACGTCAACGGCAGCTTCACCGTCAGCGGCGGAGTGCTGCTCGCCGCGGGCAGCGCGGGGATGGCCGTGGCGCCGGACGAGGAGTCCGGGCAGGGGTGGCTGTCGGTGACGCTCGACTCGACGGTGGAGGCGGGGACGACCCTGCACGTCGTCGACTCCGACGGCAAGGTGGTCGCCTCGTACGTCACCTCGAAGGCGATCCAGAACGTCGTCTACTCGTCGTCGGCCCTCAAGAGCGGCTCGGAGTACCGGATCTGGTCGGGCGGCAAGGCCTCGGGCGAGGAGACCGGCGGGATGTACACGGCGGGCGACCTCGACGGGGCCGACGAGATCGCCACGGTCACGGCGGGCGACGCCCCCGAAGGAGGCTTCGGGGGCGGCCCGCGCAGGTAGGACTAGCGCGCGACGTACTGGGTGAGGATCGCCTGCACCTCGTAGATGTCCACGCCCTTGGTGAAGGTCTTCTGGATCGGCACGGAGTTGCCGGAGACCCAGATCTTCAGCTCGGCGTCGAGGTCGAAGGTGCCGGCCGTCTCCACCGCGAAGTGCGTGATGCTGCGGTACGGGATCGAGTGGTACTCGACCTTCTTGCCGGTGATGCCCTGCTTGTCGACCAGGATCAGCCGGCGGTCGGTGAACATGATGACGTCGCGCACCAGCTGGTACGCCGCCTGCACACCCTCACCGGCGCCCAGCAGCTTGCCGAAGTCCGATGCCGCCTGGGCCGGATCGATGGTGTGCGCGTTGCCGAAAAGTGCCATGGATGAAACCCCCCACTAGTGATCTTCGGGCATGTATAGCGCCTTGTGGGGGCGTCTGCCTAGATCAGGTGGGCAACCCGTGCAGAACCGGTGCGCATCAGGTGTCGTAACTCCCGTCCCAGGGTGGCCCGAAGCCCAGATTGTCCGGGTACAGCTCGGCCCAGAGCTCGTCCTCGTCCTCCCCGGTGACCAGACCGAACAGGACACCGTCGACGATGAGCTGGAAGGGCCGTACGGCGATGTCGGTGTACGTGCGCCGGGGCAGACTGCGCAACAGTGTGGCGAGGTGGGCCCGCGCCCGTCCGAGCACCGAACCGTCGCGCTGCTGCTCCGCCCAGGTACCGGCACACCAGATCTGCGAGTCGCGGTAGTTGCCCTCCGCGTCGAAGGTGTGCAGCACGGCGTAGAGGCGCTTGTGCTCCTCCCAGCCGCTGTCGAGCCGGAACCCCTTGGGGAAGGCGTACGAGACCGACCCGAGGAACTGCCCGTCCGCGTATAGCCCGATGGCCTCGGTACGGCCGTGCGGCTCGTAGGCGATCGGGATGATCCCAGGTACTGCCATGGCGCAAACCATACGTAGCTTCTCTGGCAAGTTCCGCCCCCCATCCATCAGTTGATCACCGATCGGGCAAAAGTTTTACGGCAACCTTTTGGATCTCCACGACCACAGAAGAGTCGGAACTACCCCCCAAGTACGTAAGGACTCATCCGTGGCTGCTCCCGCACACCGCCGGTCTCTCCGTAAGCGCCGCACCCTCGTCGTCTCCGCCGCCGTGGTGGCGGCCGGTGTCGGCGCGGGCGCGCTGGTGCTGAACGCGAACGCCGGGACCGTCGACCTGTACCACGAGACCCTCGCCGCCAAGGACGGCTGGGCCTCCTCGGGGACGGGCACGACCGGCGGCACGAAGGCCGACGCCGCGCACACCTTCACGGTCTCCACCCGCGCCCAGCTGGTCAAGGCGCTGGGCTCGGCCTCCGACACCACGCCCCGGATCATCAAGGTCAAGGGCACGATCGACGCCAACACGGATGACGCGGGCAAGAAGCTGACGTGCGCGAACTACGCGTCGGGCACGGGCTATTCGCTCGCCGCCTATCTGAAGGCGTACGACCCGTCGACGTACGGCCGCTCCAAGCTCCCCTCCGGCACCCAGGAGAAGGCCCGAGCCGCGGCCCAGTCGAAGCAGGCGAAGAACATCGTCTTCAAGGCGCCGGCGAACACCACCATCGTCGGCGTCCCCGGCACCAACGCCGGGATCACCGGTGGCATGCTCCAGATCCAGAACGTGGACAACGTCATCGTCCGCAACCTCGCCTTCTCCGCCACCGAGGACTGCTTCCCGCAGTGGGACCCGACCGACGGTGACGACGGCAACTGGAACTCCAACTACGACTCGGTGACCCTGCGCGGCGCGACCCACGTCTGGGCCGACCACAACACCTTCACGGACGCGCCGCACCTGGACTCGGCGAACCCGAAGTACTACGGCCGCGAGTACCAGATCCACGACGGCGCGCTGGACATCACCAAGAGCTCCGACCTCGTGACGGTTTCCCGCAACCAGTTCACCAACCACGACAAGACGACGCTGATCGGCAGCAGCGACAGCGAGCCCGCGGGCAAGCTGCGTGTCTCGATCCACCACAACATCTACAAGGGCATCACCCAGCGCGCCCCGCTGGCGCGCGTGGGCCAGGTCCACATCTACAACAACTACTACGACGTGACCCCCCTGAACGGCTACGCGGTGCAGTACAGCATCAACTCCCGCGCCAAGGCCCAGGTCGTCGCCGAGAACAACTACTGGAAGGTCCCGTCGAGCGTGAAGGTCGCCAAGCTCCTGAGCGGCGACGGCACGGGCTCGGTCAAGGGCTCCGGCAACCTGGTGAACGGCGCGGTGACGGACCTGGTGGCGGCGTACAACGCGGCGTCGTCGAAGGACCTGAAGACGACGGTGAACTGGACGCCGACCCTGACGGCGGGGCTGGAGTCTGCGACTGCTGCGAAGAACCTGCCGACGACGCTGGGGACTTCGGCGGGCGCGGGCGTCCTGAAGTAGCGCATACGAAAGGGGGCCCGGATTTCCGGGCCCCCTTTCGTCGTACGTGCCCTTACGCGGCCGGCTCGCCGCCGAAGCGCTCCTTGTACGTCTCCAGGTCCTCGTCCGTGAGCTTGGCGAAGAGGACCGGGGGGACGGTGAAGGGGGTGCCTGTCGGGACGGCGGTGAGGGAGCGGGCGGCTTCCGGGCTGATCCAGGTCGCCGTGTCGTTCTTGAGGGCGAAGGCCTGGCGCATGGCCGCCGAGGTGGCCGGGATGAAGGGTTCCGAGACCACCGCGTAGAGGTGGATCAGGTTCATCGCCGTGCGCAGGGTGAGGGCGGCGGCTTCCTGGTCGGTCTTGATCTCCAGCCAGGGGGCCTTCTCCTCCAGGTAGGAGTTGCCGGCCGACCACAGGGCGCGGAGGGCGGCCGCGGCCTTGCGGAACTGGAGGGACTCCAGCTGGGACTCGTACTCCGCGAGGAGTTCGGCGATCTGCTCGCCCAGCTTCGTCTCCGCCGCGCCCGGCTCGCCGCCCGCGGGGACCTCCTCGCCGAAGCGCTTCTTGGAGAAGGACAGGACGCGGTTGACGAAGTTGCCGAGGGTGTCGGCGAGGTCCTTGTTCACCGTGGCGGTGAAGTGCTCCCAGGTGAAGGACGAGTCGTCGGACTCGGGAGCGTTGGCGATCAGGAAGTAGCGCCAGTAGTCGGCCGGGAGGATGTCCAGGGCCTGGTCCGTGAAGACGCCCCGCCGCTGGCTCGTGGAGAACTTTCCGCCGTAGTACGTCAGCCAGTTGAAGGCCTTGACGTAGTCGACCTTCTTCCACGGCTCCCGGACGCCGAGCTCCGTCGCCGGGAACATCACCGTGTGGAAGGGGACGTTGTCCTTCGCCATGAACTCGGTGTAGCGGACGGGGTTCTCACCGGAGTCGGCCTCGTACCACCAGGACTTCCAGTCCCGGTTCTCCGGGTCCAGGTCCGACCACTCCTTCGTCGCGCCGATGTACTCGATCGGGGCGTCGAACCAGACGTAGAAGACCTTGCCCTCGGCCGCCAGCTCCGGCCACGTGTCCGCCGGGACCGGGACGCCCCAGTCCAGGTCACGGGTGATCGCACGGTCGTGCAGGCCCTCGGTCAACCACTTGCGGGCGATGGAGGAGGCCAGCTGGGGCCACTCGTCCTCGTGGCGGGAGACCCACTCCTCGACCTCGTGCTGGAGCTTCGACTGGAGGAGGAAGAGGTGCTTGGTCTCACGGACCTCCAGGTCCGTGGAGCCGGAGATCGCCGAGCGCGGGTTGATCAGGTCGGTGGGGTCCAGGACGCGGGTGCAGTTCTCGCACTGGTCGCCGCGGGCCTTGTCGTAGCCGCAGTGGGGGCAGGTGCCCTCGACATAGCGGTCCGGGAGGAAGCGGCCGTCGGTGGGGGAGTACACCTGGCGGATCGCCCGCTCCTCGATGAAGCCGTTCTCGTTGAGGCGGCGTGCGAAGTGCTGGGTGATCTCGACGTTCTGCTCGCTGGAGCTGCGGCCGAAGTAGTCGAAGGCCAGCGCGAAGCCGTCGTAGACCGCCTTCTGGGCGTCGTGCGCCTGGGCGCAGAACTCGGCGACGCTGAGCCCCGCCTCCTTCGCGGCGAGCTCGGCGGGGGTGCCGTGCTCGTCGGTGGCGCAGATGTAGAGGACGTCGTGGCCGCGCTGGCGGAGGTACCGGGAGTACACGTCCGCCGGGAGCATGGACCCCACCATGTTGCCCAGGTGCTTGATCCCGTTGATGTACGGAAGGGCGCTGGTGATGAGGTGTCGAGCCATCGGGGGCTGCTCCCAGGTCGGAATTCTCGGTGCTTTGCGAACCAAGAAATCGTATCCGACATGGGTGGGCCGCCCGCTTTCCGTCCTGAGGGGTGGAAAGGGGCGGCCCGGGGGTGGTGGGGACGGTGGGGGCTACGGGCGCCAGTCGATCAGTACGCCGTCGTAGAGCTCCGCGTCCGTGAGCTCCTTGGGGGTCGGGCCCGCGTGGAAGAAGGCCGTGTTGTCGGTCTTCAGTTTGCGGAGGTAGTCGAAGGCCTTGTTCTCGTGCTCGCCGAACGCGACGAAGGAGAAGAACACCGAGGGGTGGGTCTTCGCGGCGTCGGTCAGGGCCTGGGTGGCGGGGGTCTTCGCGTCGGGGGCGCCGTCGGTCTGGAAGACGACCAGGGCGGGGGTCTTCGCGTCGGGGGTGTTCTCGTCGTAGTGGGCGAGTACGGCTTCCACGGCGGCGTGGTAGCTGGTGCGGCCCATGCGGCCGAGGCCGCCGTGCGCCTCGTCGATCGCGTCCTTCGGGGAGGCGGGGGTGAGGTCGGTGGTGCCGTCGACCTCGGTGGAGAAGAAGACGACGTGGACGGCGGGGGTGTCGGCTTCGGCGTCCGGGGTGAGCTGGGTGGCGAGAGCGAGGGTCTGGTCGGCGAGGGCCTGTGCGGAGCCGTCCTTGTAGTACGGGCGCATGCTCGCGGAGCGGTCCAGGACGAGGTAGGTCCTGGCGCGGGCGGTGGTGAGGCCGGCCTTGGCGAGGGCGAGGGCGGCGGCGTCGTGGGCGACCGCGGGTTGCCCCTGCGGGGCGGACTCGCCGTCGGCGGCCGCGGCGATCGGTTCGGGAGTGGTGGGTTCCTCGACGACCGGCTGCGGCTCGGCCTCGGCGACGGGCTCTGCCGCCGGCTCGGGGGCGACCTCGGCGGCAGTCACCGCGACCGGCTCGGGCTCCGCCTCTACGGCGGGCTCGATGGTCTCGGTTTCCACGGCAGCGTCGGCCTCGGCCGCCACGGCGGGCTCCGCCTCGGGCGCCGTTTCCGCAGCTGCTTCCGGGGCGGGCTCGTCCGCGACAGGAGTCTCGGAGGAGGGCGCCTCTTCTGCGGTCGGCTCTTCGACGACGGGCGTCTCGTCCGTGGCCGGGGCCTCGGCGGCAACGTCAGAGACCGCCTCCGGCGAGGTTTCCTCGACGACCGGCTCGGTCTCGGCCGCCGCGGCGGGCTCCTCGGCCGTCGTCGGCTCCTCCGTGACGGCTTCTGCGGCCGCCTTCGGCGCGGACTCCTCGACCGCAGGAGCCGGCTCGGGGGCGGTTTCGGCGGTGGGCTCCGGCTGGGTCTCCGCGACCGGCTCCGGGGCGGTTTCCGCGACCGGCTCGGTCTCGGCTGCCGCGGCGGGCTCCTCGGCCGTCGTCGGCTCCTCCGTGACGGGTTCGGCAGCCGTCTCGGCCACGGCGGTCTCTTCGACCGGCTCCGCTACGACGGTCTCCGCCGCAGCCTCCTCGGCGGGCGCCGGCGTCGGTTCCGCCGCATGCTCCTCGGTGACCGGCGTCGGGTCCTCCGCCACTGCCTCGTCGGCGGCCACCGGCGCAGTCTCCGCCGAGCCCGCCGCAGGCTCCCGTTCCTCCGCCGGGCCGGCCGGCTTCGGTACCGCCACTTTGTCGAACGCCGCCGACACCAGATCGTGCTCGTCCTTCGTCGACAGGGACGCCGACGTCGACGGACGCTGCTCCGGGACCTGGACCGAGGCCGAGGCCGGAGTCGAGGTCGGGGTCGAGGGCTCGGGTGACGGGGAGGGCACCGTCGGCTTTGTCCCTTCCGCACCCTCTGCCTCGGCGCTACGCCCCTTGCGTGACCGGCCGAACGCGTTCCGCAGGAGAGTGAGAATGCCCATGTGCGCAACCCTTCGCATGAGTTGATGCCCGTAAATCCCTGGCCAGGACGGACACGTAAGGTTAGCGGCCTCGGATGGTGATCTTGGGGAGGGGCGGACACAGGACCCTGCCTCCGTCAAGACCGCCAACCGGCCACAGGCCGGTCCCCATCCTCTCCCGGGCCCCCAACTCTCTTACCGCTACCTCGGATTCACCGGCAGTTCACCGAGAGTCCCCGCTGCCGCACAAACGGGCTCCTAGCGTCCGTGACGCGGATTCAAGGGGATTCCATGGGGAAGCAAGGGGAACACAAAATGCGCAAACTGCTGCCGTTGATCAGAACGTCGTCGTCCGACGCACACCCGGGCGGCCGCTCCGCCCTGACCTGCCTGTACCGGTGCGGCAACGCCTGCTTCCACGAGGCGCCCAACACCAGCGCCAACGAGTACGTCGGCGACGTCATCGCCGGTGCCGTCAGCCGGCGGTCGATCATGCAGGCCGCCGCCGTCGTGACGGTCGCCGCGGCCGCCGGTTCCGCCACCGTCGTCGGCGCACCCCAGGCCCACGCCGCGGACGCCACCGACGCGACCGCAGCCTCGTACAAGCCCGGCCACGGCAAGGCCGCCCGCGGGCTCCGGTTCACCCCGGTCGCGCCCAACACCGCCGACCAGGTCACCGTCCCGGACGGCTACGCCCAGAACGTCGTCGTCCGCTGGGGCGAGCCCATCCTGCGCGGTGCGCCCGCCTTCGACCCGGAGAACCAGAGCGCCGCCGCCCAGGCCGGACAGTTCGGGTACAACAACGACTATCTGACCCTGCTCCCGCTGGGCCACGGCAAGCAGCTCCTCGTCGCCAACCACGAGTACACCGACGAGGTGCTCATGTTCCGCGGCTACGACGCCGCCAACCCCACCCGCGAGCAGGTCGAGATCGCCTGGGCGGCGCACGGGCTGTCCGCCGTCGTCGTCGAGGAGAGCCGCAAGACCGGCAAGCTGACCGTCGTACCCCGCCATCCCCTCAACCGCCGTGTCACGGCCACCACCGAGTTCCGGCTCACCGGCCCGGCCGCCGGCTCCGACCTCCTGAAGACCTCCGCCGACCCGACGGGTACGAAGGTCCTCGGGACGCTCAACAACTGCTCGGGCGGTACGACCCCCTGGGGCACGAGCCTGCACGGCGAGGAGAACTTCAACCAGTACTTCGCCAACAGCGGCCGGGCCACCGACAAGCGGTACGGCATCGGGACGGGCGCGACCGAGCGCAAGTGGGAGCGTTTCGACAAGCGGTTCGACGTCGCCCAGGAGCCCAACGAGGCCCACCGGTTCGGCTACGTCGTCGAGTTCGACCCGTACGACCCGACCTCCACGCCCCGCAAGCACACCGCCGTCGGCCGCTTCAAGCACGAAGGCGCCACCATCCGGCTCACCGACGACGGGCGCCCCGTCGTCTACTCCGGTGACGACGAGCGCTTCGACTACTTCTACAAGTTCGTCAGCAGCAAGCGCATGAAGAGGGGGACGGGCCGCGCCGTCCGCGAGCACAATCTCTCGCTGCTCGACGAGGGCACGCTCTACGTCGCCAAGCTCACCGGCGACTCCCCCGCCATCGAGATCGACGGCACCGGCAAGCTGCCCTCCGACGGCGAGTTCGACGGCAGCGGCGAGTGGATACCGCTGGCCACCGCGACCGCCAAGGGCGCCGTCTCGCACGTCGACGGCATGAGCGCCGACGAGGTCTTCGTCTTCACCCGCCTCGCCGGTGACAAGGTCGGCGCGACCAAGATGGACCGGCCCGAGGACATCGAGCCGAACCCGCACACCGGCAAGGTGTACGTCGCCCTCACCAACAACACCAACCGCGGTGTCGGCAGCAACGCCCCGGCGGACGAGGCCAACCCGCGCAATGCCAACAAGCACGGTCAGATCCTGGAGCTGACCGAGCGCTGGAACCGGCCGGAGAGCACGAAGTTCGCCTGGCTGCTGTTCCTCGTCGCCGGTGACCCGAACGACCCGGCCACCTACTTCGCCGGTTTCCCCAAGGACCGCGTCAGCCCCATCTCCTGCCCGGACAACGTCGCCTTCGACCCGCACGGCAACCTGTGGATCTCCACCGACGGCGCCCAGCTCGGCTACCACGACGGCCTCTTCGGCGTCGCTACCAAGGGCGACCGGCGCGGTGAGCTCAAGCAGTTCCTGACCATGCCGATCGGCGCCGAGACCTGCGGCCCGATCGTCCAGGACCGCCGTGTCCTGGTCGCCGTCCAGCACCCGGGCGAGATCAGCGGGGCGACGGTGGAGAACCCGGCGAGCGTCTGGCCCGACGGGCCGGGCCGGATCGTCCGCCCGGCGGTCGTGGCGGTGTGGCGCAAGGACGGCGACGACATCGGCGTCTGAGCGAGATCTGCCCGAGCGAGGTCTAGCGGGTGGCCGGGACGGCGCGTTCCAGCCACTCCCGGTACGCCGGCGCCTGCCGGGCCGCCTCCCAGTAGGCCTCCTCCAGCGCGGGGCGCACCCCGTCCAGGTCCGTCTCCGTGCGGGCCGCGAGCAGCAGCCGTACGCCGAGCGGGTCGCCCCGCAGCCGGCGTACGGCCATCTCGGGGCGGGGCAGACAGGACGGCTGGCAGACGGTGACGACCTCGCCGGTGGCGACCAGGGCGGCGGCCGTGTGGTAATCGCCGTGCAGGACCCGGGGGTTGAGCCCGGCGGCACGGAACATGCGGTGTACGGCGTCCCATTCGCCGTCGACGGTGGGGTCGATCATCCACCGGTCCTGGGCCAGGTCGGCGAGGTCGACGACGGGCTTGGCGGTGGCGGGGTGATCGGCGGGCAGGGACACGAACTGCGGCTCCCGCTCGACGAGCACGCGCAGCCGCAAGCCCTCCGGTATCCGCAGGGGACACCCCTCCACCTCGTGCACGAAGGCGACGTCGAGCTGTCCGTCGGCGACCATGCGCAGCAGGGCGTTGGGCGAGACGTCCATGTGGAGGGTGGGCTCCTGGCCGCGCGCTCTGAGTCTTCGCAGCCAGCCAGAGAGGGCTCTGCTCGCGGTGGACCCGACCCGCAACTGCGGCCCGCCCACGGCGGCGGCCCGTGCCTCGGTGACCAGGGATCGCATCTCGGCCACGAGCGGCCGGGCGCGACTGAGTACCAGCCGCCCGAGCGGGGTGGGCCGGCACCCGGTCCGTTCCCGTCTGAACAGCGCCCCGCCCAGCTCCTGTTCGATGCGTCTGAGCTGGGTGCTCAACGAGGGCTGCGCGACACCCAGTTGACGGGCGGCGCGGTGCAGACTGCCGGTGTCGGCTATGGCGCACAGCGCGCGAAGGTGCCTCACCTCGAGCTCCATGCCCTGGAAGACTAAAGCGGGCGCACAGGTTCCACCAGACGCACAAACCGCCGCCGACGCACGCGAATCGGGGCCCTGATAGCCCCGCCCTATCCCCGATTGCCATCATCACAGCGGGCGCACAGCACCCGAGACTCACATCGACGACTCACCCCCCACCAAGGAGTCTTCGATGCGCAAGTCCTTCATCACGGCCGCAGTAGGCCTGAGTCTGGCAATGCCACTCCTGGGCACGGCGGTTCCCGCCGCCGCGGCGGCCCCCGCAGCCGGCTACACGTCCACCACGTCCACCGACGCCAACGAGGCCTTCTTCCAGGCGGTCCTGAAGTCGGTGGCGGAGAAGCGCGCCGCGAACCCGACGAGCACGGCGGCCGTGACGGTCGTCTACGACGCGTCCCGCGCACCCACGTTCAGCGCGCAGATAGCCTCCAGCACCCAGATATGGAACAGCGCGGTCTCGAACGTGAAGCTCCAGTCCGGCTCGGCCGCCTCCGCAGACTTCTCCTACCGCGAGGGCAACGACTCCCGAGGCTCCTTCGCCTCCACGGACGGTCACGGCAGCGGCTACATCTTCCTCGACTACCGGCAGAACCAGCAGTACAACTCCACCCGCGTGACAGCACACGAGACCGGCCACGTCCTCGGCCTCCCCGACCACTACTCGGGCCCCTGCAGCGAGCTGATGTCCGGCGGCGGCCCCGGCACGTCCTGCACCAACGCCCAGCCGAACGCGACCGAGCGCTCCCGGGTGAACCAACTCTGGGCGAACGGCCTCGCCGCGGCCATGGACAAGGCACTCCAGAAGAACTGACCCCACCCCCCACCCGGTGCGGCCGCCCTCCTGCACAGGGCGGCCGCACCCATTCGTCGATACGGCGTGGTGTCAGTGCGGCGACGCGATCGCCCGGGCCGCCGCCACCTCCTGACGCAACGGCTCCAGCACGCTCCCCGCCGGCCCGGTCAGGTCGGTGCGGACGGTGTAGAGCGTCTCGGCTTCCCGTACGCCCTGCGCCAATTCCCGGAGTTGCAGGACCACTTGGGCCACCTCGGCGTCCGACGGCAGGGCGGCCCCGTGCTTGGTGCGCACCCTCGCGGCGGTCGTCGCGTCGACGATGCGTTCCACGGCGACGACCAGCGGCCACCATGCCGCCGCCCGGCGTCCCGTCGGCGGCGGCTCGGTCAGGGCGCGCTGGAACTCCGTGCGGATGACCGACAGGTCGCGGTACAGGCGGCGGCGCATACGGGCGCGGGCCGGTGGGTCCACGGCCTGCTCGCCGAAGGCGCACTCCACGTAGCGCGCGGTGTCCGCCACCGCGTCCGCCAGCCGGTCGCCGACCCTGGTGTGCCAGCTCTCCGGCCAGAGCAGATAGCCCGCGACCAGGGCGATCGCGCAGCCCATCAGCGAGTCCACCAGGCGGGGCAGGAGCAGACCGGTGCCCTGGTGGTTCAGCACGTCCGAGAGCAGCAGGATCACGGGGGTGATCGCCGCCGTCTGGTAGCCGTATCCGCGAGGTGTCAGCGCCGGGATCAGCGGGGCCAGGACCAGCATCACCGGTACGTCCCACCAGCCCCGCGGCACCTGCGACAGGACGGCGGCGGCGATCACCAGGCCCGCCACCGTGCCCAACGCCCGCAGCAGCGCCCGCGAGAAGACCGAGCCGAAGTCCGGCTTCAGGACGAAGGTGATGGTCAGCGCCACCCAGTACGAGCGGGGCACCGGGATGATCGAGACCAGCACCTGGGCCACGCCGATGCAGAGCGCCAGGCGCAGACCGTAGCGCCAGGAGGCCGCCGAGAGGGCCACGTTGCGGGTGGCCCGCGCGGCGCGGGTGCGCAACGCGGCCGGGCGGCCGAGGCGGTCGGCGATGGCACGGGGGTCCACGTCGGGGGCCGCGACGACCTCGGCCGCGTGGCGCAGGGCGTGACCGACGGCGCGGGTCGTCTCGTTCACGGCCACCGGCAGCTGAAGCCCTATGGGGCCCGTGTAGCCCGTCTCCACCGCCTGGGCGAGGTGACGTACCGCCTCCGGGACCTCCGACGGGAGCGGTTTTCCCGTCAGATGGGCCGCGGGGGCCGCCTCCACCACGGGGGTGATCGCGTTCAACTGGGCGAGGAGGCGGGTGAGTTCGGGGCTGCGGCCGTGGTGGCGGGCGCGGCGCGCGAGGACGAGGTCGTACGACTGGTTCAGGGACTGCGTGACGGCCTGGCGGGCCTCGGCGTAGTCCGGAGTGCCGCACGCCGTCAGCAGGTCGGCCACGGTCCGGTACGTCCCGGCCACCGCCGCCCGCTCCGGCACCCCGGAGCGCAGCGGCCAGGCCAGCAGGGCGAGGACGAGGACGAGGAGGCCACCACCCGTCATCAGCGCCGGCGCCAGCCACCACGGGCCCGGCATGGGCAGCCCCGCGCCCACCACGGAGTTCAGCAACAGCAGCAGACCCGACACCGAGGCGACCGCGCCGATCGTCGAGATCATTCCGGACACGAGGGCCACGCCCGTGACCACCGCCACCGCCAGCCATCCTTGGCCGTACACCAGCGACCCCAGCGTCACCCCCACGGCGCCGAACAGCTGCGGGATCGCGATGTTGAGGATCCGCATCCGGTACGCGTCGGCGGTGTCGCCGATCACGCCGGAGAGGGCGCCCATGGAGGCGAGGGCGCCGTACTCCGGCTCGCCCGCCGCCAGTCCGACGGCCAGCGGCAGGGCCATCGCGATGGCCGCGCGCGCCACGGCCGCCCAGTTGACGGGTGTCGGCTGGGTCTGGAGGTTCCGGACCAGCCAGTCGGGCGGTGTGAGGCCGATGCGGGACATGCGCCTATTACACGTCATCCCCGCACGTCACTCCCGCACTTCATTGCCGCACTTCACTGCCGTGCGTGCAGCGTGATCCTCACCAGCAGGGCCCGGTGGTCGGTGTCGGCCAGATCCAGGAAGCGGGCCGTCTCCGCCGAGAAGTCCGAGGACAGCAGGACGTGGTCGATCTGCGCCCCGAGCGTCGGCGCGGTCCGGGCCGGCCAGCTCGGTGCGCGGTCGTCGCCGGCGAGCCGGGCGGCGTCGCGCAGCCCGGTGTCGAGGATGCGGCGGAAGGCGGCGTGGTCCTGGGAGGCGTTGAAGTCGCCCGCCAGCAGGGTCGTCCCGCCCGTCTGCTCCGCCGCGAAGTCCCGCAGTGCGCCCAGCTCACGCCGCCACACGTCCACCTGCCCGGGCAGCGGCGGCATCGGGTGCGCGAGCTGAAGCCGTACGGCATGCCCGCGCACATCGGCGACGGCCCCGGGCATCCCCATCGTGCCGGGGATCGGATCGGTGGCCTTCAGCGGAAAGCGGCTGAGGACGACGGACCCCGCGGAGCCGCCGCCCTCGACGGCCTGCCGGTGCGGATAGGCGCCGCCCAGGGTCCGCTTCAGCTCGGCGTCGCAGACGTACTCACACTCCTGCACGAACACCAGGTCCGGCTTCTCCCGCCGTACGGCGTCGATCAGCGCCCCGGTGGCCTGCCCGAACTCCACGTTCGAGGTCAGCACCCGGAAGGAGGCGACCGCGGGCCCGCCCGGCTCGGTGCTCTTGCCGTACGGCTCGATGAACCAGGCCAGCAGCCCGAGCAGGACGACACTCCACACCACGCCGGGCCACCAGCGGGCGAGCAGCACGAGGGCGAGGCCGACCGCGGTGGGCGCCACCAGCCAGGGCAGGAAGGCGAGGAACTGGGGGACGGGCGTGATCCCGTCGACGTCGGCGAGCCGGCACCCCATGACGACACTGACGACGACGAACAGCACGGCGGCCATCCGGATGCCGAACTTCTGTCGTGCTCGGCGTTCTCGTCGTACGGGCCGTTCCTCGGGGCTGCTCACCGCTCCGAGCCTATGAGGACGCGTCCACCTTCGCCAGGAACGCCCCCAACGCCTCGTTGAACTCCGCCGGCCGCTCCAGGTTCGGCATATGGGCGGCGCCCTCGATCACCCGCAGCTGCGAGGAGGGCAGTGCCGCGTGCATCGCCTCCGCGTCGGCGACGGGGGTGTACTCGTCGTCCGTCCCCACGACGACCAGGGCGGGGACCGTGACCCGGGTGAGCAGGCCGCGGTAGTCGGGACGGCCGGCGCGGGCGCGCAGGGCCGCCGCGGCGCCCTGCGGGGAGGTGGCCGTCATCATGCGGTGGACGTGGGTCTTCACCTCGGCATCCGCGTACGGGGCGACCATCTTCGCCAGGACCTCGTCGGCGTAGCCCCGCATGCCCTCGCGGAGCAGGCGGTCCGCCATGGCGTGCCGGACCTCGACGCCCTCGGGTGTCTCCGGCGCCGGGAACGTGTCGGCGAGGACCAGCCCCCGGACGCGTTCGGGGAACTGGCGGTAGCAGTCCATGACGATCTGACCGCCCATGGAGAGGCCGGCCAGCACGCACGCCTGCACGTCCAGCTCGTCCAGCAGCTCCCGGATGTCCTGGGCGAACTGCTCGAAGCGCGTGACCTCGGGGCCTCGCGGTGCGGTGCCGTAGCCGCGCAGGTCGGGGGTGATCACCTGACGGTCGGCGGAGAAGGCCGCGCGCTGCGGGTTCCACATCGTGTGGTCGAAGGGGTGGCCGTGGACCAGGACCAAAGGGACTGTTGCCATGACGTCGACCCTAGGTCGCCCCAACTCCTCGGTGCAATAAGATCTTTGCCCTCGGTGCAATCGTGGGAACGCGAAGAGCAGTGACGCAAGAGCAGTGACACAAGAGGGGGACCCGTGGACGACTACCGGCGCATCGCCGACCGACTCGCCGACGACATCGCCACCGGACGGCTCAAACCTGGTGAACGACTGCCGCCGCAACGGCAGTTCGCCCGGCGGCGCGGGATCGCCGGGTCGACGGCGGGGCGGGTGTACGGCGAACTCGTACGGCGGGGACTGGTGGTGGGGGAGGTCGGACGCGGCACCTTCGTGCGGGCCGCCCCGGCCGGACCCGCAGGGCGGGCGCTGACCGAGCAGGCGACCCGGGCGCCCGTGAACATGGAGCTCAACTACCCTTCCGCGCCGGGCCAGTCGGAGCTCCTCGCCCCCGTCCTCGAGCCCCTGCTGCGCCCCGACGTCCTCGCCGAGGCGCTCCTCCCGGCCGCCGCCACCGGCACCGCGGCGGCGCGCGAGGCGGCGGCCGCACTCCTCGCGACCCCCGGCTGGCACCCCGACCCGGCCCAGGTGCTGTTCACCGGCAACGCCCGCCAGGCCATCGCCGCCACCCTCGCCTCCCTGGTCCGGCCGGGCGGCCGGGTGGGGGTGGAGTCGCTGACGTATCCCCTGGTGAAGGAGATCGCCGCGAGGCTGGGCATCACCCTGGTTCCGCTGGCCGTGGACGAGGACGGACCGCTGCCGCAGGCCATCGCCGCCGCCCATCGCACGGCCCCGCTGTCCGCGCTCTACCTCCAGCCGACGCTGCACAACCCCACGTCCCTGACGATGAGTTGGGACCGGCGCCGCGAGATCGCGCTCACCGTGGCCGACCTGAACCTCCCGGTCGTCGAGGACCGCATCTGGTCCTTCCTCCACCCGCACGCCCCCGACCCCCTCGCCGTCCACGCGCCCGGTCTCACCCACGTCGTCGACAGCCTGTCCAAGCGGGTCGCGCCGGGGCTCACCGTCGGCTTCGTCGTCGTACCGCGCGACCGCCGCCACGCCGTGGCCGCCGCGATCCGCTCCGGCGGGTGGAGCGCGGGACGGTTCGCGCTGGAGGCGGCCGTACGGCTCGTCGGGGCGGGGGTCGTCCAGCGGTTGGTGGAGGCCAAGCGGGCGGACGCGGCCGAGCGGCAGCGGCTCGTCGCCCAGGAGCTCGACGGGTTCGTCGTAAGGGCTCATCCGCAGGTCTACTACGCCTGGTGGGAGCTGCCCGCGCCGTGGCGTGCCGACACCTTCACGGCCGCCGCCGCGGCGCTAGGGATCGCCGTGACGCCGGGGCCCGCCTTCGCCGTCGACCCGAACCGGACGCCGGACGCGGTCAGGCTCGGGCTCGCGTCGGCCGCACCGCGGGATCTGGAACGGGCGCTGCGGACGCTCGCCGGTGTCGTGCGCAAACGGCCGTGAGCCAGGTGGCGCAGGCCGCGGTGAGGCCGAGGGCGACCAGCAGCCAGGAGACCGTGCGCAGGGTGGCGGTGAGGGCGTCGTAGATGGCGCCGGCGGCCGGGCGACGGGTCTCGTGCAGGTCGGAGAGGGTCAGATGGCGGCCGAGCGCCACCGCGAGGCCCAGGAACGCGCCGCCCAGCGCTGTGCCCAGCGAGGTCGCCGTGACCGCGCGGCGGCGGCAGGCGGCGACCGTGATACCGGCGGCGGCGAGGACCAGCGCGGTGACGGGGAGCCAGAATCCGGCGACCTCGAACGGCACATAGGGGTCGGCGAGTTGATGCCTGAGCCGGGGGAGCTCGGCATTCCTTCCGTAGGTCGCCCAGGCCGCGAGCACCCCGAACGGCACGAGCAGACAGGCCAGGGCGATCAGGGCGGCCGAGACGGCGTTGCGGAGGGGTGGGCGCACGGTTCCAGGCAAGGGGGGCGGGGGCGGGTGCGCGACCGGGGTGACTGCATATGGCCGCATGACGACACCCCCGGCCGAGCTCTCCGGTGGAGGGTTCACCCGAACGGGTGTTTCCTGGATCTGGGGAGAAGGAGGCCGATCTATGCGCACCACTCCGGCCCTGCGGACCCTGGCCGCGGCCCTGCTCACCGGCGGCACCCTGGCCGTCGCGGCAGCGGGCACCCCGGCAGCGGCCGCCGCCCCGCCGACTTACGCCGACGGGCATGGCGGCGGCGGATCCGGCGGTCCGATCTGGGGCACCATCGTCTCCGGCGTCGACCTCAATGTGAGAGCCGCGCCCACCACTCACTCGCCCGTCGTCACCCAGCTCTCGCCGTGGAGCCAGGATCGCGTGGACTGCAAGGTCCAGGGGCAGCGAGTCAACGGCAATCCGTACTGGTACTGGCTCGAAGGCGCCCAGGGCTGGGCCAGTGCCGCCTTCGTCGACACCGGCGGTCGCTCGGTGCCGAGCTGTGCCGATCCGTGTCCCGAGTGGAAGGACGGGGCCTGGAGGAACTGGGACGACCCGTACGAGAACGACTCGTGGAGCGCGTCGGGGTCCGGATCCTGGACTGTCTCCGGCTCGTGGAGCTGGAGCGTCACCGGGTCCTCGGCGGACGCCTGGGACATCTTCCCGGGCGGTGGGTGAGAGAGGGAGACGAAGGGGCCCGGCAGCGGCTGCCGGGCCCCTTTGCCCAGGTCGTCCAGGGTCAGCGCAGACGGTTTCCCGCCCCGTCCTCGCGCGTGTAGTAGCGGTAGAAGAACACGCCGAAGACGCCCGCCGTGACCACCAGTCCCAGGACCGCGGACCGCAGCACGCTCTCGCCGGTCTGGCTGTACAGGAAACCGACCGCGGCGCCCGCGAAGCCGGACTTCACCAGAGAGTGCAGCTCGCGCTTGAGCAGCGGCGCGAACGTCGCCACCGCGATGCACAGCACGATGAACGCGAGCGCGGTCACGAAGCCGAACAGGATGTTCCAGCCGGTGATCTCACCGCCGCCGCGGCGGTTGGCCGCGGCCCAGTAGCCGTAGACCAGGCCGAGGACGACGGGGATCCCGTACCGCGCCACCCTGTGGACCTGCTCGCTGAAGACATCAGGTGTTCCGCGGGTCTCCCCCAGCCTTCGGCCGGGGGGACCCCCATATCGCTTCGCTCCGCCGGACGCGGGTGCCGCATGAGCCATGAGAGGACTCCTCTCTCTCGCCCCCGGATTGCCCCCGGATTCCAGAGCACACCTGGGAGGAGCCCCTGGCAAGTCGGCGGAACGCGGTATTCGGCGCCCGGATGGCGACTGCGGATACCCCGTGCTTCGCTGAACGGCATGAAGCGCGACGTCCGCAGCCGCGGTGAGCTGCTGCGGGTCCGCGGCCGCAGCGTCGCCTGGGTGCCGCCGCTGCTGATGCTCATCGGCATCACGGTGATCGACTTCAACTCGGCCGGCGAGTTCCGGATGATCAGCTGGGTCGTGCTGGTGCCCGGTATCGCCGCCGCGATCTGCGGGGTGTGGGGCACAGCGGTCTTCGCCGTGCTCGCGCTGCTGGACTATCTCCTCGCGGACACCTCGTACCCGAACCAGTACCAGAGCGGACTGCCCGACTTCATCCTCGTCGGCATCGGCGGCGTCCTCGCCGTGCTGGCCTGTGCGGTCCGGGTGCGCGGTGAGCGGCTGATGCTGCACATGCGGGACGTCGCCGACACCACACGCCGCACGGTGCTGCGCCCCCTGCCCGCGGACTGGGGCGGCCTGGAGCACGCGGCGGTCTATCTCGCCTCCGACGTCGAGGCCCGGGTCGGCGGCGACTTCTACGACATCCAGCCCGGTCCGCACGGCACCCGGGTCCTCGTCGGCGACGTCCAGGGCAAGGGCCTCGCCGCGGTGGAGGCGGCCGCCGCGTTGCTCGGTACGTTCCGCGAGGCCGGGTACCACGAGGCGGACCTGACGACGGTCGCGGACCGGCTGGAGGTACGGATGGTGCGGCACCGCCGCCACATCAAGGCTCTGGGCCGCGGCGACGGCGACGGCAACCGCTTCGCCACGGCGGTGCTGCTCGGCTTCCCCGACGACGACACCGGCGTGGTCGACGCCGTCGTCTTCGGCCACGAACCCCCGCTGGTCGTCGGCCCCGCCGGGGTACGGCACCTGCCGCCCGGCGAGGCCCTCCCGCTCGGACTCGGTGAATTCGCCACCGGCGGCCCGCCCCCGGTGCTGCGGGTGCCCCTGGCGCCCGGCGAGACCCTGCTGCTGACGACGGACGGCGTGACCGAGGCCCGTGACTCCGGCGGCCTCTTCTACCCGCTCGCCGCCGAGGTCACCGACGCCGTCGCCACCGATCCGCGCATCGCCGAACCGCACCGTCTGGTCGCCTTCGTCCGCGACGGCACCCTGCGGCACTGCGGGGGACGGCTGGCCGACGACACGACGGTGTTCGCGGTACGGCGGCCGGTGGGCAGTCCGTCAGGAAAGGGACGTTTGCAGTCCTGAGGTCCACCTTTGCAGCCGCAGCGGTTACGGTGCTGCCGTACGTGATCGACGGGGGATGGGGAGGGACCGATGCCCGGAACCGTGCTGCTGCTGGCCGCCGCACCGGCGGGCAAGGGGTGTTTGGTCGACGCGGCCTCCGTGCTCCCCGTCCTCGCCGCCGTACCGCCCGCCGTCCTGTCCGGCACGGACACGGCCAACGTGGTCGAGCTCGCGGACCCGTTGGAGCCGCAGGCGGTCCTGACGCGGCTGCGTGCCGCCGCGGCGGCCCCCGGCCCGCTCACCGTGTTCCTCACCGGCCAGCTCCAGTTGGACCGCCGCCAGCACCTGCCCCACCTCGCGCTGGCCCGCACCACCCCCTCGACGGTCCGCTACACCGCCTTCCCCTGGCACTGGTTCCGGGAGGAGCTGCGGCTGCGCCCGGCCGGCGCGACGGCCTTCGTCCTCGATCTGCACGCCGACCCGGAGACCTGGGAGTGGCTGCGGGCCAACCCCCTGGACACGGGCCGCAACAACGCCGTCTACGGCCGGATCGCACCGCCGCCGTCCCGGCGCACGGTGTCGACGCCCGCGTACATGAAGGCCGTGGCGACGATCCTGCGCAGTGGGCACCGGCCCCCGCTGGAGCAGTTGCACCAGCAGGCGCTGACCCGGACCCCGCAGGAGGGCGTGGGGTACGTCCTGAGCGCGCAGGGGCCCACGGCGGGCGACCCGCACGTGCTGATCTCGGCCGCCGTCGCGGCCCGGCGGCACGGGGACGCCGACTCACTGGCCGCGCACCATGAGCTGACCGCCGTACGCGCGCACGGGCCGGCCTCCGAGGAGGCGCTGCACTGGACCGAGGTCCGGGCGGATCTGGCGATGTTCGCCGGGGACCCGGCGCGCAGCTGCCGGGCCTGGCTGTCCGTGGCCACCGCGCGGCTGGCCGCCGGGCAGGCCCCGGACGCGCCCGCCGTGGAGGCCGCCGCCGACCGGGCCCACCATCAGTGGGGGCGGATCGACGACCCGGCGCGGGCCCGGGAACTAGGGCCCGCGCTGGCCGGCCTGAGGGCGCGGGTGCCAGGACGCCGCGAGGGCGCCCTGGACCATGTGCACAGGCAGCTGGGCCGCCTTCAGACGATCAGCTCGTGAAGATGAAGTACTTCCACGCGCCGTGCGTCGTCGAGTTCACGGTGTCGCCCGACGAGGAGTTGATGTACGAGGAGCGGACGCGCATCCGGTAGCCCGTCTCGTGCTCACCGGTGAGCTCCACCTTCGAGATGCCCGCGGAACCGAGCGCGAAGTACTCCGAGCCGAGGTCGTACCACGTGCCGTCGTAGTAGAACTCGAACTCCATCCGCTGCTTGCGGCCCGGGTACGCCGTCATCGTGGTCGTGAACACCGGGTTCTTGGACTTCTTGAAGTAGTAGTAGGTGTGACCCCACGTGTACTTCGTCTTGTAGTGCTTGCTGACGGCCGTCGACACCTTCACCTTGGCGCCGACCGTGCTCGACACCGTCTTCGGCGCGTACCGGGAGTCGCCCAGGAACTTCGCCGTGACCTTGGTGTCCCGCTTCAGGTCGAGGGTGACGGACAGGTTGCCGCTGGAGTTGACCGTGGCGGACTTCACCAGCTTGTTGGCCTTGTCCCCGCCGAACGGGTCGGCCCAGATCTCCACCTTGCGGTTCTTGTACGTCGTACCGAGGTGCGCGGTGAACTTGACGTCCTTGCCGTACGAGTAGACCTTGCCGTTGTTGTTCAGCGTCAGGGTCGGCTTGGCACGGGAGACCTCGACGGTGTCGGAGGCGGACACCGCGGTGTGCTCGGCGTCGCCCGCGTACGTCACCGTGTACTTGACCTTGCTGCCGGCCGGCGGCTTGTCCGTGAAGGAGTACTTGCCGCCCGTGCCGAGGGTCTTGGTGCCCAGCGACTTGCCGTTCGGGGAGTCCAGGTCGGTGCGCGTGACGGTGATCGGCGTACCGGCGGGCAGCGCCAGCGTGGAGGTGAGCTTGCCGGTGACGGTGAGGGTCTTGGCGCGCTCCGCGGTGGCGGGGGCGCTGACCGTCAGGGTGCCGACGTACTTGCGGGGCTCGGTGACCGCGTGGAACTGGGTCGTGTAGTAGGTGTCGGTCATCACGAACAGCCGGGAGCCGTCCGCCGACCAGGCCGTCGAGTGACCGCCCCACGGCATCCAGTCGTGCGACAGGTTGCGCACGCTGGCGGGCTTGGCCGCGTCCGTCGGGAAGACGTAGGTGTCGCCCTTGTCGTCGGTGTCCAGGACGGTGGCCGCGACCGTGCCGTCCGGGGCGACCGAGACCGTCTCGGGCTGGTCGGCGACGGGGTAGGTGCGCACCACCGACAGGTCGGAGAGCCGGTACTCGGTCAGTGCCCGGGTGCCGGGACCGGCCACGACGACGTTCTGCCCGTCCGCGGTCAGCGCCGCGTCCTTGTAGAAGCCGCCCTTGTCCTCGGTCACCCGGATCGTCGGGGTGGCCGTGGAGACGTCGTAGACGACGATCGGGCCGGAACTGATGCCCGCGTCGAGGGCGAGGAGCGTGCCCGGGTTGTCGGGGTCGGCGTAGAGCTTGGGCGGGGACGCGAAGTCGTGGGCGCCCGCCAGATCGAGGGTGACCGTCGGGGTCTCGGCGGTCAGGTCGAGGACGCCGAGCCCGGAGTCCCACTGGTCGCCGTAGCCGAACCACAGCCTGCCGTCGGCGTAGGCGAGCCGGGAGGGGATCGTCCTGTCGCCCGTCGGGTACTCGGCGGTCCGGGTGAGCGTCGCGGTGTCGAACGCGACGATCTTGTCGGCGCCGTAGAGCGCGGCGTACAACGTGCCGGAGTCCGGGCTCAGTTCCAGGTCCAGGACCTGCGACAGGCCGGTGAGCTTGGTGAGGACCCGGCCGGTGGTGTCGGTGACGACGATCTGGTTCAGATACCGGTCGCTGATGTAGATCCGCTGGTGGACGTCGTCCACGACGGTGTCGTACGGCTCGTCGACCGCGACGGACCTGACGGTGTCGGCGACGGCGGGCGTGGCGGCGAGCGCCGCCGAGCTGAGGAGGACCGCCAGTGCGGTGGCGGTCGTAAGGGTGCGTCTGCGCACGCTGATCTCGAACCCCCCGGAACGAAAACGTGAAGGAGTGCCACAGACGGCCGGCCCCTTTGTGTGGGGCCTGTGCTCCGCGTGTGGCGAGTGAGCGAAGAGTAAGTCATGCCACTGACAACGTCGGCACAGGGGTCTCGTACTAACCCTCCCGTGCACACAACTCCGCTGCCATGATGGTGAGTTATGGCTGAGGGGGATGGAGTGGCCGACCAAGGCATACGCGTACGGCTGGACGGGACCGCGAGCGAGAGCGACATCGACGCCCTGCGCAAGTGGCTGGAGCGGGAGCAGCGGCTCGACGAGCGGGTGCGGGCCGGCGAGCTGCAGATCCTGGAGCGGCCGCGGACCGACGAGTCCGGCGCGCCGATGGGCATCGGCATGGACATCGTCGTGGCGATGGCGGGCGGCGCCGGGGCCGCGCTCTTCAAGGAGCTGCTGGAGTACGTCAAACGATCCGTGGAGGAGTGGCGGGACGTCCGCCGGGGCGTGGAGAACGGGGATCCGCCCACGGGCCGCGTCGACATCGTGGACCTCCACGACGACAGGTAGGCCGGTGACCCGCTTCGACCCGCGAGGACGGGCCAACCGGGCGCTGCTGGTGGGTGTCTCCGAGTACGAGTTCACGGAGCCGCCGCACGGGGTGCCCGGCGACCTGCCGGCCGTCAAGCACGACGTGAACCGGCTGCGGGACGCGCTGCTGCGTGGCCGGGTGTTCGACGAGCACGACGTCGTCGTCTCCCGCTCGCCGTCCCAGGACGAGTTCAACCGGGCCCTGCACACCGCCGCGGGCGAGGCCGAGGGCCTGCTCCTGCTGTACTTCGCCGGGCACGGGGCCATCCCGAGCGCGGGCGACGAGCTGTTCCTGCAGATGCACAACGCGCGCGTGGTCCCGGGGCGGCACGCGGTGTTCCCGGGCGCGGAGATGTTCACCACCGTGCTGACGGTGCTCGCGGGCAGCCCGGCCGAGCGGGTCGTGGTGATCCTCGACTGCTGCTTCGCGGGCAACGCGGCCTGGCTGTGGGAGCGGTTCGAGAGCAAGCGCCGGGTGCTGCTGCTGATGAGCGTGCAGGCCAACCACCGGGTCGACGCGGGCGATCCGGGCACACCGACGCCGTTCACCGGCGAGCTCGTACAGATCCTGGACGAGGGCGGCGAGCTGGGGTTCCGGGAGCTGTCGGACGCGTTACGGGCCCGGATGGCCGCCGACGGGTACGAGACCGTGCGGGGCGATCCGTGGGAGCCGCAGAGCAGATCCGAGCCCGACGAGGACGTCCTGCTGTCGGCCCCCGGGGTGAAGCCGCCCCCGCCGCCGCCCCCGCCGCCGCCCCCGCCACCCGTGCCGCCCCGGCGTCCCCTGACCGCCTTCCTCGCACTCCTCGGCACCTGGGCCGACACCGTCGCCGCCCGGCTGCGCCGCTCCCGACTCCCCGGCCTGCTGCACGCGGTGGGCCCCACCCGCCTCACCGCCCTGCTCGCCCTCGCCGCGATCGGTCTGGGCTCCTACGGCATCGTCGCCCTGACCTCCGACAGCGACCCCTGCGCCCCGCCCCTGGAACTGCGCGTCCTGACCGACCCCGATCTCGCGCCGACGGTCACCGCGGCGGCCGACGCGTATCTGACGTCGGACGCCAACACCACCGGCGACGGCTGCCGGCGCAGCGGGATCACCGTCTACAGCGCGGGTTCCGCCGACACGGTCGCCGCGCTCGGCCAGGACTCGGTGGCCTGGCAGGAGCCACGTGACGAGGAGTCCAACCCGCAGCGGGACGTCGGCCCGCAGCCGGATGTGTGGATCCCGGCCTCCCCCGCCGACGCCGCCCGGGTCGATGTACTCCAGGACACCGACGCCGTGGCCGAACTGGAGCCGGACGAGGAGCCCTTCGCGCACTCGCCGGTCGTGCTCGCGGTACCGGAGCGGATCGCCGCGAAGTCCCTGGGGGACCGGGTCGGCCTGTCCCTGTCCCGGATGATCGACCATCTGCGGGTGCGCGACGAGAAGGCCGCGGTACGCCGTCCCGACCCGGAGTTCGCCGACGCGGCACTGCTCGCCACGGTCGGCCTGTACACCGCGAACGCCGACGCGGCCGGCGCCGAGCAGAAGGTCGCCCAGCCGGGGCCACCCGCCCCGACTGCCGCCGACCTGCTGTGCACGCTGCCCGCCGACGACGACGTGGACAACCGTACGGCGGCCCTCGTACCGGAGTTCCTGCTGCGCAGCGGCGTCGCCTGCGAACGTACGACACGTATCCCGCGCACGGCCCAGTACCCGAACGACGTGCCCGGTGTGCAACCGACTTTCGTCCGGGTGCGCTGGGAGGGCGCCGACCGCGACGAGTCCGCGCGCGACCGGGCCGCCGGGGACTTCCGGGAGTGGCTGACCGGGGAAGGGGGGCGGGCGGTGTTCGCCGGGGACGGCTTCCGCTCCACGGACGGGGAACTGCAACCGCCGCTCGCCACCGGTGTGCTGCCCGATCCGGAACCGCTCGACGAGTCCGCGGGCGGGGGCGAGATGACGAGGGTCCTCGACCGGTACCGCGCCGCGCACGGCCCCGGCCGGGTCCTCTATCTCCTCGACAGCTCCGGTTCGATGGCCGGCCTGTGGGAGGGCCCGAGCGGTGGCCCCGGTCTGCTGAAGCAGTCCCTGGGCGGGCTCGGCGCGCAGGACGAGTACGCGGTGTGGGGCGTCTCGGGAACCTCCGGCGACCGCCCGTACGAGACCGTGCTCCCCTTCGGCCCGCACACCCGCAAGGAGGCCGAACGCGCCGTCGACACCCGCGCCGACGTCCGCGACGCCCAGGCCGACCCGCACGCCGCGCTGCTCGCCGCGCTCGACGAGATGGCGGAACGCGGCACCGCCGACGACCGCCCCCAGCTCATCGTCCACATCACCGACGGCGAGGACGACACCGCGCTGACCGCCGGCAACCTCGACGACGTCCTGACCCGCGCCCGCTCGGCGAAGATCCCGGTGGCCACGGTCTCCCTGGACTCCGCCGGCTGCGACCGCACCGAACCGGCGGCCCGTATCGCCACCGCGAGCGGCGGCCGCTGCCTGGACGCCGGCGACGACCTCGGCGCGGCCCTGACCGACGAGGTGGCCCGCACCGGAACGGGGGAGGACTGATGGGCCGAGGATCCCGACTGCTCATCGCTGCCCTGTTGCTGGCCGTCACCGCCTGCACCGGCGGCTCCGGCACCCCCGCCGCTCCCTCTCCCGACGTGGCCGGGGACATCGTGGTCGCCGGGGGGCGGGACGTGACCGGGCAGAACGGGATTAGGCAGCAGCTGATCGACGAGTGGAACGAGCAGGAGAAGAAGACGAACTCCGGGTACCGTGCCCGGCTCGTCGAGCTGCCGGGCAGCGCCGACGAGCAGCGCAGCCAGCTGCTCGGCGCCCTGCAGTCCGGCAGCGCGGTCTACGACGTCGTCAACCTCGATGTGACATGGGTACCGGAGTTCGCCGCGGCCGGGCTGATCCGCCCGCTGCCCCGGGGAGTGCTAAACCGCGATCACATCGAGTCCGTCGCGGATACGGCCCGTTGGGGCGACAAGGTGTACGCGGTGCCGTTCAACAGTGACGTCGGGCTGCTCTACTACCGCCGCGATCTGCTCGAGGCGGCCGGTGTCCAGCAGACCGACCTGAGCGCGGGCCTCGACTGGGGGCAGCTGGAGGACCTGATCGAGGAGATCGACGAGCACCCCGCCGTGGGCGCCTACCAGAAGGGCTGGACCACTCAGCTCGCCCCCTACGAGGGCCGTACCGTCAACGCGGTCGAGGCGTTCGCGTCGGCGACGGAGGACTTCCACTTCACCGGCACCGACGGCCACTACGACGCCGACATCGCCCAGCTGACCGCCGGTGTCGCCGAACTGCGCCGCCGTACCGAGTCCCCGTACACCCTCCAGGGCGCCGTCCACTCCGACGAGGCCGGCACGCTGAGCGACTTCGCCGACGGCCGCACCGCGTTCCTGCGCCACTGGCCGTACGCCTACCGCACCCTCCACCAGTCCTTCGACGAGACACAGCTGGGCGTCGCCCCGCTCCCCGGCCGGGCGGTGCTCGGCGGCCAGAACCTCGCGGTGACCGAGAGCTCGCGACGGGCGCGGAAGGCGACCGAGCTGATCAGGTACCTCACCGGCCAGGAGAGCGAACGCTGCCTGCTGGACGCGGGGTTCGCGGCGACCCGTATCTCGGCCTACACCAAGGACGTCCGCTGCCCCCTCACCCCCACGGCCCCCTCCACCTCCCCCACCGGCGAGCGGGCCGACCGCATGCCCCGCGACGGCGAGGGCCGCCCCCGCTACGCCCGCGGCATTCTGCTTCCCGCTCTCCAGGACGCGGTCCAGCGTCCGCGCACCCCGCTCTACGGAGCCTTCACCCAGACCTTCACGGCACAGCTGGGCCCGCTGCTCGGAGACAGCCCGCCGGGGGACGCGGAGTTGGCGGCCGCGCTGGACGCCGCACTGAAGAAGGCCCTACCGGACTAGGTAGCTGAGCGCGCCCGCCACCAGCGTCCGCACCCCCGGCCCCACCACTGACAGATCCGGCGCGAAGTGCGGGCTGTGGTTGCTCGGCAGCGCGTCCAGGCGGGCAAGCAGGTCGTCGCCGCCGGGCGCCGCGTCCCAGATCTCGGCCGGGGTGGTCGTCACGAACCAGTAGGCGTACGGCTGTCCGTCCGCGGCCAGCCGGGAGAAGTCCTCGCTGCCCATCGCCGGGCCGGGATCGAGCACCGTGCCCTCGCCGAACACCTCGCGGTGCACGTCGGCGACCCGGCGGTCGGTCTCCGCGTCGTTCACGGTCAACGGGTAGGACCCGCCCAGTGTCACCTCCGGCTCGCGCGGGCACCCCGCGGCCAGGCACTCGCCCTCGGCGATCCGGCGGATCGCGGCGATCATCCGGTCGCGTACCGCCTCCGACTGGGTGCGCAGGTTGAGGGAGATCCGGGCGGTGGACGGGATGATGTTGGCCGCCGTGCCCGCCTCGATCCGCCCGACCGTCAGCACCGCGGACTCGCGGGGCGCCACCTCCCGGCTCACCACGGTCTGCAGCCGGGTGACGATGTACGCCGCCGTCACCACCGGATCCACGGTCGTCTCCGGGCGCGACCCGTGCCCGCCCCGCCCGTGCACCACGATGCCGACGTCGGTGGTGGCCGACATGATCAGCCCGGGAACGTGCGGATACAGGCCCACGGGCCCCGGCACCGCATGCTGCCCGAGCAGTACGTCGGGGCGCGGCACGCGCGCGTACAGCCCGTCCGCCACCATCGCCGCCGCCCCGCCGCCGCTCTCCTCGGCGGGCTGCCCGACCACCACCAGCGTCCCGGACCAGGCGTCCCGCCCCGCCGCCAGCGCCTGGGCCGCGCCGGTCAGCCAGGTCACGTGCAGGTCGTGCCCGCAGGCGTGCATCACACCGGGGGTCCCGGAGGCGTACGGCAGTCCGGTCTCCTCCTGGACCGGCAGCGCGTCCATGTCGGCGCGCAGCAGGACCACGGGTCCGTCCCCGTTGCGCAGCACCCCGGCGACTCCGGTGCCGCCGATGCCCTCGGCGGTGTCGTACCCCGCCGTCTTCAGCCGCTCGGCGAACCGCGCGGCCGTGCGGTGTTCCTGGCCGGAGAGTTCGGGGTGGCGGTGCAGGTCCCGGTAGAGGTCCTCCAGGTCCGGGACCGGGAGGTCGGCGGTGAGGTCCAGCGCGGTACGGGCGGCGGTGGAGGTCATGGAGGGCAATCTATGCCGGGGACCCGTCGTGGAACCTTTTCGGGGGCGGGGCCGTTTCCGGGGTGAGATCGATCAGACGAGTACCGAGGTGACGGCAATGGCACTGTTCGACCGGCTCAAGGACCAGGCCAAGAGCTTGCAGCAGCAGGCACAGGGCGGGCGCGGCACGACCGGGGGACACGGCTCGCAGACCGGTTCGCGCTCAGGCTCGCACGGTGGATCGGGCAGTGGATCCCGCGCCCAGCTGGTCGGCCTGCTGAAGAACCAGCTCGGCTCGATCAAGACCGAGCTGAAGAGCGGTGCGTACCGGGACGCGAGCATGGCGATGTGCGCGCTGGTCGCGGCTGCCGACGGTCAGGTGGACGCGTCCGAGATGCAGCAGATGGAGCAGATGATCCTCAGCAACGAGGTGCTGCAGAACTTCCCGCCGGAGCAGCTGCGCCAGCGCTTCCACAAGCACGTGGAGCAGCTCACCCGTAACTTCCCGCAGGGGAAGGCCGAGGCGATGCAGGACATCGCCAAGGCCGCCAAGAAGCCGACCGAGGCCCGGGCCGTGATCCAGACCGGCATCGTCATCGCCGGTGCCGACGGGCACTTCTCCCAGGCGGAGCAGATGGTCCTCCAGGAGGCATGCGCGGCACTGGGGCTGAACCCCGCGGAGTTCCAGCTCTGACGGCTCGACAGCTCTGCTCGACAGTTCTGAGAGGGAAGCGGCCGCCGACGCAGAAGGTTGAGTGCGCGTCGACGGCCGCGGTACGGGAGCATGCGTCAGAAGGCGGGGACCGCCGAGGGCCGGGCCTTGTTGACCTTGCTGAGGAAGTTCCTGCCGATCTGGAAGGTGGCGTTGCCTCAGGCCCGGCCGGATAGCGCGGCTTCCCCTCGCCCTGCTTCTGGAAGGACGCCGAGGCGGAGGTGGCGGGGCCCGCGAGGACGACTGGGGCGTGGCGCCGCCGTACCGGGGCCTGACCCGGTTCGAGCCGGCCGACCGGGGTCCGCTCTTCGGCCGGACCGGCTGGTGGAGGAACTGACCGGGGCAGCCCGGCGGTGCTGCGGGTGCCGACCCCCGGGGACCGGCCCGCCACCACGTACGCCCATCTGCCGGCCCCGGCGGCGGACGAGCCGGAGGCCTGGCCGATCAACCTCCGGCCCCGTGACCATCGACGCGTTGCCGCCCCGGTCCGACTCCCCCTCGGCCGGGGCGGCGGCACGTCCGACGTGATCCGGGACCGCAGCCCCGGACCTAGCCCCGCTCGGCGTGCCCGACCTGCTCCACCCGCTCCACATGGTCGGCCCGATGGCCCTCCGTGGCCTTCGCCGGACCCGCGTTGGCCGCCAGGACCAGGGCCGCCACCGCGACCACGGCGGCGATGGCGCTCCTCACGAAACGCTCGGTGGTGCTGGTGCGTTCGAGCACGACGACCTCGCAGTGACGACAGATGCAACAGCAACAACAGCAGCAACGCATTAAGCAGGCTTAATACGCCGTTTAACCTAGAGCCCGGCGTTGCCCAACGGCAAGAGGCGCAGGGGGAGTTGGCTCATGGTGGAACGTGACGATCCGGAGACCATCGGGCGAAGGGTCCAGCAGCTGCGCGTCGAACGGGGCCTCACCCAGCGGCAGGTCGCCGAACCCGCCTACACCGCCGCCTATGTCTCCACGCTGGAGGCGGGCCGCGTCCGGCCCTCCGATCAGGCCCTGCGGCATCTCGCCGAGCGGCTCGGCGTCGAGTTCGACGAGCTCGCCACCGGGCGGCCCGCCCATCTCGTCACCGATCTGCGGCTGCGGATCGTCGAGGCCCAGCGCGTCCTCGCCACCGGCGAGGCCGAGGAGGCCGGCCGGCAGTACGCCGCACTGCTGGCGGAGGCGGACGCCCTGCGGATCGCCGAGGTACGGGCCGCCGCCCTTCTCGGACTCGGGGAGTGCGCCGTCGAGACCGGTGAGCTCGTCGAAGGACGGCAGTACTTCGAGCGGGCCGAGCAGACGCTGGCCGACGCTCCCCTGCCCGCCCGCGTCCCCGCCCTGCGCGGTCGCGCCCTGGCCCACTACCTCGCCGGTGAACTCCGCTACGCCGTCTACCTCCTGGAGTCCACCCTCGACGAGCTCAACCGCGGCGGACTGCACGATCCCGACGCGCTGCTCCTCCTCTACGCCAGCATCATCGGGCCCTACATGGACATGGGCGCCCACGCCCGCGCCGCCCAGGCCGCCGAGTTCGCGCTCGCCCTCGCCCCGCAGGCCGGCGATCCCGCCCTGGTGGCCCGCATGCACCGGTCGGTCGCCCGCACCCTCATCGCCGAGGGCCGGGTCGCCGAGGCCGACGCCTCGCTCGCGAAGGCGGCCGAGCTGTACCGGCAGCTCCAGCTCCGCACCGAGCTGGCCAACTGCCACTGGATGCGCGGGTACGTGTACGCGCAGAACAACGAACTGGAGCGCGCCGAGGACGAGCTGAGGCAGGCCCTCACCATGCTCTCCGCCTCGCGTGCCGCCCTCTACAGCAGCCAGGCCGCCGTCGAGCTGGCCGACGTACTGCACCGGCGCGGCAAGTCCGGCGAGGCCGCCGCCCTGCTCCAGGACGTGCTCGGGGACCTGTCCTCGGAGCGCGGCGCCGTCCACTCCGCCGCCGCGCACCGGCTGCTCGGCATCATCGCCGAGGACGCCCGTGACCCGGAGGCCGCCGAGGAGCACTACGTGCGGGCGCTGAGCCTGCTGGAACGGGCGGGGGCCGCCGGTGACCTGGCCGACCTGTGCCGGCTGCTGGGGGACCTGCTGCGCAGGGAAGGGCGGGTGGAGGCGGCCCTCGACGCCTACCGGACGGGCCTCGGACACCGTACGGCCCCCGGCACCACCACCCTCGGGCCCGCACCCGCACAGCCTCCTCTATGACCGTCCCGATCCTGCGCACAGGCCCCACCGGTTAGCCTGCGCGGGGACGAGAGGGCAGGTGTGGAGAACCAGCGGAGTGTGGTCGACGGGCTGCGGTTCGTCGTGCGCGCGCTCGTGTACGCCGTCCTCGGCGGGACCGCGCTGCTCGCCATCGCGACCGTCGTCTCCGTGCTCGGGCCCACTCTCGCCCTCGATCTCTACACCCCGCCCGTCGCCGCCTGGTGGACCGTCTTCACGGCGATCACCGTCCAGGGAGTGCCGTTCCTGCTGCTGGGGACCGTCGTCTCGGCGGCCATCGGCGCGTTCGTGCCCGAGCGGGTCTTCACCCGGCTGCTGCCCCGCAACCAGGCCCTCGCCGTGCCGATCGCCGGGGCCGCCGGGGTCGTACTGCCCGGTTGTGAGTGCGCCTCCGTGCCCGTGGCCGGGAGCCTGATGCGGCGCGGGGTCGCGCCCGCCGCCGCCCTCGCCTTCCTGCTCTCCGCGCCCGCGATCAACCCCGTCGTGCTCGTCGCCACGTCGATCGCCTTCCCCGCCCAGCCGGAGATGGTGCTGGGCCGGCTCGTCGCCTCGCTGGCGACGGCCGTGGTGATGGGGTGGCTGTGGGCGCGGTTCGGGAAGGAGGCGTGGCTGCGGCTGCCCCAGCGGCACGCTCCCGAGGCCCGGGGGATCAAGGCCTTCGGCGCCGGGCTCCAGCACGACTTCCTGCACGCGGGCGGGTTCCTCGTGCTCGGCGCGGCGGCCGCCGCCACCTTCAACATCGTCGTCCCCCGCTCCGTGCTGGACGTCTTCACCGGCTCCGCCTGGCTGTCGGTGCTGCTGCTGGCCGTCCTCGCGGTCGTGCTGTGCGTGTGCAGCGAGGCCGACGCGTTCGTCGCGGCCTCGCTGAGCGGGTTCTCGCCCACCGCGCGGCTCGCGTTCATGGTGGTGGGGCCGATGGTCGACCTGAAGCTGATCGCGTTGCAGGCGGGCACGTTCGGGCGGGCCTTCGCGGTGCGGTTCTCCGCCGTGACGTGGGTGGTGGCCGTGGTGAGCAGTGTGCTCGTGGGGTGGTGGCTGCTGTGAGGCGGTACGGGCCGGCCCTGCTGCTGGTGCTCGTCGGGGCGGCGATCCTGCGGATCTCGGCGTTCAGCGCGCTGTATCTGCGGTATGTGCAGGCGGGGCTGAGGCCGTATCTGGTGGTCTCGGGTGCGGCGCTCGTACTGCTGGGGATCGCCATGGCGGTCGTACGACGCTCCGCGGACGACGGCCATGACGACGATGGCCATGACGACGACGGCGACCACCACGACCACGCCCACCACGGCCCCCGTGTGGCCTGGCTCCTGACCCTCCCCGCTCTCGCCCTGCTGCTCTTCCCGCCCCCGGCACTCGGCTCCTACAGCGCCGAGCGTGAGGCGGCCCAGCGGGCGGCGCAGGGCGTCGGGGTCTTTCCGGCGCTGCCCGCCGGGGACCCGGTGGAGCTCGGCGTGGGGGAGTTCTCCTCACGGGCGATCTACGACAGCGGGCGGTCACTGAAGGGCCGTACCGTGCGGATGACCGGGTTCGTGACCCACGGCGACGACGGGACCTGGTACGTCACCCGGCTCCTCGTCTCCTGCTGTGCCGCCGACGCCACCACCAGCAAGGTCGAGATCCGCGGCGCCGACGCGCTGCCCGCCGACACCTGGGTCACCGTCACCGGCACCTGGCACCCCAAGGGGAAGCTCGGCACGGACGGGGCGTGGCCGCCGGTGCTGGACGCGGCGTCGGTGAAGCGGATGAAGCAGCCGGCGGATCCGTACGAGAAGAGGTGAGGGTGAGGGAGCGGCCACCGTCCTGATGGCCGCTCCCTCCGCGAGGACGCACGGCTCCCCTGCGTGGCCCTCGCCGGTGATCCCCGTTCCCGCGCGGAGCGGCGGGAGACGCTCCGCGTCGGCGTCGCGGGCACGGGGACGCGGACCGGGGTCTCATGGTCCGGACTGCGTCCGCCGGCGGGCGGCACGCGTGGTCGCGGTCACGACGGGCAGGGACATGAGCGGCTCCGGCACGGATGCACCACGTGGGCGGCCGCTTCCTGACTCGCCACAACCGAAGGTAGCGACTCGCCCGCGGATTGTGAAGGCCGCTCCTGGGCCCTCGTGCCGCAGGAATCCGCCATGCTCCGCCGCAGCGGGGTACCCGAGGACCGGAGCCCGGTTTCTCGCACGATGGAGGTTCGTCGTGACGGACACACATCCCGCCGGACCGGCGCGCGGTGAGCTGTTGCTGGCCCGGATGCAGACACTGCTGCTGGAGGCCGACCGGCTGGAGGAGTTCCTGGCGGAACTCGTCAACCTGGCCGCGAGCGCCCTTCCCGTGCCGGCGCACTGCTCGATCACCCTCGGCGTCGAGGGCAGCAGCAACCCCTACACGGCGGCCGCCAGCGACAAGGCCGTGGACCGCTTCGACCGGCGGCAGTACGAGGCGGGTGACGGCCCCTGCCTCGAGACGCTGCGGACGGGCAGCCCGCGCCATGTCGACGACATCCATGACGAGCAGCGGTTCGGTGTCTTCCCCGGCCTCGCCCGTGACTGCGGTGTGCGCAGCATGCTCGCGCTGCCCCTGGTGCCGCCCCGCCAGCGCATCGCCGGCGTCATGAACCTGTACTCCACCGAGCCGGGCAGCTTCACCCACCAGGTGCGGGAGGAGGCCGCCGTCTTCGCCGGGCACGCCTCCGGCGCGCTGGGCGTCGCCCTGAAGATCTCCGGACAGCTCCAGTTCAGCCTGGACCTCCAGCACGCGATCGCCTCACGCACCGTCATCGACCAGGCCCTCGGCATCCTCATGGCCCAGCAGCGCTGCTCCGGCGAGCGGGCCTTCGAAATCCTCAGCCGCGCCTCGCAGAACCGCAACGTCAAGCTGCGCGACCTCGCCCGCGACATCGTCGAGAACGTCACCGGGCGGCCGCCTTCCCCGCGCCCCCCGAGGCCTCGGGGGACTCCGCCGGGCGACGGGCGGGCGGACGCGTTTCGTCTGACGGGCGAGGGGTAATCGGGGTTCGCGTGGAAGGGGCGGACCACCGGTCACGGCTACTGCTCCGGGTGAATCCGCGCCGAGCCCATGGATGACGACTGGCCACGCCGAGCGAAGGAGGCGGGGGCCGTGGGCCCCAGGGACGACCGCCACGGAGCATCCGGCGACGACCGCGGTCCGTACGGGGCGTCGGGCAGTGACCCCGGAAGGCTCGCACGGGACGCGGAGCGCGACCGCGACCGGGTGCGTGCCATCGATGTGATCGCCGAGGGGGTCCGGGGAGCGGGACCCGGCGAGATGCCCCACCGACTGTGCGTGGTCGCGGTCGAGCTGCTGCCGGTGACCGGCGCGAGCGTGTCGCTGTCCGCCAACGGGATACCCGTCCAGCTGAGCGCGAGCAACGAGCAGGCGGCTCATGTCGGGGAGATCCAGGCCACCCTGGGCGACGGTCCCTGTCGGCACGCGGCCCGGCTCGGCGCCCCCGTGCTCGCCGCCGACCTCACCGACGGCCGGGACCCCGACCGCTGGCCGGTCTTCGCCCAGCAGGCGACGGCCGCCGGGGTGCAGGCGGTGTACTCGATCCCACTGGGCAACGACGCCGTGTGCGTGGGCACCCTCGACCTCTACCGCGACACCCCCGGCGAGCTCAGCGCCCGCGAGCTGCGCACCGCGCGACTGGTGGCCGGTGTGGTGACCGTCGCGCTGATGGCGCTGCCCCATGCGGAGGACAGCGGAACCCAGGGCGAAGAACCGTGGCTGGGTGGCCTGGCCACCGATCACGACCAGGTCTACCAGGCCATCGGAATGATCATGGCGCAGCTCGGGGTCGGCGCGGACGAGGCGCTGGCCCGGCTGCGTGCCCACGCCTTCGCGCACGACCGCACCGCTGTGGAGGTGGCGCACGCCGTGGTGTCGCACCGGAAGAGGTTCGAACGCGACTGAGCACGCCCGTGCCCGGCCGGTCGTGCTGGGCCGGCGGCAGCCGCCCATGGGCACAGCCCCGCGCCCCTTCAGGGCGCGGCCGGCTCCGTCCGACCTGCTCAGACCTCGGCGCGGGCCTGCTTGCGTACGTCCGTCAGACGCTTGACGCCCAGTTCCGCGACCGCCCGGGTGATCTCGGCGTACACGTCGCCCAGGCCGCCGTTGGTGAGGACGATCGTGTCGTCGCCGACGCGGACGGCGGCGAGGTCCAGGGTGAGCGTGGTCTCCTCGCCGTCCGCGCTCTCGCCGTTCAGGGTGAGCCGCAGACCCTGCCGGGCGTCCCCCGACTTCTCCAGCTGCACCTCGGTGACCTCGGCGTTCTGGACGGCGCCGGTGGCGGTGGCGGCCGTGAACCGCCCGCACTTCTTGGGCAGGGTCTTCAGCCAGGCCAGCGACTTGTCCACGTCCGCGGGGCGGTCGGCGACGACCTGATGGTGCAGCTGGGCGTCGTTCCAGGTGTCGTCCAGACCCGTCCTCGCCCGTACCTGGGCGTCCGCGCCGAAGAACTTCTCGGTGTAGAGGGTGTCCAGCAACCGCTGGCAGTCGGGTGCGTTCGCGGTGGCCTTGAGGAGCCCGTCCCGCCAGGTCGCGGCGCCCTCGGTCATGGTCCAGGGCTCGCCGAGGTCGGTGTCGGTGATCAGGGCGGCCTGGGCCTGGGCCGGGGTGAGGGCGGGGGCCGTGGCGGGGGACGGGGGCGCGGTGGTGGGGGCGGCCGAGGCCGTGGTGGGGGACGCGGCGGGCTTCTTGGCGGGGAGCGCCTTGTCCGTGGCGATGGCGGAGCAGGCGGTCGTGGCGAGGAGGGCGGCCAGCGGGAGGGCGAGGAGAGGGCGGCTCATGTGTCCACGGGAGCACCGCGGGTGAGGGGCCACCAGCGCGGCGGGCCGGATGGGGTACGGGCGTTGGTGCCGAGGAGTGGAAAACCCCTGGCGCCCGTCCGCTCCCCATCGCTACCGTCGTCCCCATGAAGCGCGCCAATCCGTCTGCCACGACGACGCCGGACCACGTCCCGGCGCGCTGACCCATGAGCTGACGCGAACCCCGGGGCGAGTGCCCCGGGGTTCTCTGCTGTCCGGTGGCTCTCGCCCTCTCACCGAGAGGAAACCGCCATGTCCGACCACCGCCGCCTCGGCCGAGAGCTCGACCTGTTCGACACCGACCCCCTGATGGGCGCGGGGCTGCCGTACTGGCTCCCGGACGGGGCCGTCGTACGGCACACCCTGGAGGAGTACGTCCGGGAGGCCGAGCGGGCCGGCGGCTACCGGCATGTGTACTCGCCCGTGCTGGGCAAACGGGAGCTGTACGAGATCTCCGGGCACTGGGACCACTACAGCGAGGACATGTTCCCGCCCATGGAGCTGGGCAGCGAACAGGTCGTGCTGCGCCCCAGCCTCTGTCCCCACCACGCCCTCATCTACCGCTCCCGCTCGCACAGTTACCGCGAACTCCCCCTCCGAATGGCCGAGTTGGGTGGCATGTACCGCTCCGAGCTGTCCGGGGTGCTCGGCGGGCTGACCCGGGTCCGGGCCATCCAGCTCAACGACGCCCATATCTTCTGCACCCTGGAGCAGGCCGTCGACGAGGCCCGCGCCGCCCTCGACCTGATCCGCCGCGCCTACGCCGACCTCGGCATCCGGGCCGCCCGGTACCGGCTGTCGCTGCCCGGGGAGGGCAACAAGTACGTGGCGGATCCTGACCTGTGGAAGCGAGCCACCGCTCTGTTGGAGCAGGTCCTCGAAGGGGTCGAGTACGAGGCGGTGGAGGGCGAGGCGGCCTTCTACGGTCCGAAGATCGACGTACAGATCACCGACCGCGCCGGCCGCGAGTCCACCCTCTCCACCGTGCAGATCGACTTCCACCAGCCCGAACGCTTCGACCTGCACTACATCGGCGCCGACGGGGCCAAGCACCGGCCGGTCATGGTGCACCGCAGCGTCATCGGCAGTGTGGAACGGGCGGTCGCGCATCTCATCGAGGAGCACGGCGGGGCGTTCCCGGCCTGGCTGGCACCGGTGCAGCTGGTCGTGCTGCCCGTCTCGGAGGAGCAGTACGAACAGGCGGACCAGGTCGTACGCCGCGCCCTCGGCCTCGGACTGCGCGCCGAACTCGCCGGCCCCGAGCACGGCACCCTCGGCGCCCGCATCCGTGCGGCCCGGCTCGCGCCGTACGTCGCGGTGATCGGCGCACGGGAGGCCGACGGCGACCTGACCGCCGTACGGCTGCGGGACGGACGCAGACCGGGAGCCGTGCCGGTGGAGGAGCTGCTGCACCGCGTCCGGTCGGTCGTCGAGGCTCGCGGGGCTGAACCGTGGGCGGCTGCGTAAGGTCGGTCCCGACGGAAGGAGTCCACCGTGACTGCCCAGCCCATTCCCGTGATCATCGATTGCGACACCGGTGTCGACGACGCCCTGGCCCTGCTGTTCGCCGTACGTCACCCGGGTCTCGACGTACGGGCGATCACCTGCGTGGCCGGGAACACCGACGTCGAGGGTGTCGTACGCAACACCCTGACCGTCCTGGAGCAGGCCGGGGCCGGTGACATTCCCGTCGCGCGGGGCGCAGAGCGGCCGTTGGTCGAGCCGGCCCGGTCGGCGAAGCATGTGCACGGGCAGGACGGGATGGGCGATCTCGGGCTGCCCGCGCCGACCCGGCGGCCGGTCGACGTGGACGCGGTGACACTGCTGCGGCGGGAGATCCTGGCGTCGCCGCGGCCCGTGACGCTGATCCCGACGGCGCCGCTGACGAACGTCGCGCTGCTGCTGCGGACGCATCCCGAGGTGGTGCGGAACATCGAGCGGATCATGTTCATGGGCGGGGCGGTGGCGACGGGGAACGCGACGCCGGTCGCCGAGTTCAACGTGTGGCACGACCCGGAGGCGGCGGCGGTGCTGCTGACCGCGGGGGTGCCGATCACCATGTACGGGCTCGATGTGTTCAAGCGGGTGCTGGTGCCGGCGGCGGATGTGCAGCGGTTGCGGGCGAGTTCGGAGCCGCGGCTTCGGATGGCGGGCAAGTTGCTGGCCCACCGTGATCCGGCGACGTCCGGGGATCCCACTCCTACGGGGGGTCTGGGGGACGCGGGGGCGGTGTGTGCGGTGGTGGATCCGGGGGGTCTGAGTACTGAGCTGCTGCCGGTCGAGGTGAGCCTGGCGCCGGGGGCGACCCGGGGGCAGACCATTGTCGATCGGCGGCCGCGGCCGGGAGAGGCCGAGATTCACGAGGGTGAGCGCGAACTCGCCCTGGTGGATGTGGGGTTGGACGTGGATGTGGAGCGGTACGTGAAGTTGTGGCTGTCGGTGGTGGAGGGCGACTAGGCGGTGACTCGGCTGCGGGCCGGCAGGGGCTGGTCGCGCGGTGACCCGCGCCCCTGAAGGGGCGCGGGTCACCGCCGTCTCGTACTGCTACTACGCGCGCGTCGCCTTACGACGGCGCGTCGCCAGGACGATGCCCGCGCCGCCGGCCAGCAGGACGGCCGCGCCGATGGCGATCGGGCCGGTCGCGCTGGAGCCGCCGGTCTCGGCGAGGTCGCCGCCGCCGTTCGGGGTGGCCGCGGGGGCCGTGGTGGACTCCGAGGCGGACGGGGTCGGGGTGCCCGTCGACGGGGTCTCGGAGGCCGGAGGCGTGGACTCGGAGGCCGGGGGAGTCGACTCGGAGGCCGGCGGGGTCGACTCGAACGCCGGGGGAGTCGACTCGGCGGGCGGGGTCGCCGGAGGCGTGCTCTGCGTCGTCGAGCAGTCCTTCGTGCCGCCGTTCCAGGCCGCGATCAGCTTGTCCTTGATGACCGGGCGGTCCGGACCCTTGGGCAGGTCACCGTGGGTGAAGCCGTCGTCGGCGTCGAGGTTGCCGTCGAACTTCGTTGCGCCCCGGTAGAGGTCGATCTGCGCGTAGCAGCCGGCGTCGGGCACCGCGATGTCGAGGGAGTCGGTCTGGCCCTGCTTGACGGTCACCGTGTCGAAGTCGACGAAGATCTGCTCGCCGGAGGTCGCGAAGGTCGGACCGTGGGCGATGTAGGAGGCCAGCGAGGCCGTGCAGGTGGCCGCGTCCTGAGCCGCGCGGACCTTGATGTGGACCTTGCCGTCCTCGGTCGGCTTCAGGTTCTGGTCGTCGACCTTGACCGAGTCGAAGAAGCTGACCCCGTCCAGGGAGAACTGGCAGCGGTCGGTCCCGGTCTCCGTACCCGCGCCCGTGCCGGGCTTGTAGGTACCGCCGTGGTTCCAGCCGTCGCCGCCGGGCCCGGTGGCCCAGGCGGCGGATGCGCCCGAGGCGCAGAGGGCGAGCGTCGCGGCGCCCGTCCCCAGCAGGCGGCGCACAGTGACACGTCTCGCTATGGACATGCGTATCCCATCAGGGTGGAGTGATCCGAAAACGCCGAGGGCACAGAAAAGCACTCGGCAACACTGGGCTCATTGGTCACATGCGCCACAGCTGCGGACATCGTGGATCTCGCCGCCGAAGGGTGTCAACCTGCGGGAATGCAAGGTCTGTTCATCGGCCATCACAATTCCGCCACACAAGGAACGGGACGCTCCGCACCTTGCGGAGGTTCGTCCCTCCACAGGTGTGGACAGATTCCCCTTTGTTCGTCTTTGCCGTACGCACAAAGCACTCAGGAGATCGTGTGACCCCCGACCTCTCGTCCAGGGACCCGAACTGGTGGCGGCAGGCTGTCGTCTACCAGGTCTACCCCCGAAGCTTCGGCGACGCCGACGGCGACGGGCTCGGTGACATCAGAGGCGTCACCGAGCGGCTCACGCATCTGAGCGGCCTCGGCGTCGACGCCCTGTGGCTGAGCCCCTTCTACCCGTCCGAGCTCGCCGACGGCGGCTACGACGTCGCCGACTACCGGGACGTCGACCCGCGCCTGGGCACCCTCGACGACTTCGACGCCATGGTCGCCGAAGCCCACCGTCTCGGACTGAAGGTCATCGTCGACCTCGTCCCCAACCACAGCTCCCACCAGCACGTGTGGTTCCAGGAGGCCCTCGCCGCCGGGCCCGGCTCGGCCGCCCGCGAGCGGTACGTCTTCCGGGACGGGCGGGGTGCCCACGGGGAACTGCCGCCCACCGACTGGCAGTCCGTGTTCGGCGGCAGCGCCTGGAAGCGGGTGCCGGACGGGCAGTGGTATCTGCACCTGTTCACACCCGAGCAGCCCGACTTCAACTGGGACCACGACGAGGTCCGCGCCGACTTCCGCACCACCCTGTGCTTCTGGTCCGACCGGGGCGTCGACGGCTTCCGCGTCGACGTGGCCCACGCCCTGGCCAAGGACCTCGCCGAGCCGCTGCGCGACCTCGGGGCACCCGAACTCAGCGGCGAGGAGGCGCTGACCGAGTTCGCGCCCGGCACCCACCCCTTCTTCGACCGCGACGAGGTCCACGAGATCTACCGCGACTGGCGCAAGGTCTTCGACTCCTACCGCCCGCCCCGCATGGCGGTCGCCGAGGCCTGGGTCCCGAGCGCGGCCCGGCGCGCGCAGTACGCCCGCCCCGAGGAGCTCGGCCAGGCCTTCAACTTCGCCTACCTGCTCGCGGGCTGGGACGCGGCGGAACTGCGCCAGGTCATCGTCGACTCCCTCGCGGGCGCCCGCGAGGCCGGGGCCTCGGCCACCTGGGTGCTCTCCAACCACGACGTCGTACGCCACACCTCCCGACTGATGCTCCCGCCGGGCACGGACGACAACGCCTGGCTGCTCTCCGGCGGCCACGCCCCGCAGGTCGATACCGCCAAGGGGCTGCGCCGTGCGCGCGCCGCCACGCTCCTCATGCTGGCGCTGCCCGGATCCTCGTACGTCTACCAGGGCGAGGAACTCGGGCTGCCCGAGGTCGCCGACCTGCCCGTCGAGGTGCTCCAGGACCCGATCTGGGAGCAGACGGGACGTGTCCGCAAGGGCCGCGACGGCTGCCGGGTGCCGCTGCCGTGGACGCGGACCGGGCCGTCGTACGGCTTCGGCGCGGGCGGGGCCTGGCTGCCGCAGCCGGAGAGCTTCGCGCAGTACGCCGTCGAGGCGCAGGACGGCAGGGAGGGATCCACCCTGGAGCTGTACCGCACGGCCCTGAAGCTGCGCCGCAAACTGCTGGAGGGAGAGGCGCTGACCTGGGCGGACGGGGCCGCCGACGGGGTGCTGGACTTCGTACGGCACGACGGGTGGCGGTGTGTGGCCAACCTGTCCCCGGCGGCGGTGGAGCTGCCGCCGGGTGAAGTGCTGCTCGCCAGCGGCCCGTTGGAGGACGGGCTGCTGGCACCGGACACCACGGTCTGGCTGGCGTAGCGGAATCAGCCGATGGTCGGGCTCGGGCTGGCGCCCGCGGCCGGTGTGGTGCCCGACTGTTCGCCCGGGATCGCGATCGGTGTGGACGTCGGGTTCGCCGGCGGGCTGAGCACGACCATCGGCTCGCCGGGCTGCGGCGCCGGCGGGGTCAGGTCGGTGAGCGGCAGCTTCGGCGGGGTGGTCTGCTGGAACAGGGCTTGGTCGAAGTTGACGAAGCCGGTCTTCTCCATGACCGTGATGTGGTCCAGGACCGTGTTGTTGGCCATGTCGGCCAGCGATCGCACCAGCGAGTTCTTCGTGGTGGAGCGGATCTTGGCGATCGTGTTGAAGATCGACCCGTGGGTGATGCGCAGGATGTTGGCGAAGTTCGAGTCGTACTCCCTGCCGGAGCTGGAGTCGATCTGGTTCACGAAGGCGACCTGCTGCGGACTCGCCACGTTCGGCAGGGTGATGTTGAGCATCGGGGCGATCTTGCGGCAGGCGGCGTCCAGGGCGGCGTGTCCGTCGATGAGATGCCGTCCCGCCTCCTTGACCTCCTCCGTCGTCCCGTTCTTCAGGGCGCTGTTCCCCAGCGGGTACTCCCACAGGCCCGCCGCCCGCACCTTGACCACGAAGTCCCGGTCCTGTTCGGTCAACGGACCCCACTGGGTCTGGGCGATCACGCGGTCCTGGGCGGTGGACACCTTGTCGAAGCCGAGCATCGCGGGGTAGGCGAGTGCGACCAGGGTCATGCTGAGCGCACCGCCCACGAAGAGCGTTCCCGTGGTATTCCGCGAAAAGCGCACCGTGGCTCCTGTTCCGATCGGGGTTGTTCGGACCTGTAGTACGGACGGGGAGCTGACGGTGTTCATGATGCGTACGTCACTTCGCCGGTCTCCCGGTCTCCTGGGCGTGGACACCGACGACGAGCAACCCGTACGGACGCGCAGCGCAGGCACTCCACCCCGACGCCCCGTCAGAATCAAGGAATGAGCCGGAAGACAGCCGCCCTCGGTATCACCGCACTCACCCTGATCATGTCGGCCTGGACGCCCGCCCACGCGCACGGCGGCCGTGACCTCTGGGCCACCGTCACCATCGTGCCCGGTCGCGAGGGCATCGTGGAGGCCGCCGGATACACCGGCCCCGCCCTCGGCGCAGGGTCACGCCTGACACTCACCGCCCCCGCGGGCACCGAGGTCACCGACACCCCCCTCGACGCCCACGGCTACCGCGGCGCGGTCGACACCGACGGCGACAGCGCCACGTACACCTACACGGGCACCACGAACGGCAGCGCCTGGCAGGAGCAGACCTTCCCCTTCGTCCTCGCCGTACCGGCCGACGCGGTGCCCGGCACCCGCCTGACCGGCTGCGCGATGCGGCTCACGGACGCGCGCGGCACCCGCAAGGACCACGGAACCTGCGCGGTGATCGTCGGCCTGCCCGAACCGACGCTGGCCCGGCCCGAGTCCGGGGTGCCGCTCGGCGCGCGGCCGGAGATGGCCGGGACCGCGTATCCGGGGGCGCAGGTGACCGTGCGGCACGAGGACGCGAAGGACGAAGGGGTGACAGGACAGGGACCGGAGCCGGGGGCCGAGGTGTGCACCACGACGGCCGGCGCCGGCGGCACATGGTCCTGCCGGCCCGCTCTGCCGCTTCCCGCCGGCCCGGGACGGCTCCAGGCGACCGCTTCCCTCAACGGGGTCAGCGCGGTGAGCGAGCAGAAGAACGTCACGGTGGGGTCCGCCACGCGGTGACGGGTCACGACGGGTTCGCGTGGGACACCCTGCGCAGCACCGTCGGATAGGGCAGGGCCGTGGCGAGTTCGCGCACCCGGGCCGCACACCGCCCGGCCTCGTCCGTGCGGCCCAGTACCGCCAGCGCCGTCGCCTGGGCGGTACGGGCCTCGCACTCGGTGACCGCCTCGCCCGCCCCGGCGGCCCGTACGGCTTCCTGCGCGGCGAGCCGGGCGGCGCGCGCGGGATCGCCGGCCGTGAGGTGGGCCCAGGCGGCGATGACGGGGACGCCGGTGCCGGACACGGTTTCCAGCAGGGCGAGGGCGCGGTCGGGGCGGACGTCGCGGAGCGCCAACTCGGCCTGTGCGGTGCGTACTTCGTAGTCGGCCTGGTGGTCGGGGCGGCGGGACACACAGTGGGCGGCGCGGGTCAGCAGTTCCCGGGGGTCGGGGAGCGCGGGGCGGGGGCCGCCGCGCAGCTGGACGCGGGCGAGGGCGGTGAGGGCGTACGGCAGGCACCAGCCGGAGTGGGCCTGGGCCTCGGCGACGGCGTCGGCGGCGAGTTCCGCGGCCGCTTCGAACTCGCCGAGCAGGACGTGTACTTCGGCGAGGTTGGCGCGTTCGAAGGCGGCGGCCTCCGGGTCCCCGCAGCCGTCGGCCAGGTCGAGGGCGCGGCGGCCGATCGCGGCGGCTTCCCGTAGCCGGCCCGAGCGTCTCGCATGCTCGCGCAGGATCGACAGGACCCTTGCCAGCAGTCGGGGGTCGCCGTGTGCCTCGGCGTGCGGGAGGGCGGCGTCCGCTGCGGCGCGGGCCTGCGGGAGCCTTCCGGTGAGGGCGAGTGACGTGGACTGTTGGGCCAGTGCGCGGGCTCGCAGACCGTGGGGGGTGTTCTCGCCGTCGGCGGGTGCGGGCTCGTCGTGGCTGGTCGCGCCCCGCGGCGGAGCCGCATATCGATGCGGCCCCGCGCCCCTGGGGGCGTCACACTCACCGGCGCTTTGTTCCGCCGTACGTGCCGCCCCCAACGAACCCTCGTAGTCGCCTGTCACGAAACACAGCACACCCCGCGCCATCCAGTACGCCGTGACCGTCTCCGCCGGCATCTCCCCACTCGGGCGGTACGCGTCCAGCAGACGGAACCCTTCCTCCGCCGCCCCGGTCTTGGCCAGGGTCTCCGCCAGCTGGGCGGCCACCCAGACCTGTTCGTCCGCGGTGCCATGTCTCCGCAGATCCGTCAGCGCCTCCCTCAGGACCCGCGCCGCGTCCTCGTGGCGGGCCATGCGGCGCAGTACGGCGGCGTGGTCGAGGCGGATGCGGGCGGCCTCGACGGCGACCGCGTCGAGGCGGGCGGTCAGTTCGCCGTAGTAGTGGTCGGCGGTGTCGTCGGCGCCGACGGCCGCGGCCCGGCGTGCCGCGAGGTGCAGATGGTCTGCGGCGCGCGGGTCGTCGGCGCCCGTGAGGTGCGCGGCCACGGCGTCGACCGCGCCGGGGCGTCGGCGCAGCAGCAACTCGGCGTACGCGGCGTGCAGTCGGCGGCGCCGCGCGACCGAGAGGCGCTCCCGGCACACCAGCCGGATGAGCGGATGCCTGAAGCCCAGGCCGGGCACGGTCCGCCCGTCCGTCGGTACGGCCCGTTCCTCCAGTACGGCGGCGGCGAGCGCGGCGTCGATGCCGTCGGCCACCTCCGCCGTGGCGCCCGCGACCTCCTGCACCTCCGTCAGCGCCGCGACCCCGCCGCACGCCATCGCCACCGTCTCGATGACCTGGCAGGCGGCCGGGCTGAGGCGGGACAGACGTTCGGCGACGAGGAGGCGGACGCCCTCCGGTGGGGTCAGGTCCCCGTACCCGGACATCCCGGATGTCGCCTTGGCCAGTTCCACGGCGAACAGGGGGTGGCCGAGGGAGAGCTCCCAGACGCGTTCCAGGGTCGTGGAGTCGCCGTCGCCGCTCATCGCGTTCGCCGCCAGTGTCAGGCAGTCCGTGCGGTCCAGGCGGGGCAGGCGGAGCCGGTGGGCGGCTCCCTGGCGCACGAGGGTGTCGACGAGAGTGCGGCGCGGGTCCGGCTCGGGGAGGTCCTCGGGGCGGTACGTGGCCAGGAAGCGCACGTTCGCGGACCCCTGGGTGCGGCGGGCCAGGCGGCTCAGCAGGTGCAGCGACGCCGTGTCGGCCGTATGGACGTCGTCCAGCACCACCAGCACACCGCCCGGTGCCGCCGCCGAGGCCAGCAGGCCGCGGACGGCGGCGAAGATCCGCTCGCGCTCGTACTCGGGGCCGCCGCCGCGCCCAGGCGCCGGGCCGATCTGGCCCAGCGCCGGCAGCAGCGCCGCCAGCTCGGGGTACTCCGCGCCCGCCCGGGCCCGTTCGGCCGCCGGACGGCCGGCCAGCCAGCCCTCCAGGGCCTCCACGAACAGGCCGTACGGTGCCTGCTCCGCCGTGTCGTGGCTCGCGCCCCACAGCACGGCCGCCCCGTCCGCCGCGGCCCGCCGTGCCACCTCCGCGGCCAGCCGGGTCTTGCCGATGCCCGCCTCGCCGCCGATCACGGACAGGGCGGGGCGGGTGGGGTCGAGAAGGTGTTCCAGTTCGGCGCGGCGGCCGACGAAGGGCGAGGCCGCGAGGGTGTCGATCACGGCCGGCGGCGGTGTCGGAGCGGCGGGAGCGGGATGTCGTACGACCGTCGTGGAGGTGGCCAGCGCCGCACGGTGCAGTGCCTCGGTCTCGGGGCCTGGCCGGATGCCCCACTCGGCGTCCAGCGCGCGTCGGCACTGGTGGTACTGGGCGAGGGCGCGGCGCCGCATGCCCTGGCGGAGGCAGGCGCCGATCAGGACCCGGTGGGCGCGTTCCTCGGCGGCGCTGTCGGCGAGGATCCGGCGGGCGGTGGCCGCGGCCCGTTCCGTCTCGCCGTCCGCCAGGTACGCCTCGGCGAGGGTGAGCCGTACGGAGTCGCGCAGCGCGTCGAGCCGCTCGCGCCGTGCCTCCACCCACGGGGTGTAGCGGTGCTCGGGGAGCAGTTCGCCGGTGAAGGCCTCGAGGGCGGCGGCCAGGTGGGCGGTGGTTGCGGTGCGCAGGGCCCGCTCGGCGAGGGTCTCGGCCTCGTCGGCGTCGATCCACACTGTCTCGTGCGCCAGCCGGAGCAGTGCGCCCTCGCCGACCAGGTACGAGGAGGGGGTACGGGCCGTCAGCTCCGGCTCCAGGGCGCGGCGGGCGGCGTGCAGGGCGACGCGGAGGCTGCCGAGGGCGGCGGGGGTGCCGGCCGTGTCGGGCCAGCACATCTCGATGATCTCCTCGCGGTGCCTGACCCGGCCGGGGGAGACGGCCAGCAGTTCGACGAGGCGACGGGAGCTGGGGCGGGGCCAGCGATCGGCGACGGGGGCCCCGTCCGTCCGTTCGGTGCGGAAGCCGCCGAGCAGGTACAGCCGCAGGACGGGCGGCGCCGGCCGGCGCGCGGCACCGTCGGCCGTTTCCGCGTTTCTGCTGCTCATGTGGGCCGCACTCTAGCCCGGTTTCCTGTTTTGGCCAGAATATGACCGGACAAACAAAATGTCCGGACATGTGAAACGCCCGGACCGGTCACCGGAGGCCCCGCGGTTGGTGACCTCATCGGTCTCGCGGGGCTCCCGGCGTGTATCCCTACCCCCCACAGGAGGGATACGGCGGCTCCCGTCCCGAGGGGCATGACTCGGCCCTGCTCGTGGCCAATGTGTCGGAACAGGGCCGATGTGAGTGACCTTAGGCAGCGGGCGTTACTGGCAAATTACTGACACATGGGGTTCGGAATGCGGACAATTATGCGCGTGATATCCCGTATTCCGTGCGCCCGTTGACGGAAGGTTGACCACTTCGCGGGAGAGTCAAGACCCCTTTGCGGGAGAGTCAAAAGAAGGCCCGGCCCTAGATTCGGCGCATGCCCCCACACCCCCCTGTCACGCTTCCCGTGCTTCCCTACCGCAAGCCCACCAAGGGGCGTGACTACTGGGTCCTGGACGACGTCCTGCCCGACGCGGACGCCGTACGGGAGCGGTGTCTGGCCAAGGACGACTGGGTCGAGGGCCACCCGCACAAGCCGGAGGCGTGGCCGGGGCTGCGGGCCATGCCGGGCCTGGAACCGGACGAACTGGCCCGGGTCGAGCGGCTGGTGCGACAGGCCACCGGTGCCAAGGAGCTGTGGGTCCAGCGCACACCCGGCGGCGGCACCCTCAACCACAACTGCGTCCAGGTCGTCGGCGAGGGCGAGAGTACGCCCCGCCCGCACACCGACTCGCGCAACCTGTGCCGGTACGCGGCGGTGCTCTACCTCAACCCCGGCGTCCCCAAGGACTGCGGGACCAGCTTCTACCGCCAGTCCCTGCCCGGCGGCCGCCTCGGCGGCAACGTCATGCAGGCCCCGCACAACAACCTCGTCGACGCGCTCGGCACCCGGTTCGTGGCGCCGGACGCCTTCGAGGAGGACGTACGCGTGCCGCACCGGTACAACCGGCTGCTGCTCTACAGCGCCAACCTGGTGCACAGCGCGACCGGTTACTGCGGCGCCACCCTGGAGGAGAAGCGGATGACGGCGGTCTTCTTCTGGATGGCGTGAGGTCTCGGCGCGGGAGTCGGCAGCGGCTTCAGTAGCGGACCGCCCTGTCCACCTCCGCCTTCACCGCACCGGACAGATCGCGGTTGCTGCGGGCCGTCGCCTTCCCGGAGCTGCCCGCCGCCACGTCGGAGACGGTCACCGCGACCGAGTCGAGGAAGTTGCCGTCGCCGTCGGTGAAGTTCACCTGCACCAGGAAGGACTTCTGCGAGCCGGCGGTGTTGGTCGCGCTCACCTCGGCCTCGGCGCGCCCGCCCGAGGTGGTGACCGTGCCGAGCTTCACGTCGTCCTTGACGTCGACGCCGTTCTTGATGTCGTCGAACCTCTCGCCGACCTCGGCCGTCGCCGACGCGAACACGTCAGCGCCCTGGGATGCGGCGGACGCGGCCCTGCTCGCCACCGACGCGGGTGTGTCGTCGTCGGAGCAGCCGGTGAGTCCGGTGAGCGCGGCGGCCGCGACGGTCGCCGCCAGTGCCCGGCGGTAGCCGGTCATATCGCCTCCAGGGTGCTGCGGGGGTTCCTCCAGTGAAGATCGGCCCGCCCGCGACCGCACCCCGGCCGTCACCCGTACGGCCCTGCCCCCGTGGTGCCCGACGGGGCCCGGGCAGATCGTCGAACCATGACTCAGCAACCGCATGCGACGCCGCCCCCCGCGACACCCCCCTCCGCGACACCGCCCGTATGGGACAAGGAGCACCAGCAGGCCGCGCCCACCCCGGCCGACATGCCGGCGGGCAGCGGGTTCGCGACCGGCGGGCTCGTCTTCGCCGGTGTCCTGATGCTGGTGAACGGCGTGCTGGCGATCCTCCAGGGCATCTCCGCGCTCGCCACGGACGATGTCTACAACCGGGTCGCCGACTACGTCTACAAGATCAGCCTCACCGGCTGGGGCGTCATCATGCTCGTCCTGGGCGTCGTCCTCCTGGCCGTGGGCTACGGCGTCCTCAAGGGTGCCTGGTGGGCCCGGATGACCGGCATCTTCCTGGCCTCGGCGAGCATGGTCCTGCACTTCCTGTTCCTGCCGTACTCCCCCGCCTGGTCCATGATCATGGTCGGCGTGGACTTCTTCGTGATCTGGGCCCTGGCGACGGCGCCCCACGTCTCAGGGCGCGGTACCGCTCCAGCAGGGCGCTGATTCGGGCCGGATCCCTGACGGCACAGGCGAAGAGGGGCTGCCCGCCTGGTCGGCGGGGCAGCCCCTGGCGTCACACCGTCACACGTGTCCCAGGCCGCCGCTGCCGAAGGATCCGCTGGACCCGGGCAGCCAGCGCTTTCGCTGCTGGTCCTTGCCTCGTTTACTGCCGTGATGGAGCTGATACGGCATGAGCCGCTCCCGCTCCGCGAGCGGGACCACGTTCGGCTCCCGCATCTCTCTGATCTCGTGGATCGCGCCGGTGCTGGGAAGGGTGGGCTGCTCGTCCGGGCGGGGCCTGACAAGTTCCCGGTCCTGTACCCGCATGCCGAACTGCACGGCCAAGATCAGTGCACCGGCGATGAACGCACCACCGACGAAAGCGGCGATCACGTTGAGCACGTCGCTTCCCGCGGCCGCTACTACAAACGTTGCGGTACTCATATTGCAAGTATCGCCGAAATGCCTCAAAAGGACAGTTCTGAATTCGAGGAACCTGTCCAAGTGCTGTCTTCGGGATTTCCGGGAACTCGGCTTTACGCCGTGCCGTTGCCAACTAAAGGAACGGTAAACGGAGTTGGATTCCACGGAGGTCCCCACCATGATCCAAAAACCGAGCCGCAGAGCCGTCCTCGGCGGCGCCGCGGCCCTGGCCGCACTGGCGGTGACGGCCACCCCCGCCACCGCACAGACCGCCGCCTGGCCCACCGACTTCCCGCTGCCGAACGGCTGGCTGCCCGAGGGCATCGCGATCGGCTCGAAGCCCTACGCCTACTTCGGCTCCCGTGGCACCGGCGGCATCTACCGCGTCGACCTGCGCACCGGCGAGGGCAAGATCCTCTACGCCGGAGCCACCGGCCAGATAGCCGTCGGCCTGAAGATCGACCGCGACGGCCTGCTGTACGTCGCGGGCAACACCGGTGTCGCCCGCGTCCACGACTCGCGCACCGGCGAGGTCGTCCGCACCTTCCAACTGAGCGAGGCCACCGGCCACTTCATCAACGACGTCACCCTGCTCGGCGACCGCGCCTGGTTCACCGACTCCCGCGCCGCCCAGCTCCACAGCGTCCCCCGCGGCCGCGACGGCGCCGTCCGCACCCTCCCGCTCACCGGCGACTGGGTGCAGCTCCCCGACGTCAACAACGCCAACGGCGTCGTCGGCGCCCCCGACGGCCGCGGCCTGATCGTCGTCAAGTCCACCCCCGGCGAGCTCTACAACGTGAACCCGAAGACCGGGCACGCCACGAAGATCACGCTGGTCGGCCAGGACACCGTCGTCAACGGCGACGGTCTGTGGCGCATCGGTCGCACGCTGTACGTCGTCCAGAACCGTCTCAACCTGGTGAGCGTCTGGGACCTGGACGCCAGGGCCACCACCGCGACCCTGCGCACCACGATCACCGACCCGCGCTTCGACGTGCCGACCACGGCCGCCCGCTTCGGGGACCGGCTGTACCTGGTCAACGCCCGTTTCACGACCCCGCCGACACCGGAGACGACGTACAACGCCGTCGCCGTGTCCCTGTGACACCCCGCGCATGAGTCCGCCCTCTCCGGCCGCGCCGGAGAGGGCGAACGTCTGTACGCCGGGCTTCAGTTGACGGTACTGCCCCGTCGGTACGCCACCCAGCCGGCGCCCGTCAGGGCGGCCGCGAGGGCGGCCACGGACAGCACGGTCACGCCGGTGGAGGCGAGGCTGCCGCCCGTGGAGCCGGTGGCGACGGTGCCTCCGGCGGAGCCGCCGGTCGTGGCGTTGCCCGTGCCGCCGGTGGTGCCGCCCGAGCCGGAGCCGCCGGAGTCCGAGTCGTCCGGGGTGTCCGTGCCGTCGTCCGTGCCCGGGTCCGTGTCGACGGGGTCCTGGCCGACGAAGCTGACCGGGACCTTCACGTCCTGGGAGCGGTCGCCGGAGAGGGTGTGGTCGGCGCGGGTGGCCAGGACGCACTTCGCCGCGAAGCAGTCGGTGAACTCGTCCTTGGCGTCCACCGTGAGCTCGACCTCGAAGGAGCCGCCGTCCTCGTACGGGGTCGCCAGATCCTCGCCGTAGTCCGGCGGGTTGGAGGAGATCCACGCCGAGGAGTGGGACCCGCCGGTCATGTCGACGCCGCCGACGCACGGGGTGGGCAGTTCACCGTCGCCGTTGTCGACGCACAGGGCGACGTAGATGCCCTTGTCCTCGTCGTAGCCGGAACCGGTGATCTTCAGGGTCTGGTTCTCGGTGGCGAGGTTGTTGACCGGGGTGACGGTCAGCTTCTGCCCCTCGGAGCCGGTGCCGGTCCTGGATCCTGAGGGCTTGTCGTCCTCACCGTCGGTGGGGGGCGGGGAGCTGTTGTCGTCGTCCGGGTCCTCTTCCTTCACGACCGTCAGGGTGACCGGCGAAGTCCGGGTCGTGCCCGCCGTGTTGGTGAACTCGGCGCGGTACTCGCGGCCGTCCTGGACCGCCTTCGCGGTGAAGGTGAACGTGGGGTCCGTCGCGCCCGCGATCTTCCCCCAGGTCTGACCGCCGTCGGAGCTGACGCTCCAGCTCACCGTGGGCGCCGGGGTGCCCTCGGCGGCGGCGGCGAAGGTGACCTTGTCGCCGGGGGCGACGGTCCGGTCGGCGGGGGACAGGGTGACCTTGGGGGACGAGCGGAAGCCGAGCTTGAGGACCTTGCTCTCCGCCCACTTGGTGACGTACACGGTCGCGGCGCCCGGGGTCACGGCGATGCCCGCGTACGTGGACGCCTCGGCGCCCGGCAGCACGGTCGGCGCCGTCGCCTGCCGGAAGGTCCTGCCGTCCAGGATCTCCAGGGCGCCGTTGCCGTCCTGGGCGGAGTCGTTGTCGGAGTGGTCCTGGCGCAGGACGAAGGCCCGGCCGGTGAGCTCGTCGAAGGCCGCCGCCGTGGCCCGGTCCGTGCCCGTCAGGGTGGTCAGCGGCTTGCCGTCCCTGTCCAGGACGAGCACCGAGGTCTCCAGGCCCAGCCAGACGTTTCCGGTGGCCGGGTCGGGCTCGACGAAGTACACGGCGCCCGTGTCCGCGGGTAGTTCGACCGTGGCGGTGACGTGGAAGGACGCGGTGGCCACGCGGCGCAGCACCTTCTTGCCCTCTGCGGTGCCGACGGACCAGGCCACGCCCCGGGCGGCGTCCACCCCGAGCTCCCTGCCGCCCTCGAGGGTGAGGGTGCTCTCCACGGTGCCGGTGGCGAGGTCGACGCGGCGCAGCTCGGGTCCCGCCGCGACCAGCACGCTGGAGGTGTCGGCGTCCTGTCCGACGCCGGTGAACCCCGTGCCGGTGTACGAGTAGCCCTTCGCGGCCGCGTCGCCGTCCTTGGCCATGCCGATGCCGCGCAGCGGGTAGTGGAAGAGCACGCCGTCGCCGGTGAGCGGGGCGATGATCCTGCGGCCCACGAGGGCTGACGTGGCGGGCACACCGGGGGCCTGGGCGACCTTGCTGAGGAGCGTGCCGTCCTTGGGGTCCAGGGCGTACAGGCCCGACTCGATGACGTCGGCGGTGTCGGGGATGTTCTCCGAACCGACGTACAGCTTCCCGGAGTCGGGGTGCAGCAGCAGGTCCAGGGGACGCCCGGCGGCGGTGAACTCGGCGGTCTGCGCGTAGCTGGGCGTGCCCGGCGGGACGTCCACGCCGTCGCCGCCGTCCTCGCCGCCGTCACCTGGGTCCTGGCCCTCGAAGAAGATCGGGATGCGGACGTCCTGGGACCGGTCGCCACTGGCGTTGTGGTCGACGCGGGTGACGACCGAGCAGGCGACCTGGAGGCAGTCGAGGCCGCTTTCCTTGGACTTGACGCCGAGGGTGACGTCGAAGGTACCGCCCTCGCCCCAGCGTTCGGCGACCGTGCCGGCGCCCTCGTCGGAGGCGTCCCTGGGGATGATCCACTTCGAGGCGCCGCTGCTGCCGTCCTGGTCGGCGCCGCCGAGGCAGGGGGTGGGGAGACGGTTGTCGCCGTTGTCCTTGCAGACGGAGACGTAGATGCCCTTGGTGTCGTCGTAACCCGCCCCGGTGACCTGGATCGTGTCGCCGTCCGGGTCCAGGTTCGCGGAGGCGGAGACGGTCAGCTTCTGACCGCTCTTGCCCAGTGCCGTCTTCGGGGTGTCGGCGGCATGGGCGGCGGGAGCGACGACGGCCGTCACGGCCGCGGCCGTCAGCGCGACGGCCCCCAGAAGCGCCGCGGGACGTCTGAGACGGAGTCCGCCCGCTCCGTCCGGTCTGTCAACTGCCATGAAATGAACCTCACTTGTCGGGTGCGCCCGGTACTCCGGTGGTGCGAGAGCCGGGCCCCGCGCCTCACGTGGGATGCGCACCTTTTTCGGCTGTCGGACGTGCCGGAACGGGCCGGCCGATGGGGGCCGGCCCGTGGACCAGTCGGAGCTGCCGGCGCCTAGCTGAAGGTGACCGGGACGTGGACGTCGTACTTGCGGTCGTTGGTGTCGAAGTGGTCGGCGCGGGTGACGATGGCGCAGTCGACGGTCGAGCCGCAGACGTTGCCGTCACCGAGGTCGGGGTTGACGTAGATGTTCACGTCGAAGGTGCCGCCGGTGCCGAACTTGGAGCTGTTGGCGAACATGCCGCCGAAGGTGTTGTTGACCCAGTGCGAGGCGCCGGTGGCGCCGGTCTCGTCCTGACCGCCCAGGCAAGGAGTCGGCTTGTTCACGCCGGCCGCGCCGTCGACCACACACAGACCGACGTAGATGCCCTGGCCGGTGTTGAAGCCGGAGCCGGTGACGTTGACGACCTGGCCGGTCGCGGAGGCGGTGCTCGGGGCGGTCACCGACAGGTTGTAGGTGGTGGTGCCGTCGACGATCGTGCGGGTCGACGTCGCGGCGGACGCGGAGGTCGCCAGGCCCAGGGTGAGGGCGGAGGCGGCGGCGACGGCGAGGCCGGCGCGGGCGGCGAGGTTGGCTCTCATGGGGAGGAGCACCTTTCTCTCAAGTTAGGTAAGGCAAACCTAAGTACGAGATCGCGCTGTTTGTCAACGGACGGCAAAGAAGTCTCAAGTCCCTTTGGGTATAAGGGATTTGGGCATGCCGAAGAGCGGGCCGGCCCGACCCGCTCCCTGCCCCCTGAGGGGATCATTCCGGGGCCCGCACCCCGAACTCCGCGACGGCAGCGCGCCCGCCGGTCACCGTGTACAGCTCCACGGTGTGGACACCCTCGACGGCCGTGTCGTACACCGGGAAGGCCCGCGAGACCTGCCCCCGCTCGTCGGCCACCGTCTGGTACCGGGTGTCCTGGTCGATCGAGACCAGCACGACCTCGCCGGGCTCGAATCCCTCGCCGGTGACCTGCTGTTCGGCGCCGGGGGCGAGGGCGGAGCGGGCGACCGAGGCGGTGGGTGCGGCCGGTTCGGGTGCGGCCTGGCTCGTCTGCGCGGGGGACGGCGAGGGTGTCGAGGCCGGCGTCGGCTCCGGCCGCGGTGTCTGCGGGGCCGCGTCCTCGGACTCCGTACCCACCGTCACGTCCAGCACCCCGAACGGGTCCCCCGCGGCGAACTCGGCCCCGCTCCATCCGGACAGCAGCACGGCGCCGTCCTCGGTGAGCGCCGCCCGCAGACCGCTCCAGGTCACACCGCTTGTCCGTACGACGGGTGCGGCGCCGGACGTCACATCGGCCAGGACGAGTTCGCGGGTCTGCCCGTCGACGGCGGTACGGGCGTGGAGCGCGCCCGTACCGCCGTCCAGCTCCAGCCGGAGTCCACTCAGGGGCAGCTGTTTCCCGGCGGCGGAAGTCAGCAGGGCCGTACCGCCCAACTCCACGTCCGCGTCCCCCGTTTCGGGATCCGCCCCGCCGCCGGTCGCCGGGAACCAGGCACGGTCCCCCGATCCTCGTACCGCAGGTTCGGCGACGTCGAGCGAGACGTCCTGGTCCGCAAGGGTGAGGGCCGTGTAGCCGCCGGTCACCTCGCGTGGCAGCGCGTCCGCCGTCGCGACGCCCGGACACAGCAGCGCGAGCAGCGCGCCGCCCGTCACGGCGGCGGCGCCGGGTCTCTTCGCCATCTTCAACTCTCCCTGGGGGAAGTGGGGTGGGGTCAGCCGGCGTTCGCGGCCGTCCGGCGCCTGCGCGCCCACAGCCAGGTGCCGGTGCCGGCCGCGACCAGGCCGGCCGCGGTGAGTCCGGCGGTCAGGGCGGTGGAGCCGGTCGAGGCGAGGGGGCCGTCCGAGGTGGTCTCCGACGTGCCGGAGCCGGTGCCGGAGCCGCCCGTCGTGGTGCCGCCGCCCGTCGTGCCCGCCGAGGCGGTCGCGCTCGGCGTCGACGTGGCGGTGCCCGAACCGGTCCCGCCGAACGTCACCGGGATCCGCACCGTCTGGCTCTGGTCCCCGCCCCGGGTGTGGTCGTTGCGCGTGATGACGGCGCATGTGACGCCCGACTTGGTGCAGTCGGTGTTGGCGTCCTTGGCGCGGACCTTGAGCTGCACGGAGAAGGAGCCGTCGTGTCCGCTGCCCTTGTAGGGCTTGGCGAGGCCCTCTCCGTAGGAGGGCGGGTCGGAGGAGACCCACACGGAGGCCCCGGACTCGCCGGACATGTCCACGCCGCCGACACAGGGGGTCGGGGTCCTGCCCGCCCCGTTGTCCACGCAGAAGGCGACGTAGATGCCCTTCTCGGTGTTGTAGCCGGTGCCGGAGACGGTGACCGTCTCGCCCGCCGGGTCCAGGCCCGAGCTCTTGGAGACGGTGAGTTTCTGCCCCTCGGGACCGGTCGTCGTATCGGCCGCGGCGGCCGGTGAAACCGCGGTCAACACCAGTCCCGCCGAAGCGGCAACCCCGGCGAAGCGGACAACTCCTCGGCCACGCAGGGCACTTGAGGACAGCAAGACGGCACCCCCACCACGAGTCAATAAGGTAAACCTAACCTAATCTATTCTCAACTGTGCGGGACCCAGGAGACTCGGAGGAACTTCGGCGATGCGTAGGTCAGGAAGACGGATCGGACTGGCGCCGTGGGCCCTGGCCCTCGCGCTGCTGACGGGAGCCTGTGCGGGCGGCGGCCCGGACAAGGCGTCCACCGGGGCCACACCGGTCTCCGCGAGCGCACGGGCGGCGGCCGCCGAGAAACAGCTGGCGAAGAACACCCTCGTGCCGCTGGCGGGCGAGGCGCCCACACCGAAGCTGCCGGTGACGGTCGACTCCTCCGACGGGCGCGAGGTGACGGTGCGGGACGCGTCGCGCATCCTGCCCCTCAACGGCGGCGTCGCGGAGATCGTGTTCACGCTCGGGCTCGGCGACCAGGTCGTCGGCCGGGACATCACCGCCACCTTCGCGGAGGCCAAGAAGCTCCCGCAGGTCACCAAGGCGCACGACGTGAGCGCGGAGAGCGTGCTGTCGCTGCGTCCGACGGTCGTGCTCGCCGACACCGACACCGGCCCGAGCGAAGCCATCGACCAGATCCGCGACGCGGGCGTCCCGGTCGTGGTCCTGGACCCGGCGACGAAGCTGTCCGACGTCCCGACGCGGACCACCCGGATCGCGCAGGCGCTCGGCGTCCCGGAGGCCGGGAAAGCCCTCAACTCCCGTATCGCCGAAGACCTTTCCGCGGCGAAGGCGGGCGTCCCCGAGGGCAGCAGGCCCAAGGTCGCCTTCCTCTACATGCGCGGCAGCGCGGCCGTCTATCTGATGGGCGGCAAGGGCTCCGGCGCCGACTCGCTGATCGAGGCCGCGGGCGCGGTCGACGCGGGCGTCGAGGGCGGCCTGGACAAGCCCTTCACCCCGCTCACCAGCGAGGCCCTCATCGCCGCCGGGCCGGACGTGATCCTGATGATGGACAAGGGTCTGGAGTCGGTCGGCGGTATCGACGGCCTCGTCGACATCCCCGGCATCCGCGAGACCCCGGCCGGCGCCGACCGCCGCATCGTGACCCTGGAGGACGGCGTGCTGCTGAGCTTCGGGCCGCGGACGCCGTTGGTCATCGACATCCTTGTGGACGCCATCCACAGGGTGTGAACAACGCGTCGGCAACCTGGCCGTCGGCCGGCGGCGACCTGGAGGTGAAGTCCCAACCCCACGAAGGGAGTTCACCTCCATGCGCACCCGGATCGCACGTTTCGTCACCATTCTCACCGCCCTGCTGGCGGCGGCCTTCACGACGGCCGCCCCGGCCCAGTCGGCCGACAACTGGAATCCGCCGTCCAACCTCGTGCAGCCACTGGGCGAGGTCTGGAACCACGTCGAGTCGACGTACCCGAACCTCTACGGCTTCCGCAATTACGGCTGGGACCAGGTCATGGCCAACAAGGGGAGCATCAACTACTGCGTCCGCTGGGAGTCCGACGCCCCCGTCAGCACCGCGCTGCGCGACCAGATCCACGCCCAGCTGAAGAAGCAGTTCGGCAAGTGGATGGCGGCCATGCTCGACAACGGCACGGGCACCAACGCCTGGCCGTACACCAATGTGCCCGTCAACATCGTCGGCTGGGCGGTGAAGAACCGCTCCACGCTCCAGTGGACCGACAACTCGGTCGACATCTACGTCAACAACCTGGACGGCGGCGGCGCCCCGCAGTGCGCGCCCGACTGCGGCCGCTTCTTCCACCAGGACGGCAACTACTCGAAGTGCCCCGGCGGCGTCACCCGCCACTACGACCAGTCGCTGTGGCTCACCAAGGGCTTCCAGGGCGGCGCGGGCGGGGACTGGGGCCAGCGGGTCGGCCAGGAGTACTTCACCGGGGCCCTCGGCCAGGAGAACATCCACATCTATCTCCACGAAGTCGGCCACACCTTCGGGCTCGACGACTTCTACGACTGGACGCCGACCGGCCAGTGCTGTTTCCTCATGAAGGCCGGATCGGCCGCGCAGATCACGGAGTTCGACAAGTGGATGGCGCGTGACTTCTGGCGTCATCTGAAGAGCCGCTACGGGCTCTGACCTGTTCTGTTCGAGGAGCGCGGGTGGACGACGTGGAGAGGACCCCGGTCCTGGTGACCGGCGGCAGCGGCTTTGTGGGCAGCCACTTGGTGAAACGGCTCCTGGAGCGCGGCCATCGGGTCCGTACGACGGTCCGCGCCGCCGCCGACTCGCCGAAGACCAGGCCCCTGCGGGCGATGCAGGCCGAATTCCCGGACAGGCTCGACCTGTTCGAGGCGGATCTGCTCGCCGAGGGCTCCTTCGACGAGGCGGCCCAGGGCTGCGGGACCGTCTTCCACGTCGCCTCCCCGTTCCTCGTACCGGAGAGGATCAAGGACGGCCGGAAGGACGTGGTGGAACCCGCGCTCCTCGGCACCCGTAACGTGCTCGGCACCATCGACCGCACCCCGGCCGTCCGCCGGCTCGTCCTCACCTCCACCGTCGGCGCGATCTTCGGCGACTACGCCGACGTACTGGAGATGAAGGACCGGATCCTCACGGAGGAGTACGTCAACACCACCAGCACGGTGGAGAACAACCCGTACCACTACGCCAAGACGGTCGCCGAGCAGGCGGCCTGGGACGCGGCGAAGGGGCAGGACCGCTGGAGCATGGTGGCGGTCAACCCGGGTCTGATCCTGGGCCCTTCGCTCACCCCCGCCTCGGAGTCCGGCAGCCTCTTCCTCCTGGAGGAGCTCTTCAAGGGCTACTTCTTCTACGGCGCCCCGGACTTCAGCTTCACCACGGTCGACGTGCGGGACGTCGCCGACGCGCACATCGCCGCGGCCGAGAACCCGGAAGCGCACGGCCGCTACATCCTCGCCGCGCCGACCATGACGTCCTTCCACGACATGTCCCGCATCCTGCGCGCCGAGCACCCCAGGGACCTCCGGCTGCCCCGAACCCGGCTGCCGCACTGGCCGGTTCGCGTCCTCGGTCCGGCGTTCGGCCTCACCCAGGACTACATCCGCAAGCACCTCGGCATCCGCTTCGAGGTCGACAACAGCCGCAGCATCGACGAACTGGGCCTCACCTACCGCCCGATCGAGGAGACCGTCCTGGACCACTACCGGGCGTGGCGGGAACCGGCGGGATGACGGGACCGCCTACGCGGGGATGTCGCGCGGTACGACCGTCACCCGCCGGAAGTTGCACGTGGCCGCGGACTCGCCGGGCTGTCCCTGATACGCCTTGAGAGCCATGCTGACCAGGCTCATCAGCAGGTCGACGTCGGTGTCGCAGTCCAGGTGGACGGTGACCCAGCGGGAGCCGGGGACCAGGTGGATGGCGGTGGACCCCTGGAGGTCCCTCGCGAAGCGCTCGATCGCGCGGCCGGTCAGATGCAGGTCCACGTCCCGGTCGGAGTGGAAGTGCACGATCTCGCCGTGCGGGGAGCGCAGGGCCCGTCCGGTCCCGCAGCTGGGATGCCCCGTGCTGAGGTCGGGCCAGGCGTGGAGGCGCTCGAAGGCGCGCTCGGCGAGAGTCATGAGCCCATCGTCGCCTGCTCACCCCTGCGCAACCAGGGGTTGAGGGAAAAGTAACCGGGGCGTGAGGTGCGCGGACGGGCGCCGCCCGATCGATGGATTTCCGTCCCAACAGGCAACCTGAACACCCTCTTTACCGGTCTCACAGGTCGCTCACAGGTGTGCCGGAGTGCATGTGGGGTCGCATGGGGGTGCGTCCACACCGTCGGCCGCCCGTGGGTTGTCCAGTCCGATGCCCCTGACCAGGGCACTCGCAGACGAGGAACCGATGACCAGTCAGCAACACCGCAACCGCGGCCGTTGGAAGCGCCCTGCGCTTGCCGCCGGCGCCGCGCTCACCGTCGTCGTCACCGCCGCCGGAGCGGCACCCGGCGCCGGAGCCGCGCAGGCCGCCACACCCGGCAAGCCGAAGCTCAAGCTGATCGCCGCGTCGAACTCCGTGACGCTCGACCGGTGGGAGGGGGAACCCGGGGTCTACCTGGACCTCGGCACGTATGTCACCGTCGACAACGCGCCCCTGGAGTTCAAGGTGACGCGCAAGTCGTACAAGGACCCTGTCGTCGCCAAGCAGGTCTTCCGCCACGACGGCACAGCGACGACCAAGGCGCTGCCCACCGGGCTCGTGAAGGACTTCTCGGGGCTCCCCGGGTTCCTGGAGGTGTCCGTCAAGGACGCGAACGGGACGGAGGTCGCCAAGAGCAAGGGGAACTTCTGCCCCAACAACGCCTCCGGCCGGCTCCGGCCGGACGCGCCCGCCACCTCGCACTATCCGGAGAGCTGCCCCACCAACCCGTTCACCCTCGGGTCGGTGTGGGGTGTCGAGAAGGGCTGGGCGTCCAACTCCAGCACCGTCGACTACGACAAGCCCGTGGACCTGCCGGTGGGTGAGTACACCGCGAAGGTGTCCGTGGCGAAGAAGTACCGGGACCTCTTCGGGATCCCGAACGACTCGCCGACCATCAAGGTCACCGTCCGGCAGCCCAGCGAGAGCGGCGGCGTCGGCCGGGGCATGACCGCCCACCAGGGCGGCGCGCACGGCTCGGCCCATGGCTCGGCTCACGGGTCGGCCCAGGGAACGGCCCACCACTACGGCCCGCGCGGTGCCGACGAGCCCACCCCGGGAGCCCTCTCCCACGCCCTGGAGGACCGTGGCCTGGCCCATCACCTGGGCGACGGTCGCGGCCACACCGACGGCTCGCGCATCGCGGCCGCACTGCGGCCCAACAGCACTCGGCCCACCGGTCGGGCCGGTGTCCCGGCCAACGTGCCCAAGCCGGACCTGCGTTCCCTCCCGGCGTGGGACATCGCCATCACCGACGGCGAGGACGGCGACGTACCCGGCAAGGACTACCTGGCCTTCAGCGCCAACGTGTGGAACGCCGGTCCCGCGCCCCTCGTCGTCGACGGCTTCCGCAAGCCGGGCGGCGATCTGATGGACGCGTACCAGTACTTCTACGACGCGAACGGCAAGCAGATCGGCTACACACCCACCGGCACCATGGAGTGGGACCCGCGCATCGGCCACGAGCACTGGCACTTCACCGACTTCGCCAGCTACCGGCTGCTGAGCGAGGACCAGACGAGGGAGGTGCGCAGCGGCAAGGAGGCGTTCTGTCTCGCCAACACCGACGCCGTGGACTACACGGTGAAGAACGCCAACTGGAAGCCGTACAACACGGACCTGTCGACCGCGTGCGGTCAGCAGAACTCCATCTCGGTCCGCGAGGTCCTCGACGTCGGCTCCGGCGACACCTACACCCAGTACCGCCCCGGCCAGTCCTTCGACATCACGGACCTGCCGAACGGCACGTACTACATCCAGGTCATCGCCAACCCGGAGAAGCGCCTCAAGGAGACGAACCTGAACAACAACGTCGCCCTGCGCAAGGTGATCCTGAGCGGTGAACCGGGCAAGCGCACGGTCAAGGTTCCGCCGCACGACCTGATCAACGCGCCGTAACCGAACGGCTTGACACCGGCGCGGGTGTCGGACAGTGCCCCCTGCGGCATTCGACGACACCCGCGCCCTTCGCGGATCTCCTCGGTCATTCGGCCGAGAGCGGGAACGCGGCCCTGATCTCCCACCCGTACCCCGCACGCGGCCCGGCCGTCAGCTCGCCGCCCAGCGCCGTCACCCGCTCCTTCAGCCCGACCAGCCCGAAGCCACCGCCGTGCGCCGCGTCCGGGAGCTGGGTGCCGCCCCGGCCGTCGTCGGCCACGGACACGGTCAGACGGCCGCCGTCGAGGCCCAGCCGGACGGTGATCTCGGTCGCGTCGGCCGCATGCCGCCGTACGTTCGTCAGCGCCTCCTGCACCACCCGGAAGGCCGCCGCCTGCACCTCGTGCGGCAGGTCGTCCGGGACGCCCCCGCGGTCCAGGGCGGCCTTCTGGACAGGACCGCCGAAGCGTTCCACCAGGTCCGCGATGCCCGCGAGGTCGCCCACCGGGCGCCGGTCGGCCTCGTCCGCGTCCCTCAGCACACCGACCGTGCGCCGCATGGACGCCAGCGCCTCGGTCGCAGCGCCCTCGATGCCCGCGAGAACCGGGTCGAGGTCCTCGGGCTGGGTGGTGGCCATCATGCGGGCCATCTGGGTCTGGACGAGGATGCCGGTCACGTGGTGGGCCACGAAGTCGTGCAGGTCGGCGGCGATGGCGAGGCGTTCCTCGCGGCGGGTGTCGGCGACCGCGACGGTGCGGCGGTAGTCGAGGGCGCGCAGATAGGCCGCGAGGGAGGCGACGAGCCCGGCCAGGACCAGGCCGACCAGGACGTAGCCCGGCGCCTCGCCCGTGGTCAGGTGCTGGAAGAAGCGGACGGGCTGGGTGAGCACGGCGGCCAGGTCCAGCAGACCGCACACCACGGCCCAGCGCGGCGGGCAGTGCCGTACCGCGATGAACAGCAGACACAGCAGGATGGCGACCTCGCCCGGGCCGAAGGGCGCGACCCGGTGCAGGACGAGCGACGACGACGTGTACAGGAGGGAGGCCAGGGCGGGTACGGCGGTGCGCAGCTGCGGGGTGAGCCAGCCGGGCTGCCGCGCGGCCGGCCACAGCAGCGCGGTCAGGCCGACGGCGAGGACGGCCGCCGGCCGCCAGGCGCTGTAGCCCGTGTCGTACGCGGTCAGCACGTCGACGAGGCACAGCGCGAGCAGTGCGCCCACGACGGCACCGCGGGCGCAGCCCCGTGGGGAAGCGGACTTCATGGGGATCACCGTATGCGCGCCGGTCCGGCCGCGGGATCGGCCGAACGGCCGAGGAGCGAGACTGGGGGGAGGGACGAAGCTGGAGGTCCCCCTCACCTCAGGAGTACGCACGCCATGCCGGACAGCAGGTTCCTCCTCGGTGTCGTCGGCGGTGCCGCCACGGTGCTCGTCCTCGGCGGGATCGGCACCTGTCTGCTCTCGAACACCGAGTCGACGACCCGGCTCGACGTGTACGACACCGTCACGGTCGACGGCCACAAGGCGCTCGCCCCGAAGATCGTCGCCGGCCGCACCCAGAGCCTCTACCACCCGCTCCCCTGGGTCGGCGTGAAGGTCCACGTCTCCTGTCCCGAGGGCCTGAAGGCACAGGCCGGGGCGACCCTCACCTGCACCGGCCGGCGCACCGACGGCACGACGCTCGACATCCCGGTGACGGTGGTGAGGGCGACGGACACGCACATCACCTGGCGGTTCGGGCGCTGATCAGCCGAACCGCAGAGGCAGCTCGGCCAGCCCCCGCAGCAACGTGCTGCTGCGCCAGGTGAGTTCCGCCGGGTCGGTCGCGAAGGCGAGCGCGGGACGGTGTCGCAGGAGCAGTCGTACGGCGATGGAGGCCTCCATCCGGGCCAGCGGGGCGCCGAGACAGTGATGCAGGCCGTGCCCGAAGCCGAGGTGGCCCGTCGTGCGCCGGGTGATGTCGAAGCGGTCGGGGTCGGGGAAGCGGAGCGGGTCACGGGAGGCCGCGGCGAGTGAGACGAGCACCGCGTCACCGGCGGCTATGCGGACGCCCGCGAGCTCCAGGGGCTCGGTGGCGAACCGGAACGTGGTGGTGTGCACGGGTGAGTAGTGGCGCAGTGCCTCCTCGACGGCGGACTCGGTCAGGCCGGGGTCGTCGCGGAGGAGGGCGAGCTGGTCCGGGTGGGACAGCAGCCCGTGGAGGGTGGCCGAGATCAGGTTGACGGTCGTCTCGTGACCGGCGACGAGGAGCAGGAAGGCCATGCCGAGGAGTTCCTCGCCGTCGAGCTCTCCCGCCAGGTCGCCGAGAAGGGTTCCCCTGCGTCCGGTGAGCTCGGTCAGACATGCGGTCAGTGCGGCCCCCGCCGCGGCCGCCGCCTCCGGCGAGGTGGGCATGACCAGCTCGTTCGACCAGGCGTGGAAGCCGTCCCGCTGCTCGGCCGGAACCCCCAGCAGCTCGCAGATCACGGTGACGGGCAACGGCAGCGCGTAGTGCCCGACGATGTCCACGGTCCCCTGCCGGGGCAGTACGGCGACCAGTTCCCCGGCGATCTCCTCGACCCGCGGCCCCAGTGCACCGATCCGCCCGGCGCTGAAGTGCCCCGCGACCAGCCGCCGCAACCGGGTGTGCTGCGGCGGATCGCTCTGCAGCATGTTCCGCCCGAGGGCATGCCCGCCGTCGCTCTCCCAGGACCCCGAGTGCCGGATGTCATTGCACAACCGAGGATCGGTGAGCGCGCCCCGCGCGACATCCCACCCGACGACCAGCCAGGCGTCGCCGCTGCCGGGGACGTGGATGCGATGGACGGGAGGTTCGGTTTGCATGAGGATGCCTTCCGTTTCGTGTTTCTCAGCCTGTCCGGCGCGCGAGGACGCCCGTCCGGCGTTTGAGGACGAGGCCCTTTCGGGGCCGACAGCGGGGGTCTGGGGGCGCAGCCCCCAGGGATGGGACGGGTAGGGGCGGCGGGGGCGAGAAAAGCCCGGCGCGCACCCCCGCTACCCCTGCCACACCCCACCCACCGCCTCCACGACCCGCTCCGCCTGCGCCCGCCCCGCCAACGCCGCCCCCACCCGACGCGCATCGGAGGTCAGATCCCGCCCCATGGCCCGCCGCGAGGCGGTATCCGGCACGAGCAGGCTGACAGCGGCACCCCCGGCACGGAGCTCGGCCGCCTGCCGCTCCGCACCGGGATGCGGCCCGACAGCCTTCGCGACCGGCGCGACGGCCAGCACCCGCTCATACCCACCGGCCAGTTGGAGATTGGCCGTGGACCGGCTGCCCCCGTCGATCCAGTGCCGCCCACCGACGGAGACCGGAGAAAAGACCAACGGCACCGCACAACTCGCGGCGACCGCCTCGACGACCGAGACCTTCGCATCACGGTCGAACGCCTCCACGGCCCCCGTACGAGCGTCGACCGCGGCGATCCGCAGCCCGACCCCCGGCCACTCCTCCACCCCACGCAGCACCTGCCGCACCAGCGGGACCACATCGCCCCCGGCCCTCGCGGCCAGCGCGGCCCGCCCCAGCCGCCGTACGGACCGCTCGGGATCCCGGGACCCCAGCGCCGCCCACAGAAAGCGCGCGGTCTGTGCCGCGGTCACGCTCAGGACCAGCCGGTCGGCCCCGCTGAGCTGACGCTCGTACAGCTCACGCGGCGGCTCCCCGTACGCCAGCCGGGTGCCGAAGACGGCCCCGGCCGAGGTGCCGATGACGACGTCGGCACGGGCGAGGTCGACACCGCCGTCCGCGAGGCCGGCCAGCACCCCCGTCAGCCACGCGCCCCCGACCGGCCCTCCGCCGCCGAGCACCAGTGCCGTCCCGCCCATGCCACGCCCCTCCGCGTCAGAAGTGGGGAGTACTCCCCACTTTGTGTTCCGAAGATAGCATCACGACCGGGGAGTGCTCCCCACTTGGGTACGGAGGACAGGACATGGGCGCACTGCGACGCGACGCGCGGCGCAACCGGGAACTGCTGACGGAAGCGGCACACGACGTCTTCACCGAGCAGGGCCTCGACGCGCCGCTGGACGTGATCGCCCGCCGGGCCGGCGTGGGCAACGCGACCCTCTACCGCCACTTCCCGACCCGCGCCGCCCTCATCGACGCCGTCTTCCGCGACCAGCTGACCGGCACGATGACGGCGGGCGAGGAGGCGAGAAGCGCCCCGGACGCCTGGACGGGCCTGACCGTCTACCTGGACGCCGTGTTCACCACCCTGGCCGCCGACCGCGGCACGAACGACCTGATGACCACCCGCGTGGACGGCGTCGACTCCCTGGCGGCCGTGCACGCCCACAACCGCGAGACGCTGGAACTCCTCCTGCGCCGCGGCCACGAGGAGGGCACCGTCCGCCCCGACGCCACCGTCGAGGACGTCCTGTTCACCTTGGCCGCCCTGGGCCGCGCGGTCCCCGCCCTGACCTCCGCGACGACCCCGGACGCCTGGCGCCGCCCGCTGGCCCTGCTCCTGGCGGGCCTGCGCACCGACGCGCTCCGGTCACCCCTCCCGGGCGCGGCCCTCACCCCCACTGAACTGGACGACGTACTCCAGGAGTTGGGCCCGCACCGCATGACGTGAGGGCGGACCCGGCGCCCGGCAGCCACTTCACTGGTCAAATGTGAAACAAGGCGTGGTGGGTGGGGGAGATTCGGTACGGGTCTCCTGTGAGCGGTTTTGGCGCGAGACGCTCGAAGCGCTCTGCCGCTCCACTGCTCGGAAGGCACGTCAGTGAACGTTCGTAACGCCCCCCACAGAACCGCTCTCCTCACCGTCGCCTCGGCGCTGCTGCTCACCTCCTGCGGTGTCGTCGACGCCGTCAGCGGAAGCGAGAGCTCCGCGAGTCCGAAGAAGGGCGACGACATCACGGTGGGCCTGCTCCTGCCCGACAAGGAGACCAAGCGCTTCGAGAAGTTCGACTACCCCCTCATCAAGACGCGGGTCGCCGACCTCACCCACGGCAAGGGCACGGTCCGTTACGCCAACGCCCTGGCGAGCGCGGACAAGCAGAGCCAACAGTTCGAGCAGATGATCGCGGCCAAGGTGGACGTCGTCCTGGTGGACGCCGTCGACGCCAAGGCCATCGCGCCGGACGTCCAGAAGGCGAAGGACGCGGGCATCCCCGTCATCGCGTACGACCGCCTCGCCCAGGGCCCGATCGACGCGTACATATCCCACGACAACGAACTCGTCGGCGAGGTACAGGCCCGCTCCATCCTGGAGGCGCTCGGCGACAAGGCCCAGTCCAGCAAGATCGTCATGATGAACGGCTCACCCGCCGACCCCAACACGGCCCGCTTCAAGGCCGGCGCGCTCAGCGTGCTCGCCAATCACGTGGTCATCGCCAAGTCGTACGACACGGAGGAGTGGAAGCCGGAGATCGCCAAGGCCAACATGACCAAGGCCATTCAGGCCGTCGGGCTGAGCAACATCTCCGCCGTCTACTCGGCGAACGACGGCATGGCCGGCGCCGTCATCGACGCGATGAAAGCCGCCGGCGCCACCAGGATCCCACCTGTCACCGGCCAGGACGCCGACCTCGCGGCGGTCCAGCGGATCGTCTCCGGCGAGCAGTACATGACCGTCTACAAGTCCTTCCTCGATGAAGCCAACAACGCCGCCGAAATGGCCGTCGCCAAGGTCAAGGGCCGCTCCATCGAGTTCGACTCCCTCGCCCAGGACTCGGTCGACAGCCCCACGGAGCAGGACATCCCGTCGATGCTGGTGCCGGTGGTCGCGCTCACGAAGTACAACATCAAGGACACGGTGATCCGGGATGGGGTGTACACGGTGAAGGAGATCTGTACGGCGGATTATGCGGCGGACTGCGCGGCGGTCGGGCTGAAGTAGCTCAGGCCGGTTCGGAGGTGGGCCGCGGGAGTTCGGCGTCGTCGGTGAAGAGCTCCTGCACGTCCGTGACCGTACCGGCCCGGTCGAGCCAGTCGTCGAGGCGGGTGAGGTCGGTGCAGGACGTGATGCGTTCGCGTGCGGTGTCGGAGACGGGGAGGCCGCGGACTTCGAGGACGCGGAGAATGCCCCTGGCCTCACCGGCGGCTTTGCCTGCGGCCGCTCCTGGAAGATGCGGTGCATGCCCTCGTGGGCTGAGGTGACCGTGGATGTCACGCAAGCCGATCAACGGCTGGGATTTCCAGAAGATCGGAAGTCGTTCACTTCTTCGGGGGCGGAAAAAACGTTCGGCCGAGCCTTGGTTGATGAAGGGGTCAGGCCGGCCCGGGGGGCAGTGGTGGGTTCGGCTGCAGCACGGCTCGGAGGCCGGGGGCCTGGACGTCCGGGTGGTTCTCGCCCAGGACACGGAGTCGTCGGTCGAGGGTGTCCCCAGCCAGGGCCCCGGCCCGTTCCGTTTGGTGCAGGGCCCTGAGGCGGATGGCGAAGTTGGCGGCGGTGGTCAGGGTGGTGGGGTGGTCCTCCCCGAGGACGCGGCGCTGTCGGTCGAGGGTGTCTTCCGCCAGGGCGACGTACTGCTCTGCCACCTCCCCGGCCGCGAAATAGGTGGCGAGGTTGCCCGCGGTGACCAGGGTGTCGGGGTGGTCGTCGCCCAGGACGCGGCGTTGCCGGTCGAGGGTGCTCGCGGTGAGGACTCGGGCCTGATCCGCTTCGCCCAGGGCTCCGAGGTGGATGGCCAGGTTGCCGGCGGTGCGCAGGGTGTGGGGGTGGTCCTCGCCCAGTACCTCTCGGCGGTGCTCCAGGATGTTGTCTTCCGTGGCCCGGGCCTGGGCGGGTTCACCGATGTCGGCAAAGGCGCGGGCGAGGTAGGCGGCTGCCCACAGGGTGTCTTCGACGCTGGCGCCCAACTGCTGCGTCCAGGTTCGATGCAGATCCTGCAGGCGGGGCAGCGCGGTACGGGTGGCTCCCCGGTCCATCAGATACCAGCAGGCTTCACAGGCCGCGTACCGCGAACGCGCGCTGGAGAGGTCGGCGGGGGCGATGTGGAGGAGGTGGGGCAGCATGTCGGGCCAGCGGGGCCAGGTGTCGGGGTCGGCTGCCTGGCCGGGGTAGGCCGTGGCCAGCAGGAGGCTGGCAAAGCGGGCCGCGCGGCCGTCGTCGATGAGGACGGGGCGGTGAGTGGCGCTGGAGTTCTGATCACGCGAAGAGGGACGTTCGCGCAGGACGGCCTGGGTCAGGCGGTGCACCTGGATACGGCCGCCGGCCACCCTGGCCAGCCCGAACCGTTCCACCGTCGTCAGGATCTGCCGGAAGAAGCGCTGGTCGGACATCATCCGCACCAGCCCGTCACTGTCACGGGAGACGGTCCTTTCGACCTTACGCGGGTCGCAGACGTGCAGGGGAAAGGGCTCCGGTGCCAGCCGGGCGCACGCCTGCAACAGGTCGTCCGACTCGGGGTTCTGCTCCTTCGCGCGCTTCATGTTGAGGCGCAGTTGTTCCGTCAGGGACCGCGGATAGTCGAGGGGGGTGCCGTCGCTGAGCGCCGCGTCGGCATGGTGTTCCAGCTCGTGCAGGTACTGGTCCGGGGAGAAGATGTACAGGGCCTCCGCAGCCTGCACCAGCGCCAGCGGAAGGTCGTCCAGAGCCTCGGCCAGCCGTGCCGCGTCCCCCTCGCTCAGGTCCCGCCTGTGGGAGCGCAGCAGGCTGATCGACTCCGCGCGGGACAGGACGTCGACGTCGACCGGCGTGGCGACCTGGTGCCAGTGCGGGTTGCGGGAGGTGATCAGCACATGCCCTTCGCCGCCCGGCAGGTACTTGGCGAGTGCGGCCGGATCCTGGGCGTTGTCGAAGACGAGCAGCCAGCGGGGCAGGGCCCGCAACTCCATGTTGAGGGACTGCACCGCGATATGCCCGGGGGTATCGGGCTGGGCGAGGCCCATGACCACCGCGAGCGAGGTCAGCTGAGAGACGATCGAGTTGGGGTCCTCCGCATTCACCCACCACACCAACTTGTACGAGCCGCTGAACCGGTGGGCGTACTCGAGCGCCAGCTGCGTCTTGCCCACCCCGATCCGCCCGCCCACCGACACCGCCGATGCGCGCGCATCCGCCAACTCGGCGCGCACCTCGACCAGCAGATCGTCCCGTCCGGTGAAGCGGGCATTGCGAGGCCGGATGTTCCACACTCGCGGCAGACTCCCCGGCAGCCGTGGCCCGGTCGCCCTCGATCTGCGTGACCGGCCACCCCCCGGAAGGCCGGGCGCGCCGCTCGGCACACCGAGCGGACCGGACACCGCCCGCAGCAACTCGGCCCGTGCGTCCTCCTCGTCCAGTCCGAACAGGTCGGGGGCCGTCAGCCCGCGCAGATTCTGTGGCGGAACGGTCGCGTCGATGCGTACCGGGACAAGCCGCTCCCGTGCGGCCAGATCCGTGATCCACGCTTCCGTGATGGACCAGTCCGCCTCGAAGTACGCCCGCGAGAACAGGGCCAGTGTTCGCCCCTGCTCGCTTCGCCCCTGTCTGTCCAGCTCGACCGTGTAGCCGGCACTCTGCAGGTGCCAGTCCGCCCACTCCGCCCACGGCCGGTCCGAGTCGGCGTACGAAATGAACAGGCGTTCGTCCGACGGGACATGGCCCGCCTCGGGAACCGCGCTCACCGGGGCATCCCCCCGCATCCGGGCGATGATCGCCCTCGCGACACCCGGCAGACCGTCCTCGGAAAGGGTGTAGGGCGGGATCGACTGCGCGAGCCCCGGCAGTTCGCCCAGGACGTGCCGGGGCGTGATGACGGGGAACAGGGTGCGGTCCGTCTGCTCGTCCAGGGTCTGCCGCAGGAAGTGGCTCAGCTCGGACCGTTGCCGTGCGGAGACGTTGTCCCGGGCGAGAAGGATGAAGTGCCGGCAGGTGTCGATGACCGGACGCAGGTCGTCCGGCAACGGATGCGAGTCCAGCGGGAGCGAGTAGATGCTGGAGACGTTCTCGGTCGCCAGCAGCCCGGACAGCTTTCTCGCGTCGTCGCGTGTGCTCGGCGCGTTGCTGATGAAGAAGTCGTACTGGTACTGCCCCCCACGCCGCCCCGTCCTGATCGCGGCATCCACATAGGAGTCCCGGCTCTCGGTGAAGAGCCGCACATCCGACAGGTTCCGTGCGATCAGCCCCGCGATCGAAGCGAGGCTGTAGCTGATGAGCTGAGGGTTCCTGAAGTCCTCGGTCAGGACCGGGAGTTCCTCGCCGAACGACCAGTACGCCGAGTACGGCACGGTGCAGTGATCCAGCACCCGCTCGACCGCCGCCCCCTCCGGAACCCAGGCGTTGTAGCTGGACTTGAGCGCGGGCTGGAGCTTCCGGCGCCATTCAGCCGCCCGCTCGTACTCCTCGCTCATGTCGAACCGGCAGAGCAGGGGGAGCGTGAGGAGGCGGGAGCGGTCGTACGGCAGGCCGTTGCGCGCCTTGGCCGCCCGGGTCACCACGTCCAGCACACCGTCGACGTTCTGCTGGTTCGCGGTGAAGGCGTACGCCAGGATGTGCGGCAGCTGGGCCGTGCAGATACCACCGGAGTCCGAGATCCCGGTCCTGCTGTCGACGAAGACGACGTCGTACGACTCGATCCAGCGCCGCCGCCAGTCCTCCAGTACGTTGCCGAAGTCCTGGTTCTCGTAGAGCGCGTCCCAGTCGATGCCCTGCACGTTCGGGATGTAGTCGCTGCCTACCCCGCCCGCGGCGATGAGATCGAGTCGCGAGCCGTCCGGGAAGGTGACCGGCGTGATGTGCCCCAGTGCGTCCACCGGCTGCCCGTCGCGAGCGCCCAGCACCATTTCCACCAGGCCGGTTTCCGGGGTCTCCATATGAGGGCGGAAGTAGTAGTGAAGGCCCGGGGCCTCCAGATCCCAGTCGATGCAGAGGACCTTGTATCCCCACTGGGCGAGCAGCGTGGCGGTGTTGGAGAGCAGAAAGCTGCGGCCCACCCCGCCCTTGTAGGAGTAGAACGTCACGACCTTGCCGTCGAGTTTGTTCATCACAACCTCGGCAGACGGCTCTGGGGGATCTTCGTATAAGGGTCCGGACGGTCCACCGGCCAGCCCGCCTGCCACTCCGGCGCACAGTCGAGGAGCGACGCGATCTCCTCGGCCACCGTCCGCATTTCCTTCTGGAACGCCACGTAGTCGGGAGTGTTCCGGAACTGCTCACCGTCGTGCCCGTACTTGCTCAGGTCTCTGCAGTGCTGGGTCGCCTGGGCATCGGGGTGGAAATGGTCGCCGTCCGCGAACCTGATCGGATAGATGAGGGTCGGCGCCTGACCGTTCGTCTCCTCCAGGGCCGCCTGGCGCTTCCGCATACTCGTCCACTCCGCCATGCACCACTCGGAACGGAAGTAGGGCGGCGACCATATCGCCACGAGGCAGCGGCTTTTCAGGAGGGCGTTCTCGAGTTTGTCCGGCCATTGTGTTCCCACCGGTATCTCGTAATCCACGAAGATACGGGGGTCGTTGGGGAGCACGTCCTCCAGGGACTTCGTTAACTCTTCCTGGAAATGGTTCTTCACCCAGCCTTTTACGTGGCCCTTGTGGCTGTAACTGATGAAGACGTCGTACTCGTAATCCACCCCGCGCTACCTGTGGGCGACAAAGGCGGCCCAGGCGTCCGGAGCGACGGCGAGCTGCGGACCGGACGGGTTCTTGGAGTCACGGACGTGCACTGCGGTGGGCTGGGTGGCGATCTCTACACAGTCGCCACCCTCACTGCCGCTGTAGCTCGACTTGAACCACTGAAGCGCGGTGCCGCTCATTGCTCTCCTAGCAGACGGTCCAGCAGATCCCTCGTGTCCTCCGGAGTGAGGGCCTGTGACCGCAGCATGGCATATTTCTGGTTCAGGATCGCCACCTCGTCCTGATCCGCGATGAGTTGACTGCCGCGCTGTGTCTCCGCGTAGACGAGCCGCTGGTGTTCGGGGGTTTCCAGGAGGACGAACGGGCCGTCCAACCCGGCGTGGGCGGTGCGCTCCAGCGGCAGGATCTGAAGCATGAGGTTCGGGAGTTCGGAGCAGGCGCGCAGATGCCGCAACTGCTCGATCCGGACAGCCATCCCGCCCAGCGGCGCATGCACCACCGGCTCCCAGACCACAAAACTGGTGATCGGCCCGTTCTTCCCGTGGAGGATCGCCTGACGCTCAACGCGCCCCGCCACCAGCCGCGCGATCTCATCCTCGTCGTACACCGGCACACGACTGCGGAACACCGCCTCCGCGTACGCATCCGTCTGCAACAGACCCGGCAGCACCTGGTTCTGGTACGACGAGATCGCGATCGCCTCCCGCTCCCGCTGTAGAAACTCCTCCGCCCACAGCGGGACGAGATCCACCTCCGGCATCTTGCTCAACGCAACGGACAACGCCCCCTTCGTATCGAGGAGTTCATCGAGCCGCGAGGCGACGTCCGGCATCAACCGCCGTCTGCCCTGCTCGATCGAGGCGACGGTCTGTTCCCCGAGGCCGAGCATGTCGCCCAGCTGCTGCTGCGTGTACCCGGCGGCCGTCCGGAAGACGGCGAGCAGCGCGCCCACCATCCTCATCGCGGAGGCGTTCCTGCGTGCGGTCCGTGAGCGTGGACCTGTCGTCGTTCCCATGGCGTTGAACTCCCCCGCCGCGCCCGTACGTTCACCGCGATGCACCCGTACAAACGCGTTGTACGGGTGCGCGCAGGGTTCCATGATGGACACGGAGAGTGACTCGCGTCAGGGGAATGCCGGGATCAGCCCTCCTTGGGCCCGGCGGACTGCACCACCTCGAAGGACCACAGCGTCGCCCCGGTCGCCGCGGGCTTCTGCGCGCCGCCGCCTCCGCCGCTGCCGTGCGAGGAGCCCATGTTGGACCGCCACTTCTCGAAGTCCTCCTCGGAGCGCCACCGCGTGTACACGAGGTAGGTGTCGGTGCCCTCCACGGGGCGGAGGAGCTCGAACCACTCGAAGCCGTCCGAGCCCTCCACCGCGCCGGCCCGGGCCGCGAACCGCTTCTCCAGCTCCGCGCGCTGCTCTTCGGGGACCGTGAGTACGTTGATCTTGACGATGCTCATGCCCCCATTGTGCGCCGCGCGCCCGGTGTCAGCCCCGGGGACCCACGGGCTCGTCGCCGCGCAGGGTGATGCGGTGCATGACGCGGTGCCGGTCGCCGTAGTCGCGGTTGGCGTAGTGGGCGGTGCTGCGGTTGTCCCACAGCGCCACGTCGCCGCGCCGCCAGCGGTGGCGTACGAGGTGTTCGGGCTTGGTGAGGTGGGCGTAGAGGATGTCGAGGAGGCCCCGGCTCTCGTATTCGGAGACGCCCGCGATGTGCGAGGTGAAGCCGGGGTTCACGAACAGGCCCTTGCGGCCGCTGTCGGGGTGGACGCGGACCACGGGGTGCTCGACCGGTGTCAGCGCGGTGACGACCTCGCCGTCCCAGACGTTTCCGCGGCCCTGGCGGCGCTGGGCGAGGTAGTAGCCGAACTCGCGGTTGCCGTCGTGCACGGCGGTGAGCGTGTCGACGTACGCCCGCAGGCCCGGGGAGAGCGATTCGTAGGCGAGCTGGCTGTCGGCCCAGGTGGTGTCGCCGCCGTTCGGGGGGAGGACGACGGCTCGGAGGACCGAGATCGCGGGCGGGCGGCGGACGAAGGTGACGTCCGTGTGCCAGACGTCGGAGAAGCCGCCGTCCTGGCTGTCCAGCGCGTACACCTCGGGCGCCACGTCGCCGGAGTCGTGGACCGGGTGCCCGGCGGTGACCTCGCCGAGGCGGCGGCCGAACTCGATCTGTGCGTCGTCGTCGAGACCGTCCTGGCCACGGACGAAGAGGACCTTGTACGCCACGAGCGTTTCCCGGAGCGACCGGACCTCGTCGTCGGTGAGGCGGGCGAGGTCGATGCCGTCGATCTCGGCGCCGAAGTTCGGGCCGAGGGGTGTGAGCCGGAGCTGGGGAGGGGTGCTGACCGTCATGTCCGCTTCCTTTCTTCGATACGGCGATACGGCGATGGCGATACGGCGTTCAGGCCGCCGCCGACTTCACCGCGTGGGACACCTGGGCGCGCAGCTCGGTGAACTCGCGTGACCCGCGCAGCGCGTCGGCGTCGATCTCGCCGCGCGGGAGGTCGATCGGCAGGTCGAGGGCGACGGTGCCGGGGGCCTTGGTGAGGACGACGATGCGGGAGCCGAGGAAGACCGCCTCCTCGGCGGAGTGGGTCACGAACACCGTCGTACGGCCCGTGACCCGGCGTACGTCCTCCTGGAGCCGCTCCCGGGTCAGCGCGTCCAGTGCCGCGAACGGCTCGTCGAGCAGGAAGAGGGGGTTCTCGGCGGCCAGCGCGCGGGCGATGGCGACGCGCTGCTGCTGTCCGCCGGAGATCTCCCACACGCGCCGCCTCTCGGTGCCCTCCAGGCCGACGCGGGCCAGCAACTCGGCCCGTCTGGACGGCCACTGGGCGCGCTCGACGCCCGCGTACCGCAGCGCCAGGTCGATGTTGCCCCGCACGGTCCGCCACGGGAACAGCCGAGGCGACTGGAACACCACCCCGGCGGCCTCGCCGGGCTTCGGTGGGTTGCCGGACACCCGTACCGCGCCCTGCGCGGGCTGCTCGAACCCGGCGATCAGCCGCAGCAGGGTGCTCTTTCCGCAGCCGGAGGCGCCCACGAGGACGAGGAACTCGCCCGCGGGGACGGTGAGATCGACCGGGCCGACAGCGGTGACAGGACCGTAGTGGTGGGTGACGTTCTCGATCCGGACGGAACCGTCGACGGTGGTCTCGACGGGCGCTTCCGTGGTCTCACTTGAGGACATCGGGCAGTCCCTTCAGATAGAACGCCTTGCGGACCGCGGCCTCGCTCGGCGCCGCGTCGATCTGCTTCTGGCCGGCGAGGAACGTCGCGGTGTCGGTGACGTAGGTGAGCAGCTTGCCGGGGCTGCCGTCGGTGCCCAGCCAGTCGGCGGAGGCGACCTCCTCGGGGGTGAGGAACACGCCCTGGGCGAGCTGGGCCTTGGCGTCGGCGGTGCTGATGCCGAGCTCGGTGGCGACGTCCTTGACCGTGCCGTCCGGGTCGGACTTCAGCAGCCGCAGGGCCTCCGCCTCGACCGAGCGCCAGGTGTCGATGGCCTGGGGGTCGCGGGAGATCAGCTCGTCGGAGACGACGGCCAGGTCGAGGGTCGGCTTGCCGGCCGCGCCGATCTCCTTGCTGCTGGTCAACTGGGTGCCGGTCGTGCGGAGTTCGTCGAGGGTGGGCAGCCAGACGTACGCGGCATCGATGTCGCCGCGCTGCCAGGCGGCGAGGATCGGCTGCGGCTGGAGGTCGACGAGCTTGACGTCGGAGGTCTTGAGCCCGGCCGCGGTGAGCGCGGCGAGCAGGCTGTAGTGCGAGGTGGAGGCGAAGGGCGTGGCGATGGTCTTGCCCTTGAGCCCGGCGACGTCGGTGATGCCGGTGGACTTGCGGGCGATCAGGGCTTCGTTCTCGCCGGCCACGTCGAGGATGAAGGCGACCTTGTACGGGATCGGCGAGCTGCCCGACACCCCGCGGGCGAACGGGCTCGAGCCGAGGGCCGCGATGTCGAGGGACTTGCCGAGGAAGGCCTGGTTGACGCTGGCGCCGGAGTCGAACTTGATCCAGGAGATCTTGTAGTCAGGCAGGGCCTCCTCCAGGAGCTTTCTCTGCTTGACGATCAAGTCGCCGCTGGGGAAGGCGAAGTAGCCGATCCGCAGCTGCTTGGCGCCGCCGGAGGAGGCGGCCTCGCTGTCGGAGGAGCAGCCGGTGAGGGCGGCGGAGACGGTGGCGAGGGCGCCGGTGAGGAGGAGTCGACGGGAGGGGCCGGGGGAGGCAGGGGACATGGCGGTGCCGTTTCTGTGCGGGGAGTCGAGGGGACGGGTGGGCCTATGCGCGGCCGCGCCAGGGCACGAGGGCCCGCTCCAGCCGTAGCAGCAGCCCGTCGATGACCAGCCCGGAGACGCCGATGGCGATGATGCCGACCAGCACGACCGGGGTGTTGTTGTAGTTGGCGGCGTCCTTGACCATGCCGCCGATGCCGGGCAGGCCGTTGACCAGTTCGGCGGCGACGAGGGAGGAGTAGGCCACGCCGACGGCGAGGCGTACGCCGGTGAGGGTCTCGGGGAGCGCGGAGGGCAGGACGACGTCCTTGACGACGTCCCACCGGGATCCGCCGAGTGCCCGGGCCGCCTCGACCAGGCTTCGCGGTACGGCGGCGACGGCTGCGGTCGTGGACACCGCGACCGGTGGGAACGCGGCCACGGCCAGCAGGGTGACCTTCGGCTCCTCGTTGATGCCGAGCCAGATGATGAGCAGCGAGAAGTACGCCAGCGGCGGGAGCGTCCGCAGGAAGGTGATCCAGGGCTCGAACAGCGCGCGGAACCAGCCGACGGTGCCCATGAGCACGCCGAACAGCACTCCGACGAGGATGCCGATACCGGCGCCGAGCGCGATGCGGCGCAGGCTGATGCCGAGGTGCTCGATGAGGGTGGTGCCGTTGTAGCCCCGTACGCCGTCATGCGTGCTGGACACGTCGACGAACGCGTCCCACACCTTGGCCGGCGTCGGCACCAACGTCTCACTCCACGTCCCGCTTGCCGCGAGCAGCTGCCACAGGGCGAGGAAGAGGAGAAGCGATCCGAAGGGCAGCGCGAGGTTGCGCGCCCGCGCCCAACTTCGCTTGTTTGCAGCGGAGTTGATGTCGGCTATCGGAACGGGATCGGCCTTCGACAGCCGAGGTGTCGTGGACACGGGCAGCCTCCAACGGGCGCCGAGGGGTGAGCGGTCGCGGCCGTCGCAACGGGGACGACGGCCCGAAGAAGAGGCACCGGAGGTGCGAGGAGGAAACGCCCCCGTGGAGGAACCGGAATCAGACGCGCATCAGACGCACGTCACCAAGGGATCACCACGGGGTCAGCGTGTGATCAACGACAACACGAAGCCGGGCGTCGGCACAGGTCGATGACCAGGCGTCGCACAAGCGGCTTGTGAATCATGGACAAAGTTGTACAGCAGCCGCAGCCCCCCACCAAGAGGCGTCTTACTTCCTGGACCGGGCCGCTCTCAGAACGTGCCGAAGAAGCGGTGCCACCAACTGGCCCGGTGGATGTGCTCCCGCAGTCGGCTCGGCCCGTCGTAGTCGTCCTCGATCAGCTCTTCGGGAATCACCGCGTACCCGAGGTCGGCCAGCGCCCGGTCGACCCTGGCGAGATCACCGGCGTCCAGCACCCCCTCGGCCTGTGCATCGTCTGTGCCGAAGTAAGCGCCGGGATTGTCGGCACAGACGAGGGCGAGGGAGCCGAACCTGCTCACACAGACCACGATCCGTGTCCCGCACACGGTCGCCTCCGCGGGCACGGTGACGCGGCCGTACTCGCTGGAGTCCTGGGTGTCCTGCTCGGTGTCGCATCGAGTGGCGAAGTCGCCTTCGAGCCGCGCCGCCAGGGTGCCGAAGAGCCTGCCGGTGCCTTCACGGTCGTAGCCCCGAGGCTTCTCCAGCCACTGCGGATCGTCGAGTTCCCGCAGCAGTGCCAGGAGTTGTCGGCTGTCGCCCGTCACAACATCCGGCCCTCCTGAAGCCGCACCCCGTCCACCGTGACCAGGTCCGTCCGTTCCGAGCCGCCGACCACTCGGACCCAGCTGTCCACGCTCAACCCGCTGCCCTGGAGCTTGATGTGGAAGCCGCCGTACATGCCGGGGACGGGGAACCAGAGGTGGGGGATGTCGAGTTCCGTCAGGACCGTCGGGTCCGGGAGGCGCAGTGCGTGGCGGGTGGCGAGGTCGTCGGTGCCCGTGCCGCCGCCCGAGCGGTGGTGGATCAGGCGGTGGAGGTGGGTGCGGAGGCGGTCCAGGGTGTCCTGGGGCAACGGGTGGCGGTAGGCCGGGGAGAGGAGTGCGGTGAGGTGCTGGTGGCCGCGCTGTACGGCGATGTCCACCGGGCGGGTGCCGTCCGTGGAGCGCAGGGTGCGCCAGGCGCCGCGGGCGAGGAGACGGCCCACCGTCTCGACGTCGGCGCCGTGCCAGGCGGCCTGGTGCAGGGGGCCGTAGGCGCTACGGCCCTCCAGGCGCCCGGAGTTGATCCATTCGGGGCTCTCGTCGAGGACCCGGAATGCGGTCTCCCAGTCACCGCTGTGCGCGGCGTCGGACAGCCGGTCCCGCTCCGCCGCCCACTTCTCCTTGATGGAGTCCCGGCGGACGACCCCGTCCCACTGCGCGCTGCTCTCCACGGCCATGGCGTCGAGTCTACGGATCATGAGGACGAGGATCGGTGGGGCCCATGGACGAGGCGCCGGCCCGGACAACGGACCGGCGCCTCAAGGGAGTCAGCGCAGGGTGCCGATGCGTTCCACCCGGTCGCTCACCCCGTTCCGCAGCTCACTCAGCGTCGTACCGGAAGGAGCCACCGTGGGCGTCGACGACGGCGGCTGTGTCTCGTCCGCGCAACTCGCGCCCCGCTTGGGGACCTTCAGGTCGACCAGGTAAGCCGTCACCGCGTCCGTCGCGCACGCGCTGCGCCCGAACGCCGTGTGCCCCTCGGCCTTGAACGTGAGCAGCCGCCCGTTGTCGAGCTCCCGCGACAGTGCCACCGCGTCGCGGTACGGGGTGTCCGGGTCACCGGTCGTGCCGAGGACCAGGATCGGCGCGGAGCCCTCCGCCTCGAAGGGACCGCCGTAGCGGCTGACCTGCTCGCCGGGCCACTGGACACAGGCCGTGGCGTGCTGGTGGTCGTAGGTCGGCGGGCCGAAGGCCATGGCGGGGCCGAGGAGGGGCGCCAGCCGCGCGTTGGTGGTGACCTCGCGCTTCAGCCGGGCCGCGCTGCCCGGGTAGTCCTTGTCGACGCACTCGACGACCACGTTCGGGCCGAGGAAGTCGAAGCTGGCCGGGGACGGCGGCCGCAGCAGGAAGGACGTGTTGTCACGCTGCTGCGCCTTGCGCAGGGCCTCGCCGAAAGAGGGCCAGATGACCTTGCCCTCGTTGATGTTGAACATCAGGCGGTATACGAGGGTGTAGCCGTTGGCCCGGCCGCCGCTCGCGGTCACGACCGGGTTCGCGTCCAGGTCCGCCTTCAGCTTCGCGAAGGCCGCACGCGGGTCGCCGTCGCCGAACCCGCAGGTCGCCTGGTCCGCGGCGCACCAGTCGAGGAAGCGGCTCATCGCGCCGTCCAGGGCGAGGTACTGGGTGCGGTCATAGGCGTACGGCTCGTTCGCGTAGCGCTCCGGGTCGTACGCCCCGTCGAGCGCGAGGGCCCGCACCCGCTCCGGGAACAGGGACGCGTAGACCGTGCCGATGTAGCTGCCGAACGAGCGGCCGTAGTACGTGAGTTGATCCTCGCCGAGCGCCTGGCGCAGCAGGTCGATGTCCCGGGCGACGTACTCCGTGCCCACATATGGCAGCAGCGCCCCCGCGTTGTCCTGGCACGCCTGGTCGAAGGCGGCGGCCTGGCGTACGGCGGGTTCGTAGGCGTCGGGGCCGGGGACGCCCTTGGCCGCGGTGACGGCGGCCGTGTACGTGGGGTCGTCCCAGCACTGGAGGGGTGAGCTGCGGCCGACGCCCCGCACGTCGTAGCCGAAGACGTCGAAGGAGTCGCGCAGGTCGGCCGGCAGGTCGGCGTAGTTGTTGCGGACGAAGTCCACGCCGGAGTTGCCGGGGCCGCCGGGCTGGAGGAAGAGGGTGCCCTTGCGTTCGGCCTGGTCAGTGGCCTTCTTGCGGATGACGGCAAGGGTGATGGTGGTGCCTTGCGGGTCGTCGTAGTCGAGCGGCACGGCGGCGTTCGCACACTCGAAGCCGCCCTGGCAGTCCGCCCAGGCAAGGGTCGGTACCGGGGCCGGGGCGGTCCGGGCGGGTGCTGCCTGGACTGCCCCGGCCCCGGCTATGACGAGCGCGATCGCCGCCGCGCCGACGGTTTTCAGTGGTCTGAGCACGGTGTGTTCCCCCTGTAGCTGATGTGACACCAAGAACCCGTGGATGAAGAGGAGTTCGAGGGGTTTCCAGTTCCACAGAGAACGCACGGTTGTTTCCGGGATGCCTTCCCTGGCGTTCTCTCATGTGAACAGAAATCAGCTACCGGACTATTGACGTGCTCAGGCCAGCACTCCTACCTTCCGGGGGAAAGCGCTTTCCAAGCCTTGCTTCGACGCACCCGCTCCACCCCTCTGGCACGACCCGCACCGTCCTGGAGATGGAGATCCACGATGCACCTGAGACCCGCCATAGCCTGCGCAGCCCTTCTGGGCGGCACCTTCGTCGCCCTGTCCGGCCCCACCGCGCAGGCCGCCACCGCCCGCTACGAGGCCGAGACGTCCCCGGCCGTCTGCACCGGCGCCATCGAGAGCAATTGGACCGGCTACTCCGGCAGCGGCTTCTGCAACGCCACGAACGCCACCAGCGGCTACGCCCAGTTCACCGTGACCGCACCCGCGGCCGGCACGGCAACCGTGGCCGTCCGCTTCGCCAACGGCACCACCACCGCCCGACCGGCGAACATCATCGTGAACGGCACGACGGTCAGCACGGCCTCCTTCGAGGGCACGAGCACCTGGACGGGCTGGACCACCAAGACCCTGACCGTGCCGGTCAGTTCGGGCAGCAACACCATCCGGCTCAGCCCGACCACCGCCGACGGCCTGCCCAACGTCGACTACCTCGACGCCACGACCCCCGACGGCGGCACCACACCTCCCGCGAGCGGCGCGCTCTACGTCTCGCCCAGCGGCACCGCGGGCGCGGCCGGCACGATCGACGCCCCGACCACCCTCGCCTCGGCGATCAGCAAGGTGTCCTCGGGCGGCACGATCTACCTGCGCGGAGGGACGTACAACCACTCCGCGACGGTCACCATCCCGGCCGGCAGCAACGGGACCTCGTCCGCCAGGACCACCCTCGCCGCCTACTCGGGTGAGAAGCCCGTCCTCAACTTCTCGGCACAGACCGAGAGTTCTTCCAACCGCGGGCTCCAGCTGAACGCCAACTACTGGCACATCAAGGGGCTCGTCGTCGAGCGCGCTGGCGACAACGGGATCTATGTCGGCGGCAGCAACAACGTCATCGAGCGCACGGTGACCCGCTACAACCGTGACACCGGGCTCCAGCTCGGCCGGATGGCCTCCTCCACTCCGACCAGTCAGTGGCCGGCCAACAACCTGATCCTCAGCGCCGAGTCGCACGACAACGCCGACTCCGACGGCGAGGACGCGGACGGCTTCGCCGCGAAGCTGACCGTCGGCGCCGGGAACGTCTTCCGCTACGCCGTCGCGCACCACAACATCGACGACGGCTGGGACCTCTACACCTACTCCGACTACGACCCGATCGGCACGGTGACCATCGAGGACTCCCTGTCCTACGGCAACGGCACCCTCACCGACGGCTCGCAGGCCGGAAACGGCGACCGCAACGGCTACAAGCTCGGCGGCGAGGACGTGCCGATCAACCATGTCGTGCGGCGCAGCATCGCCTACGACAACGGAAAGCACGGGTTCACCTACAACAGCAACCCGGGCACGATGACGATCTCGAACAACCTGAGCATCGACAACACCGAACGCAACTTCAACTTCGACGCCGGTACCTCGGTGTTCCGGAACAACACCTCGTGCCGCAGCGGCAGTGGCACCAACGACCGGATCATCGGCAACTCCGACAGCTCCAACCAGTTCTGGTCCGGCACCAACGGCTCCCGCTGCTCCGCCTACGCCGGCGCCCTGGCCTGGTCCTTCGCCTCGGACGGCACGCTGGTCGTGACGATCGGCGGCACCAGGGTCACGCTGTAGGGCCACGTTCCGCGTGTGAGGCCCGGGTCCCCGATCCGGGCCTTCCGCGCGCGATACGGCAGTCTGGGACCCGTGAGCGAGAACTCCAGCGAAACCCTGTTCATCAAGATCTGCGGCCTGAAGACCGAGCGGGACGTCGACACGGCCGTCGAGGCGGGCGCCGACGCCATCGGCTTCGTCTTCTCCCAGAGCCCGCGCCGTGTCGACGCCGCCACGGCCGCCCGGCTCAGCCGCCGGGTGCCCGAGCACGTCCTCACGGTCGGCGTCTTCCGCAAGGAGCCCCTGGACTTCGTACGTGCCATGGCCGACGAGTCCGGCATCGGGGCCGTCCAGCTGCACGGCCCCGAGGACCACGCGTACTACGCCGACCTCGCCACCGGCGACTGGACCCTGATCCGCGCCGCGGCCTTCGGCGACTCCGTGCCCCGCGTCGGCGAGTACGGGGAGGACATGCTCCTGCTCGACGCCCCCGTCCCCGGCTCCGGCATCGCCTGGGACTGGTCCAGCAAGCCCCTCGCCGCCCCCGGCGAGAAGTGGCTCCTCGCCGGGGGGCTCACCCCCGACAACGTCCGGGTGGCCGTCGAGGCGACCAGCCCGTGGGGCGTCGACGTCTCCAGCGGAGTGGAACACGCCCGCGGCGTGAAGGACCCGGCCCTGATCACGGCCTTCGTCAAGGCGGCCCGCCCGCTGGGCTGACGCGGCGGGGAAAGGCGAGTTCCGGGCCTTCCGTCGAGCCGACGCGTCCGGACAATGGGGGCATGGGGGTGCGATGGCTGGACTGGTGCGCCTCGCGCAGGGCACCGATGCTCCGACAGCGGGCGCTGCGGGCCGTCTCCGGCCTGGAGCGGACCGCCTTCACACGGCCCGAGAACGCCCGTGGCCGGCGCGACCGGGAAGGCGACCGGGAGCGCGCCCGGCACGCACTTGTCCGCCTCGCCGTCGGTGACCGGCCGGCGGCGGACGCGGCGCGGCAGGTGATGCAGGGGAGCAGGTTCGCGGTCGAGTATCTGCTGGCAGAGGGCCGGCACGGCAGCGTGCCGTCGGCCGACGGGGCGCGCAAGCTTCTGGTCTTCCTGGAACCCGACGCGCCCGCCGAGGTCCGCGCGTACCTGTGCGCCCGGGCGCCGTACGAGGAACTCGCCCGCAGCGTGGTCCTCAACCACGGCTGGCTGCCCGCGGACGAGCGGCAGCACCCCTGGTTCCTGGTGATCACCGGGCAGTGGCTGCGCTACGTCGCACTCGACCCGGAGGGCCTGCGGCTGCGCCCCACCTGCCGTGCCGCGACGGACGACGACTGGGAGTGGATGGTGGAGGCCCGGTACCGGTACGAGCGGGTGCCGGGGGCCTCCGTCTTCGCGAATCGCGTACGTCCCTCGCTGCTGATCTTCGACGAGATGATCGCCGAGCGGGAGCGGGCCGCACAGCGTGCGCGGCCCAGCAGGTCCGGGTCCGGGTCCGGTCGTGGGAGCGGCGTACGGCCGTCCGACCCCCCGTCCGGCAGGGGTGGCTCCGGTGCCGCTCGGCGACGCGGCGGCAACTGGGCGGAGCGGGCCGAGGATGCCGCGGACGCCGTGTCCGGAGGGGACGAGGAACAGGACGACCCCGGCGACTCCGACCGCTGACCCGGGAACCGGAGGGGCGTCAGGGCGCCAGGCACTTCAGGCACAGAGCCTCCACCGCGCCGATCACCTCCTCGACCGTGTGGCCGGGCGGCGGTTCCAGGAGGGCCCCGTGCAGCTGCGCCTCCACGCCCTGCACCAGCAGGAGTGCGGTGAGGGCCGGGTCGGGTCCGCCCACGCCCAGCCGGCGCAGATGGAACTCGACCTCGCGGGCGATGCCGTCCTGTACCGCGCGGAGTCGGGCGGCGGCCTCCGCCGGGCGTGGCGCCTGGTCGTAGAGCAGCCGGTGCACTCGGGGCCGGGTCAGATGCGGTGCGGCGAGGCCGTGCACGAGCGCGCGGACGCAGTGGGCGAGTTGGGGGAGTGTGTGTCGCAACTCTTTGGTGAGGGCGGCGATTTCCGCGACCAGTTGGTGCATGTGCCGCTCGCCGATGGCGTACAGCAACGCGTCCTTGTTGGGGAAGTACTGGTAGAGCGAGCCGATGGAGACGCCCGCGCGTTCGGCGATGCGGTTCGTGGTCGACTTGGTGTAGCCGTCCCGTTCGAAAAGCTGAGCAGCGGCCTCCACGATGGCGTCGTAGGTTTCCTGGGACCGCTCCTGACGTGGCCTTTTACGCGGTGTGGCGGGTGGGGGCACGGCTCGTCCAATGCGAGTTGTTCCGGGGTTGGATCGCGCCCACTCTAGAGCGATGTTCACCTTCGATATCGCCCCCGAGGCGCTCTTCGGCGAACGCGCGCGCCAGTTCACCGCCTGGGGCGTCCCCGTCCCCACCGTCGCCCTGGCACGCGCCGAGATCACCGACATGTGGGGGGCCGGCCCGCACAGCTGGCTACCGGTGTGGTCCCGGCTGGCCCAGGAGGCCGAGTCCGACGGCCACTGGCTCCGCGCATCCCAACTCTGGGGCGCGGCCCGCTTCCCGGCCCTGGCCACACCGGAACGCCAGGAGGCGTACGAGCGCCAGCGGGCCGCGTACGGGAGAGCGACGTCCGACCGCCGACTACCGGTGCGCTTCGCTCGGGGGGTCGTGGAGGTGCCGGTGGACGCGGGCGCGGGGGTGGTGTCGGCCGGTGTTGCGTTCTCGGGCGGCGGGACGGTTGCGTTGCCCGTGCATCTCATGGCCCGGCGGCGGTTTCGGCGTTCCGGTGTGGTGGTGCTGTCGGGGGGTGTCGATACCTGGAAGGTCGAGCTGCATCGCATGGCCGTGGCGACCGCGCTGGCGACGGGACTGCTCGTGGTGGTCGTCGACATGCCCGGCACCGGCGAGGCACCGGGCCCTCTGGCCCCGGACGCCGACCGTCTGCTGACCGGCCTCGTCGCGGAGATACGTCGGTGGAGTCCCGGCGCGCCCGTCGCCTACCTGGGTCTGAGCTTCGGCGGGCACTGGGCGGTCAAGCTGGCCCGGCGGGGCGTGGTCGACGCGGCGATCGACATCGGCGGCCCGACCGGCGCGGCCGAGCCCGAGGAACCGGTCGACGTCCTGGCCCTCCCGTACGGCATGCCGGGCATCCTCGCCAACACGCTCGGTCTGGACGCCATGCCGGAGGCGAGCGAGACCGACGAACTCCTCGCCAGGTTCTCACTGCGTCGCCAGGGCCTGTTGAACCCGTCGCCGACCGAAGTCGGCGTACCCCTCCTCGCCGCGAACGGCGCCGACGACCACTTCATCCCCCGCGGTGACACCGAACGCCTCACCGCCCTCCCGAACACGACGGTCTGGATCGTCCCGGGCGCCACCCACTGCGCGGCGGAACACATCCGCCCTCTGCTCGCGGCGAGTTGGGCCTGGCTGTTGACCCGGCCGGCATTCCGGACACCGTCGGGAAGCGGTGGCGTGAGCAACCCGTGAACAACCCGCCTGTGGCACACCGCCGACGCCCTCGCCGAGGGCACCAGGGCCGCGGCGGCGAGGGAGCAGGTCACCTTCCTCGATGAATGCAATGCCGGGACCGAGGTCTTCCATCCCGCCCCGGCGGGCTATGTCGCGGCCTACTTCGGGCAGTCGGAAGCCACCCGGCGCTGATCCGTACGCCGGCGCCCTGGTCAGTCGGTCATTGCCTCGCGGACGAGGGCGGTGTCGACGAACTGTTCGAAGCGGACGATGAGTCCGCCGCGTACGACGAAGTGGTGGGCGACGCGGACGTCGATCGGTTTGCCGGTGGCCTTGTGGGCGGCGGTGTAGCGGGCCAGGACGACGACGTTCTCGCCGTCGACGACGTAGGTGTCGTCGTGGGCGGTCCAGCGGTCCCAGTCCTGGCCGAGCTTTTCCATGACGTTGGCGGTGACGCCGTCGGGGGTGCGGTAGGTGCCGGCGAGGGGGAAGCCGGCCATCTCGGTCCACTCGACGTCGGGGGCGAGGGTGGCGCGCAGGGCTTCGAGGTCGGCGGCGGCGGAGGCCAGGTACTGGCGGCGTACGACGTCGGCGGGTGCGGTGGAGGTGGCGAACTCGGTCATGGTCAGCCCCACTTCATCTCGCCCTTGGCGACCTTCGCGCCGATCTGGGCGGCGATCAGCATGCCGTTGTCGGGGTAGCGGGCGATGAGTGCCTCGGTCAGCGCGGCACCGTCGGCCGCCTTGGCGAGTTCCTCCTCGAAGGCGAGGAGGTAGTCGCGGGTGGCGGTGATGGCGGACGTGTCGGCGGCGGTGTCGGGCAGGCGGTGGCCGGGGACGACGAGCTGCGGGTCGAGGGCGGCCATCTCGTCCAGGAGCCTGGTCCAGGCGGCGCGGGAGGCGGGGGTGGCGGTGTCGGCGACCCAGACGTGTTCCTGCTGGAAGAGCAGGACGCCGCCGAGCAGGGCGCGGTGCTCGGCCTGCCACAGGTAGTGGCGGTCGGGCAGGTCGGCGGTGCCGCCCTTGAGCTCGAAGCGGTGGCCCTCCAGGGTCAGCTCGTCGCCGGTGAGGGGGGTGAGGTCGACCAGGCGGGTGGGCAGGTTCGGGCCGAGCGCGGCCCAGGCCTTGAGCTTGCCCTCGTAGGAGTGCTTGATGTGGTCGATGACGATCGGGGTGGCGACGAAGGCCGCGTCGGGGAAGGCGTCGGCGATCACTTCGGCGCCGAAGTAGAAGTCGGGGTCGGCGTGGGAGACGAAGACGGTGGTGAGCTGCTTGCCGGAGTCGAGGATCTCGGCGGCCAGGCGGTGGCCGTCGGCGCGGGTGAAGGCGGCGTCGACCAGCAGTGCCTCGGTCTCGCCGGTGACGAGGGTGGCGGTCTTGTTCCTGCTGCCGGCCGGGAAGTCCAGGTCGAGGATCTTGAAGGAGAGCGTGCTCATGCGGGGGCTCCTCTGAGGGGGGTGGGGTTCAGCGGGCGGTGGTGGTCAGGGTGGCCAGCCGGCGGTCGATCTCGTCGGCGGTGGCGTGGCCGTGGGCCAGCACGGCGATGGAGTCGCCGTCGACCGCCAGGAGGGTGGGGAAGCCGGTGACGCCCAGTGCGGTGCCGCGGCGGAAGTCGGCCTCGGCGGCGGCCCGTGTCCCGGGCGCCTCGAAGGCGGTGGCTACGGCGTCCGCGTCGAGCCCGGTCGCCTCGGCCACCGTGCGGTAGGTGGCCGGGTCGGACAGGCTCAGGCCGTCGACGTAGAAGGCGTCCTGCAGGGCCGCGGCCAGCTCCGCCGCGCGGTCGGGGGCCGCCTGGCGCAGGGCGGCGACGCCACGGGCGGCGGCCTCGGAGTCCATCACGAACGAGCCGTCGGCGATCAGCCGCTCGTAGCCCTCGCCGAACTCGGCACCGGTCAGCTCGGCGATCTTGGCGTTCGCGCCCTGGACGTAGCCGAACTCGCGGATCGGGACCCGGCGCGGTCCGGTGAACAGACCACCGGAGACCACCTCCACCGCCAGCTCGGGATGGCGGGAAGCGGCCTCGCGGAGCGTCCCGGAGAAACCGTGGGACCAGCCGCAGTAGGCATCGAAGACGTAGACGAGCCGCATGGGAGACCTCGAGAGGGTGTGGCACCCGCCGATTGCGAGCGATTCACCTGACAAAACAGTAACTGACGTGTCAGATATTTCCTGTCAGGTGTGACGGCTGCCACATCAGTGGCTCTCCGGCCATTAGAGCAAGGCCGGCGCCCGGCCGCAGCTCGGGGCGCCGGTGTCAGGGCAGGCGGGGGAGGATGTCCCGCGCCGAATGGCTCAGGATGCGCAGGTCCTCCGCGAACCGCTCGCGGTCCTCGGCCGGGAGCGGGGCCACGAAATAGCGGCGGATGTTCTCCACATGCACCCGTGCGGCGGCGACCGCGGTCTCCTCGCCCCGGGGAGTCAGCCGCACCAGACGCCCACGCCGGTCACCGGGATCCTCGGCCCGCTCGACCAGACCCGCCGCCTCCATACGGTCCACCAGCCGGGTGGCGCCGCCGGTCGTCAGCACCTGCTCCTGGGCGACGGCCCGCATCGACAGCCCCGGCTCACCCGCCCGGCCCAGGATGAGCAGCACCTCGAACATGAGATGGCTGATCCCGCACTCCACCTCCAGGGCCCGCCCCAGGATGTACTCCAGCCGGTTCGCCGCGCCCTGGAGCCGCCCGAAGGCGAGCACCAGTTCATTGCCCGCGGCCTCCTTCGCCGTCGAGATCTCCACCCGCTCGTCCACGGCCCAGCCGCCCTTCTCCTCGTCCCCGCCGGTGCACCCCTGATCATGCCGTGCCGGTCAGCCCGAACAATCCCGCCGCGTTGTCGTGACACACCCGCCGCAGCCACTCCTCCCCGAGGTCCAGCCGCTCCAGGGCACGCAGCTGGTGCAGATATGGATAGGGGATGTTGGGGAAGTCGGTGCCGAGCAGGATGCGGTCGCCGAGGTCGGTCAGGCGGGGCAGGGCCGGGCGGGGGAACGGGATGAAGTCCTCCGTGAAGTCGGTGAACGCCATCGTCGTGTCCAGCCGCACCTCCCCGTACCGCTCCGCGAGGCCGAGGAAGTCCTCGTACTCGGGCATCCCCATGTGCGCCACGATCAGCCGTAGTCGGGGATGGCGACCCAGCACCCGGGCGACCGGCTCGGGGCCGGTGTGCTTGCCGGGCGCCGGCCCGGAGCCGCAGTGGATGACGACGGGGACCCCGGCCTCCGCCAGCAACCCCCAGGCCCTGTCCAGGAGTTCGTCGGCCGGGTCGTACGCCCCCACCTGCACATGGGCCTTGAAGACCCGCGCGCCCGTCTCGACGGCCTCGCGGACGTAGGCCTCGGCGTCCGGCTCGGGAAAGAGCGTGGCGGTGTGCAGACAGTCGGGGGTGCGGCGGGCGAAGTCGGCCGCCCAGTCGTTCAGCCAGCGGGCCATGCCCGGCTTGTGCGGGTAGAGCATCGAGGTGAAGGCGCGTACCCCGAACTCCCGCAGCAGCGCCGCTCGTTCCGCTTCCTCCTGCCGGTAGGTGATCGGCCACTCCAGGCCGCCGGTCAGCGGTCCGAGCGCGTCGAAGTACTCCCAGACCTTGCGCAGGACCCGCTCGGGCATGAAGTGCGTGTGCACGTCGATCAGCCCGGGAAGCCCCAGCCGCCCCCAGAAGCGGCGCACCTCGCCGGCTTCCTCGTCCGAAGGCACGCCGCTCATGGCCGCTTGATCGCTCATGCCGCCCACGATCGCCTCTGACGAGGCCGCGCGTCCACCCGCACCGCAACCCCACGGGGCTTCGCCAAGAACGCCGCGCCCTCCTTGCCCAGCAGCTCGGACACGACGCCGTCGCCGTAGAGAGCCGTTCCTGGAGCGACACCGTGGCGGACGGCCGGACCAGGACCTTCCGGTCGGCTTGCGTCTCATGCCGGGCCCCTCGGGTGGTGGTGTCCGCCGTCGACGGCGCCGATGCTGCGGCCGGCCGTTCCCGAACGGTTCCCGCACCGGTCCCGCAAGGGGAGGGACGACGTGTCGCCGCCGCGGCGGGAAGGCTGAGCTGTCATGGAAGCGACCCTTCTGTCGTCACCGGTCACCTCAAGGGTTCTACGAGTGGATTCCGATCCGTTCCCGTCCGATTTCCCCGCCCCGCGGCCGGGCTCCGCCGCAACTCCCCGCAACGGCGGCGGGCGTAGTCTCGAAGGCACCGAGGGCTCTTCGCGCGCCGGCTCCGCTCCGGTGCCGTTCTCGGCGAACGACGATGCCGGGCCGGCCACCGTCGGACCCGGGGCAGGGTTCGCCCCATGACCTCGAACAGCCCCGACCGCCCGGCGACCGCCCACCCCGGGACCCCGGTCCGGGGCCGACCGCATCCACCGCGGCACCGACAGGGGCCCTCACCCGAGGAGGGCGAACTCCTCCGCCCGCTGACCCGCCGCCAGATCGCCGACCGCATGGCCGAACTCGGCGAGCTGTACACACAGACCACACCGAGCGGACCACGCACACCACGCACCTCGAACCACTCGGCCCGCTGGGACACCTCGGCCCGCGGATCTGCCTCGAACAGCTCGGCCCCCTCGATCCAGGCCAGGTCCGCCGCCTTCCGCCGACGGCTCGCGGACCATATGCGGCGGCCCGGGTTCGAGCTGCTGGTGGCGGAGACCACCCGCCCCTCGGGCGCCACCGTCCTCACTGCCTGCGCCTACGGCTTCCCCGTACTCGGCGACGACGCCTGGTGGCAGGAGCTCGACGGACACCTCCCCGCGAACCTGCCGGGCCTCGCCGCCCCCGGAGGCCTGTTCGTGATCGGCGACATCCTGGTCGAGCGCCGGGTGCGCACCCAGGACCAGAGCCGCGAGTGGAACCTCGCCCGGCGTCTGCAGAAGCGGCTGCTGAGCGATCACACCGCGGCGGTCGGCGTCATGCTCGTCGACCGCGGCGACACGGACACCTTCGAGGCACTGCTGTCCTGGGGCTGGCACTGTCTGCCGACGGCCGGGGTCCGTGGGGCGTCCCGCGCGGCCGACCGCCGGCTCCTGGTGCTCCGCTGACATGGATTCTGTGCTCGCCACAGCAGAATTTCCACGGAGCCGACTAGAATTCCGGTCAGGGAACCAGTTCCCTGTGCGGGCCGTGACATCGGCGGTCCGCGGGAAGGCACACATGCCCTCGGAAGACCGGTCGCACGCTGTCGACCGGCTCGACGACGACCACCACCCCGCGTACACCATGGGCCGTGCCGCGGAGGTCATCGGCGCCAGCCCCGGGTTCCTCAGGGCGCTCGGCGAGGCCGGACTCATCACGCCGCTACGGTCGGAGGGCGGCCACCGCCGCTACTCGCGCCACCAGCTGCGCCTCGCCGCACGCGCCCGCGACATGGTCGACCAGGGCACCCCGGTCGAGGCGGTCTGCAAGATCATCGGCCTCGAGGACCAGCTGGCGGACGCGCTGCGCGCCAACGAGAAACTGCGCGGCGACGGGTGAATATCTGACAGCGCCAGGGTAGAAACCTGACCGGTTAGGAAAAAGTATTTTCGAGGGCGCCGACAGTTTTTCCGCCGTCTGCCCGCTTATTCTTGTTGTCGATTTCGTCCGTGCTAGGCTGAATATCAGTTGCAGTTGTGGTTGCCATTCTTGCCATTCTTGCCGGTTTTCCGGGGCAGGTGATCATCACAGCGATGAGGGAGCTCGCGAGGTGCGGGTTCCAGCACTGCCTAAGTAGGAGAAAACACATGGCCACCGGCACTGTGAAGTGGTTCAACGCGGAAAAGGGCTTCGGCTTCATCGAGCAGGAGGGTGGAGGCCCCGACGTCTTCGCTCACTACTCGAACATCGCCACCCAGGGCTTCCGCGAGCTTCAGGAAGGCCAGAAGGTGACTTTCGACGTCACGCAGGGCCAGAAGGGCCCGCAGGCGGAGAACATCGTCCCCGCCTGACACACGGCTGAGCAGGGGCCCGCACCTTGGGTGCGGGCCCCTGTCCGTTTCTCCGGCCCCGTTCGCACGCCGGATCCGCCCTGACCCTGGTGAGGCACCATGCGCTGTGTGATCGCCCGTTACCCCTTCGACCTGTCCAAGGCCGAGGTGGAGAAGTCGATGGAGAAGGTCCGACCCGAACCGGTGACTGACGCCTCCGTCGCCTCGGTCACCATCGGAGGCCGGGCGTACCCCGTCAAGCAGGTGGGAGCGGTGATCACGGGTCAGGATCCCCGTGACTTCACCGCCGCGGAAGTGGTCCGTGCCCTGGTTCGTCTCGGCTTCACCTGCGAGAACGCGCCCGCCAAGGCGGCCCCGGCCCCCGACCTGTCCTACGGCTCGGTCGACCGCCTCCTCGGCTGACCCGCCCCCCGCCCCTCCTTCAGGTGTCCGTGACCGACGGTCGCCAAGGTGTGCGGTCGGTTAATTTTGGTGAAACCTGTGAGCGGCTCCGCTAACATGTTCGAGCTCGCGACGAACACCCCCATCGGGCGCGATACGTAGCCACTTCACCTCACACTCAAAAAATCGGTCAAAGTTGATAAATATATCATCACGGGTGCTTTCGCGAGTGAAGGGTCAGTCGCGAGCGGTGCTGTGGGTCGCCGCGGGCGTGGTGACCCTCGCGTTCCTCCTCATGCTGGAGATCGCCGCGCGTCACTACGATCTGCCAGGACCGCTCACCTGCCAGCTGCGAGAGCTGATATCCGCCCCCAAGTCGGGTGGACTGCTGTACGCCGGCCTGGCGTTGACGCTGGTCGTGCTTCCCTGGCGGCAGCGGTTCCTCGCGCTCGGCACCGCGATCGGCATCGACGTAGCCATCGCGCTGGTCCGATGGGCGGCCGGCATCAAGGTGACGGAGGGCCATCCCTTCGGTATCGGCGCGCTGTGGGTGATCCTGGGCTGTGCGGTCTTCGCGCTCACCCGTCGCACCGGCGCGGAACGCGTTCTGCTGCTGAAGGGCGCGGGCCTCGGACTGCTGCTGGGAGCCGGCCGGAAGGCCGGAGACACCTGGCTGCTCCTCACCTCGAAGACCCGTCCGACGGTGCTCGACCAGTACGTCGCGACCGCCGACCACGCGCTGGGCGACCCGTCGTGGGTGGTGGGCCGGATCGTCGAGGCCACCGGCAAGTTCGGCTTCAATCTCCTCGACTTCGTGTACGGCAACCTCGCGGTCGCCGCGGTCCTCGTCGCCCTGTACCAACTGCGCAACGTGGCCGCCGACCGCCGCTTCCCGCGCCACCACCTGGTGCGCACCTTCCTGGTGATCGGCCTCCTGGGGCCGGGCATCTACATGATCTACCCGGTGGTCGGACCGATCTTCGCCTACGGCAACGGCACCGAGCACTGGGCCGGCGTCGCCATCTGGGCGGAGACGCACTCCACCGGGCAGTGGGCGGTGGCCCAGCTCTGGCCGGACACGGTGGCGCCGATCACCACCCCGCACTCCATGCCGTTCGACGACATCACGCCCCGCAACTGCATGCCGAGCCTGCACACGGCATGGGCCGTCGCGATCTTCATCCATTCCCGCAAGGGCCCGAGGGCGCTGCGCTGGGCAGGTACGTTCTGGCTGGTGGCCACGCTCGCCGCGACGTTGGGCTTCGGCTACCACTACGGCGTCGACCTCGTCGCCGGAGTGGTGTTCGTGCTCACCATCGAGGCGGCCCTGCGCACCTACGACCGCGGCTGGGACCGGTCGGGGCTCCAACTGGTCGCCTACGGCGCCACGGTCTTCGCCGGGCTCCTGCTGGCGTACCGCTTTCTGCCGGTGGAGATGGCCGGGCAGCCGTGGCTCTACGGTCCGCTGCTCCTGCTGGCGATGGCCTCGGTGATCTACGGCTATGTACGGACCACCGGACAGTGGGAGACGGCACCCGTTCCGGTGGAGCAGCCGGAACGGCAGTCCGAGCCCGTCTGACCCCCGCCGCCCGCCGGACGCTCAGCCGGTGATGTCGGGCTCGTACTCGTCGCGCCCCCACTCGGAGGCGCCGAGCGGATAGTCGTAGGCGGGCCGTCCCACGTTTCCGCTTGTCCGGAAGGGGTGCCCCTTGTCGTCGATGCGTACGGTGCCCTTCCTGTCGCCGTTGGACCAGTCCAGCTCCAGGTACCAACTGACGTTGTGGGCCCGCGCGTCCGCGAAGACGTAGAAGACCTCCGGATCGGACTCGCTCACCTTGTAGGGGAAGTCGCGCTGACCGGCCTTGGGGGAGACCGCGGGCCGCCCGGCGTCGAGGTTCACCTCGAAGGCCGTCGTGTCCACGCCGCCACCGCAGCCGACGCCCATCGAGAAGTCGTTCCAGTCGAGCGGCGCGCTCTTCTCCACCACCCGCACATGCAGGTCGTCCAGGACGACGGTGGCCTTCCCGGTGCCCTGCACGGTCAGCGCGAGCATCTGCTGCCCGGCGGAGACCGCGCCGAGCGCGTTGACCCACCCGCGCGCGTCCTGCTCGCCCGGCGGCGGAGGTACCTGCTCGGGATTGCGGTCGACCAGGAAGTGCGGGCCGCACGGGTCTTCCCACTTGTACGGATTGACGGCGACGGCGGGCGCGGTGGCCTTCTCCGCGACACCGCCGTCGCCCTGGGCGGCCCCGGTCCCACCACTGCGGGAGGCGGAGGCGGAAGCCGTGGGACTGCCACTGGCGGAGACGGACGGCGAGGCCGACCCGCCCTTCGCGCCGGCCGGCCCGGAAGCGCGGGCACTCTCGTCGGCGGACGGGGCGGCAGCCCCCACGGACCGCTTCCCGCCCTGCTCGTCATCGCCGTCGCCGGGCACGAGATTCGCCACGAGCGCGGCCGACACGAGGACGGCGGCCACGGCCGTCCCGGCGAGGACGACGGTGCGTCGGCGAGTGGTCCCGGCCGCCGCGGCCGTCCGTGCCCGCGGTTCCTCCGCGGCAGGGGTGTCAGGTGCCTCAGTCGTTTCAGGAGCCTCCGTGGCTTCGGGCGCCGCGCCGGCCTTCTGCCCCCGGCGGGCATCGGCGAGAACCCACCGCCGATGCAGTTCCACCAGTTCATCGGGCGTCGCCCGGCACGCCCGCGCGAACCGTTCCACGGGTGCGTAGTCCGTCGGCACGGCGTCCCCGTTGACGTACCGGTGAAGGGTGGACGTACTGGTGTGCAGCCGCTTCCCGAGCACCCCGTAACTGAGCCCGGACCGGTCCTTCAACTGGCCCAACAGCTCCGCGAATTCGTCGCCCGCCACTCTTCCGATCTCTCCCCACGTCCCGGACCACCGTTCCAGGGGGAGGTCATTCCCCCAGGTCAGAGCTGTTCCAAGCGTTCCAGCGTCCCGGATACCCCGGCAACCGTGGCGGTCGGGACGGATCACCGCACAAGCTGTTGTCATCCAAGCACGCCGCTCCCGGCACCCGGTCGAGCGGCCCATGCCAACACCCGTACCGCACAGGGGGATTCACATGTTCACTCGCACCCACCGCACCCGTATGCTCGCCGCCGCCGCACTCGCGGCCGCCACGCTGACGCTGACGGCGTGCAACAACGGAGAGGGCGTCAACGACGAGGGTGCGTCGGCCGGCTCCTCCGCCACGGGGACGGCCGCCACCCCGTCCGCGTCCTCGCCCGAGGCGGGCGGGGCTTCCAAGGGCTCGACGGGCGGCGCGGCCGGTTCGGGCGACGGGGCGACTCCCTCGGCCTCCAAGGGCTCCTCGGGTACCTCGGGCTCCTCGGGTGGCTCGGGTGGCTCGGCGGACTCGGCGTCGGACTCGTCGGCCACCACGGTCGCCTGCGCCAACACCTCCACCCGGACGACCGCCACGCCGGTCTCCCGGCCCCTGAACCACCTTCTCCTCACCGTCACCAACACCGGCTCGAAGAACTGCACCCTCATCGACTACCCGGCCGTCCGGCTCGGCGAGGGCCAGACCGTTCCGCCGGTCTTCGAGGACTCCATGCCGCAGGCGGTGGTCACGCTGGCCCCCGGAGAGTCGGGTTACGCGAGCGTCCTGCTCTCGTCCGCGGACGGCAGCGGCTCCAACGGCTACACGGCCAAGTCCATCGAGGTCTACTTCAACTCGGCCGCGAAGACCGCGGCCCGTCCGTCGCTCCCGGCGAAGGGCGTGTACATCGACAGCTCGATCCAGGTCTCGTACTGGCAGTCGACGATGGCCGACGCTCTTGCCTGGTGACCTGGGCATCCGGGTTGTGACCAAGCTGTCGAATTAACAGCATGCTTAACCATTGGCCAACGCCGTAGGCTCCGTGTGATCCACACACAGACTCCACGGGGGGACATCCATGCGCGCAACCACGCGCCTCGCCCTGCTCGCCACGAGCGTCGCACTGGTCGCCACCGCGGCCGGTGCCACCTCCGCGCAGGCGGAGGACGGCGGCTCGGGCGACATCACGATCGACAAGGTCGTCGTCAACGGCGGCAAGCCGGTCGTCGTCGGCACCACCAACGTGGTGACCGCCAAGGTTTCCGTGACCCTGACGGACAACTCGGGCATCGCCGAGACCTCGTACATCAGCGGCTGGGGTCCGAACCCGAACTACGCGCAGATCAGGTACGAGGACGGCGAGATCACCTGCGTCGAGGTGAGCGACACCACGTCGACCTGTTCGGGCAAGCTGACGTTCGACCCGCAGGCGGCGACCGGCTTCGTCAACAACGCCGCGGCGGCCACCTGGGACCTCAGCGTGCTGGCCTCCGCCAACGACGCCAACTACATCCACCGGGACGCGGCCACCACCTTCAAGGTGCAGCGCGCTTCGAAGCTGACGGTCAACGCCTCGCCGGAGCCGGTGAAGAAGGGCAAGACCGTCACGGTCACCGGCAAGCTGACCCGCGCGAACTGGGAGACCAACAAGTACGCGGGGTACGCGACCCAGTCGGTGAAGCTGCAGTTCCGCAAGAAGGGCAGCACCACCTACACCACGGTCAAGACCATCAAGACCAACTCGACGGGCAACCTGAGCACCACCGTCAAGGCATCGGTCGACGGCTACTACCGCTACAGCTTCGCGGGCACCGCCACGACCCCGGCGGTCAGCGCGGCCGGCGACTACGTGGACGTCAAGTAGCCACGTACCGACAGCGTTTCAGCAGACGCACGACCAGGGCGCCGTCCACACCGGGACGGCGCCCTCGTCGTACCCCGGGCGGCCGTTGTACGGACACCGCATACGACGCCGACGGGGGGTTCTCACCAGGGGGAAGCGCACATAAGCTGGCGGTGTTCGGTCGCCCGCGGAAATCCGCCGGAACGCACACTGTTCGGCAGCTGTCAGCTGCCCGTGCCCCATGACCCCGGGCAAGTACCGATTCGCAGCGCAGTCGGCCCTCAAGGCCCGCTCCGGCCGACCCCTGCGTCCCCCTCGTCCCCCTGCCCCCGCCTACCCCTCGTCGCGAGACCTGCGCGGTGCCTCCCGCGCGCCGTCGCACGGCCCGACGCGGGGAACCCGGCTCCCGAACGCGCGCCCGACTTGGGGGGACGGCCGCGTTCGGGAGCCCTGACGGCCGCCGTCCGGACTCGGACGAACGGACGGCGGCCGTCAGCCGAGCTGTTCCCCGGGGCCGTCCGGCACCGGGGCCGGGATGGCCGCGGTGTCGAAGCCGCCCGAGATGATCTGGCTGGCGAGGTCCGACAGCCGCAGATGGCGGGCGCGGGCGTACGACCGGAACGCGGCGAAGGCATCGTCGACGGACGTCTCCCAGCGCTCCGCCAGCACACCCTTGACCTGCTCTATCAGGATGCGGCTGGTGAGCGCGTTCTGCAGCTGGCTGTTCTCGACGTGCGACCGCTCCAGGGTGCGCTGCTGCAGGATCGTGATGGTGGCCACGTCGGCGAGTGCCTGGGCCAGGGCGATGTCGTCGTCGCCGAGGCGGTGCGTGGTGGTCTGGAAGAGGTTGAGGGCGCCGACGATCCGGTGGCGCAGGCGCAGCGGAATGGCGTGGGTGGCCATGTACCCCGTCTCGCGGGCCCGTGCGGTGAAGTTCGGCCAGCCCGTGGTGGTCTCCGGGCGGGTCAGGTCGATGTTGGTGCGGGGGCTGCCTGTGCGGTAGCACTCGACGCAGGGTCCCTGGTCGTGCTGGAGCGCGAAGAGTTCCAGCAGGCGGGTGTGTTCGTCGGAGGCGGCGATGATCTGCAGTTCACCGTGCGCGTCCGCGAGCAGGATCCCGGCGGCCGACACGTCGAGGAGCTCGACGCAGCGGGTGGACAGTCGCTGTAGTAGGTCGATGACGTCGAAATCCTCGACGAGGGAGTCAGCGACTTCCACGAAGATCTCGGCCAGACGTCGTTCGCGGGCCATGCCGATCATCCCTTTCCACCGTCGGGCGAATGCGGCCCGCTCTTATCGTCGTTGAATCGGAGCCGTCGGGCCACCACGTCCTTCGCCACTTCGCCGAGGGCGCGGTCGCCGGCGTAGGCGTGGGCCCGCAGCCGCAGGAGGGCGATCTCCATGGTCACGCCCAGCTGGACGCTGACCATGCCGGTGGCCTGGTGCACGGCCGCGCGGTGCAGGAAGGACGTCTGCGGCTCGTTGATGGCGGGGGGCTCGTTGTTCCGCCGGTCCGGTCTGTCCCCGTCCAGACAGGCCATGGTGAGTGCGGCGGCCAGTGCGGTGGCGTCGGCGTACTGCTGATCGTCCGGCAGCCGGGCCGGGTCGCACAGCACGGTCAGGACGCCGACGCGGATGGCTCCGATGCCCAGCGGGAAGCAGCACACACCGTGTACGCCCATCTTCCGCGCGGCCGGCAGCAGCGCGGGCCACCGCGCGGGGCGGACCCGGGCCAGGTCCGGTTCCAGCACGGGTGAGCCGGTGCGGATCGCGTCGTGTGCCGGGCCCTCACCCAGCGTGAACTGCAGCTCCTCGAACCGCGCGCTCAGCTCCGGATGACACCACAGCGGTTCGGCCGGCCGGTCCGGGCCCACCAGCACCGACAGCGCGACGCCCTCGGCGCCCAGGGCCTGTGCGGACGCCTGGGCGGCACCGTTCACCCCGCTCAGTCGCAGTGAGCGCAGGACCTCGGCCATGCCCTCGCTGATCAACGTGCTCCGTTCCGCGGCGGGCGGTACTCCGAGGAGCGGGGCGCCGCCCGGGCACCGCAGTACATCACGTATCCCGAGCCATCGTGGTCATGTCGGCGGGTACGTCCAGCCAGGCATCGCCGACGTTGGCGTACCGGGGGAAACGCGTCAGCAGACCGACGGCGCGGAACACGAGCCCCGGTCCCCGGCCGGTATGGACGACCCGCATCCACCCGTCCCTTCCGCGGCAGTCGTGCCACGCCGCGCACAGCGGGTCCAGGACGCTTCCGTCCATGAAGGTCACGCCGCGCAGATCGACTATCAGGAACAGCCGATCGCCGCCGAGGCGGGCGTTCTCCAGGTCACGAGCGAAGGCCGGCGCGGTCGTCAGGTCCAGCTCACCGCTGGCTCGGACCAGGCGGCAGTCGTCGAGCAGCTCCGGATGCGGGCTCATAGGGCCCCATCTCTTCCGTCATGGAATGGCTTGCGCCTGCGCAGGGCCTCTGTTGCGCGGGACGGACCTTCACGGAGAGGGCCGGGGTCACGGGCTGCCGTACGGCCAGCCTACTGCCGTACGGCACGTCGATGGGCACAGTGCGCCGATTCGGCACCCGGTCCCGACAGAAGGCAGGCCCAGGCCGACGACCTGGGCCTTTGCTCTGTCAGCGGCCGTTACCCCTGGCGGGGGAGGAACGGCGGCGGCTCTGGCCCGGACGGCCTCCGCGGCGGCTGCGCCGGGCGGCCGCCGTGGGCTCGGGGCGGGTCTCGGTGACCGGCGGAGCGATGACGACGGGTACGCCCGAAGGGGCCTGGGCGCCGGTGATGCGGCTGAGTTCGTCGCCGCCCGAGCGGACCCTGGTGGTCGTCGGGGTGATACCGGCGTCGGTCATCAGCCGGGTCATGTCGCGGCGCTGGTGGGGCAGGACCAGGGTGACGACGGTGCCGGACTCGCCGGCGCGGGCGGTACGGCCGCCGCGGTGCAGATAGTCCTTGTGGTCGACGGGCGGGTCGACGTTGACGACGAGGTCGAGGTCGTCGACGTGGATGCCGCGGGCGGCGACGTTGGTGGCGACCAGGGCCGTGATGTGGCCGTCCTTGAACTGGGCCAGGGCCCGGTTGCGCTGGGACTGCGACTTGCCGCCGTGCAGGGCGGCGGCGCGCACCCCGACGGCCAGGAGCTTCTTGGCCAGCCGGTCCGCACCGTGCTTGCTGTCGATGAACATGATCACCCGTCCGTCACGGGCGGCGATCTCGGTCGTGGTGGCGTGCTTGTCGTCGTCCTCCACGTGCAGCACGTGGTGGTCCATCGTCACCACGGCGCCCGCGGACGGGTCGACCGAGTGGACGACCGGGTCGTCCAGGTAGTTGCGCACCAGCTTGTCGATGTTGCGGTCCAGGGTGGCCGAGAACAGCAGCCGCTGGCCGCCGGGACGCACCTGGTCGAGCAGCGCGGTCACCTGCGGCATGAAGCCCATGTCGGCCATCTGGTCGGCCTCGTCCAGGACGGTGATCTCGACCTGGTCCAGGCGGCAGTCGTCCCGCTCGATGAGGTCCTTGAGCCGGCCGGGCGTCGCCACGACGACCTCGGCCCCGCCACGCAGCGCGCTCGCCTGCTTGCCGATCGACAGCCCGCCGACCACGGTGGCGAGCCGCAGACGCAGCGCGCGGGCGTAGGGGGTGAGGGCGTCGGTGACCTGCTGGGCGAGTTCCCGGGTGGGTACGAGGACGAGGGCCAGCGGCTGGCGGGGCTCGGCGCGCTGTCCCGCCGTACGGGCCAGCAGGGCGAGGCCGAAGGCGAGCGTCTTGCCCGACCCGGTGCGGCCACGGCCCAGGACGTCACGGCCGGCCAGCGAGTTCGGAAGTGTCGCGCCCTGGATGGGGAACGGGGTGGTCACCCCTTCCGCGGCGAGGGTGGCCAGCATCTGCTTGGGCAGGTCGAGTTCGGTGAACGCCTCGACCGGCGGCAGCGCCGGTGTGACGGTGACCGGCAGCGCGAACTCCCCGCCGGGTGCGGCGGCACGGCCTCCGCGCCCGCTGCGGCCGGCCTTGGACGTGCCGTTCTTGGCCGCCGTGTTCTTGGCCGTGCGGGACGGGGCGCTCTGGCGGCCCGTCCCCTGCGCGCGGGTGCGGGAGGAGCTGGGGTTTCTACGGGCGGGGCGGTTCAATGGGGGACCTTCCTCTATACGGCGGTTCACGCGTACGCGACCAGCGTCAGGCGGGGGCGATGTTCTCGGCCTGGGGCCCTTCTGGCCCGGCGTGACCCCACGGGAAGATCTGAAAAGCCCCGGAAGGTCCCGAAACGAAAAGAGTGCCCGTCGACGAAGGTCGAAGAGCACTCGAAGCCTCTGATAACCAAAACTGCCACTTTACATCAAGGTAGCACAGGTCCACGTTCCTCGGCGCGGCCCGTCCGGACACCCCCGGTCGGGCGCTCTCTCGTGGACGCGCCGCTGCCGCTCCTCGCCTCGAACCGGTGGATCAGGCGGGTCGCGGCGACGATCAGGATCAGCAGGGCGCTGACAGCCAGGGCGGTGACCACGGCGGTCACATCCCCACGGCGCTCTGGTGGCTCGGGCCGTGCGACCGGAGGGTGCCGCCGCTGCCGTACATGTCGGCTTCCATGCATCCCTGGCGGGCTCGTTCCGCCGTCATGAGCGCGGTCGCGGTGACCGGCGGGCCGGTGTCCGCGCTCGCGGCGGCCATCAGCCGGGCGGCCGAGGGAGCGCCGGTCTCCGGGGGCACGACCAGGAGGTTCCAGCGGCCCGCGGTGAAGGACAGCAGCACGATCGCGTGCGGATCCAGCTCCGTGGTGAACCAACCGACCTTCACCACATGGCCGTTGACGTAGATCCTGGGCGGGAGGATCGGCCAGTTACGGGGGTTGACCGCGATACGGGTGATCCGTCCCCACAGCGGATCCAGCATGTCCGCCAGGGCGGAGAGCTCGCTCGTCAGGTCACGTGAACGAGGCCACCATGCGCCGTCCAGCTCGGCGGGCCCGCCGGAGCGGCTCTCGGACTTCAGCGCGAGGCGCGCGGTCGGGGGCATGAAGGGAACGGTCCGTAGCGGGGTGGGCGAGCCGGTCGCGGACATCGCGCAAACCTGTCTCCGAGCCCCTGCGGGAGGGCAGCCGCCCGGTGTTGTCGCTCACCGGGAACGACACCGGCGTCGGGGCCGGTGCGCGAAGTGCTCCCGATGCCTTCACGCTACTCCCCGAAGGGGCCGGGCGGGACGTTCCGGGCGCCGCCTCACGTCCGCCGGCCGGCTTCCTCCGTGGATTCGCTGGTCTCCAGCCACGACCGTGCGGGTTCCGCGGCACGGGTGGTGTCCACGGTGAGCTGGAGGCGGGTTCCGCCGTCGGCGGACGCGGGGTAGCTGCGCTGTTCGGTGGCGGCGAAGCAGTGGCGGAGAACCTCCGCGACCCGGCGGGCGACCTCGGGCGAGGCGGCGACGATGCGGACTTCGGCGTGCCCGTCCGAGGGTGTTTCCGTGGGCTGCATGGCGACCTCGGAGTTCGATGTCCCGGTGTGAGACGGGCCGGTGTGAGACGGGCCGGACTCCTCACTCTACTCCGGCAGGTCCCACGCCCCCCGCGAGTGACCGGCCTCCCGCCGGGCGCCACGACCGGCGGGGAGTGCCCGGACTCTTCTCAGCGCAGCGCGCTCTTCTGCTGCCACTCGGTCCAGGTGAGGTTCCACGCGCCGAAGCCGTTGCCGGGCGCGACCACGCCCTTGGTGTCCTTGCCGGTGATCTCGAACGGGTCGCCGGGCCGCACCTGGTCGTAGAACCAGGCCGCGTCCGCGTCGCTCATCCCTATGCAGCCGGAACTGTGGTTGGCCCTGCCGAAGTAGGCGGCGTTCCACGGGGCGGCGTGCGCGTACATGCCCGACCAGGTCAGCCGCATCGAGTGCTCGACCATCTTGTCGTAGGCGTCGCCGAGGCCCACCGTCTCGGAGTTCATGTTGATCGTGCCCTCCTTGGCCATGAGCACGGCCGTTCCGTGCCAGGAACGCTTGTCACCGCCGGGTGTGCCGCCGGAGACCGGTATGCGGCGGACCGTCCTGCCGTCGCGGACCAGGGTGAGCTGGTGGCTGTCGAGGTCGACCTGGGCGATCTGCCGGGCGCCGATGGTGAAGGTGGTCGTGTAGTCGCGTACGAACCAGCCGCCGGCCGTGCCCGAGTCGGTGCCGTTCAGCTCGGCGTTCAGGGTGACCTCGGTGCCGGGCTTCCAGTACGACTTGGGCCGCCAGTCCAGCCGGTCCCTGCCCGACCAGTCGGTCAGCCAGCCCCAGGAGCCCTCGGTGTCGTTCGAGGTGGTGATCCTGAGCTGCTTCTCGACCTCGGCCCGGTTCTTGACCGGGTTGTCGAAGACCAGGGAGATCGGCTGGGCGACACCGACGGTGGTGCCGGTGCCCGGTCGCCAGTCGACCTTGTTGACCTTGTCCGCCGCAGCCGTGGTGAAGGAGGACCTGGTGCTCTTGACGGTTCCGGCCGCGGTCCGGGTCGCCGCCGTCACCGTGTACGACGTACCGGGTACGGCTTTGCGGCCGGAGACCCACGAGCGGCCGTCGGCGGCGACCTCGCCGACGAGCTTGTGGCCCTCGGCGTCGGTGACGGTCACCGAGGTGAGCCTGCCGCCCGAGGCCGTGATCCGCACGGAGTCGCCCGCCCGGACCTGGTCTCCTTCGGGCGTGACGGTGACCGTGACCGGGCGTTCGTCGGCCTTGGGCGTCACCTCGGTGTCCGGGGCGCCGCCGGAGGAGGTCGACGAGCAGGCGGCGAGCGGTGCGAGCAGGGCGGCCACGACGGCGGCCCGGACGCGGGTATGGGCGAGTGCACGAGTGCGCGACAACAGGACCTCCGAAGGGAAGGAAAGGGCGGGAAGGGGGTGGACGAGTCGGCGATGTCGTGACTGTAGAGCCGGAAAACCCGAGGTCAGCCGCTATGGGGCAATGTGACGGCGACTGGTGAGGAACGGTCATGGTCCGGTCACATTCGCCGCGCGGAGCGGTCACGGACCGCTGTGAGCATCCTTTGCGTCCCCGCGACCGGGCCGGGGAGAAGGAGAGGCTCAGACTGTGTCAGCGCTGCTCGTTCCGCCCAGCCGCGTGTGCCAAGCACGGAACCAGGGCACGGCCCTGCGGACCATCACCGCGGAGACCTACCGCGCCTTCCTCGCCTCCCCCGACGGCGCCGCTCTCGGCGCCGGTTTCCTCCAGTGCCCCTCCTGGGCCGACGTCAAGGAGGGCTGGCGTGCCCAACTGCTCGGCTGGGGTCCGGATCCGGAGGCCGGCGCCCTGACGGGTGTGGCCCTGGTGCTGCTGCGGCAGTTCCCCGGGACCCGCAAGTACTTCGCCTACCTTCCCGAGGGGCCGGTCGCCGACTGGAACGACCCCGACGTGGACGGCTGGCTCGGCCCGCTCCTCGAACACCTGCGCCGCGCGGGCGCCTTCGCCGTGCGCATCGGCCCCTCGCCCGCCTACCGGCGCTGGGACGCCGCCCGGCTCAAGCCGCTCACCGGCCCGGGCCGGCGCCTCGGCGACGTCCTCGCCAGCGAGGTCGACCCGCTCGGCACCGCCGTCGCCGAGCGGCTGCGCGCCCGGGGCTGGCGCCGCTGCGGCGGTGACGGGACGGGAGGAGAGGGGACCGGAGGGGACGGGGACGCCCAGCCCCGGCACGTCTTCCACGTACCGCTCGCCGGGCGCACCACCGAGGACCTGTGGTCGGGGCTCAACCAGGAGTGGCGCCGCAATGTGCGCCGGGCCCGGAAGGAGGGCGTGGAGGTGGTGGTGGGCAGTTCGGCCGAACTCCCCGAGTTCTACCGGCTCCTCGGCATCACCGAGCGACGCGACGGGTTCCGGCTCGGCCGCTCGCTCGCCTACTACGAGCGCCAGTACGCGGCGCTCAACGCCGAGGAACCGGGCCGGATGAAGCTGTACCTCGCCCGGCACCGAGGGGAGATCCTGGCCGCCCACACGATGATCACGGTGGGCCGCCGGGCCTGGTACCAGACCGGCGCCTCGGCCGACCACCGTCGCGAGGTCCGGCCCTCCAACGCCCTGCAGTGGCGGATGCTGCAGGACGCCCTCGCCCTGGGCGCGGACGTCTACGACATGCGCGGGGTACCCTCCACTCTCGATCCTGAGGAACGTGCGTACGGATTGCTGCGGTGGAAGCTCGGCACCGGGGGACAGGTCGTCGAGACGTTGGGGGAATGGGAGAGGCCATTGGGCGGCAGCGCCAACCACGCGCTCTACCGCGCCTTCCAGGCGTATCTGAACCGCCGATGACGCAGACGGCGCCGACCACCACCGCACCGATGGACACGGCGGCCCGCAGCAGTGCCGTCATGGCCGTCGGCTCCATCGTGTCCCGGGCCACCGGCTTCGCCCGCTCCGCCGTGGTCGCGGCAGCGCTGGGCACCATCGGGCCGACCGCCGACGGCTACGCGGTCGGCAACGCCCTGCCCACCATCGTCTACATGCTGCTCCTCGGCGGCGCGCTGAACGCCGTCTTCGTCCCGGAACTGGTCAGGGCCGCCAAGGAGCACGACGACGGGGGCACCGCGTACACCGACCGCCTCGTCACCGTGTGCGTCGTCGCCCTGCTGGCGATCACCGCGACCGCGGTGTGGGCGGCACCCGCGATCGTCGACGCGTACACCGACTACACCGGCCCGCAGGCGGCCATGACCACCGCGCTCGCCCGCTACTGCCTGCCCCAGATCTTCTTCCTGGGACTGTTCACGCTGCTCGGACAGGTACTCAACGCACGGGGCCGGTTCGGCGCGATGATGTGGGCGCCGGTCCTCAACAACCTCGTCGTCATGACCGTGTTCGGGCTGTACCTCGCCCTGGCCATGGGCGACGGGGACACGCTCACCGCGACCGAGACCGCCGTGCTCGGCTGGGGCACGACCGCCGGTATCGCCGTCCAGGCCCTCGCCCTGGTCCCCGCCCTGCGCGCCGCCCGCTTCCGCTGGCGGCCCCGCTTCGACTGGCGCGGCAGCGGACTGACCCGCCCCCTGCGCGCGGCAGGCTGGCTGGTCCTGCTGGTCCTCGCCAACCAGGCCGCCTACTGGGTCACCACCCGCCTGGCCACCACCGCGGGCCTCGACGGCGGCCCCGGATACGGGGCGTACAACAACGCCTATGCCCTGTGGGTCGTACCGCACGGCATCATCACCGTCTCCCTGGTGACCGCGCTGATGCCCCGGATGAGCGCGGCAGCCGCCGACGGGGACACCGCGGCCGTGCGGCGCGACGTCTCCCACGCCCTGCGCGTCAGCGCCTCGGCCGTCGTCCCCGCCGCCTGCGCCCTGTTCGCCCTCGCCCAGCCGGTGATGGCCCTCGTCTTCGGATACGGCAGGACCGGCGCCGACGACACGGCCGCCATGGCCGGGATCCTGATGGCCTTCGCGCCGGGACTGATCGCCCTGTCCGGCCAGTACGTCCTGTCCCGCACCTTCTACGCGCTCTCCGACACCCGTACGCCGTTCCTGCTCAACCTGCTGATCGTCGCCCTCAACGCGGGACTGTCGCTGGCCGCCGCCCACCTGCTGCCGGCCCGCTGGGCGGTGACCGGCATGGCGGCGGCCTACTCCCTGGCGCTGTGCGCGGGCTGGGCGGTGACCGGTCTGGTGCTGAGCCGCCGGCTCGCCGTCGCCCGCCCCCTGCGTTCCTCCGCCGTCGGCGCCCACGCGCGCCTGCTGCTCGCCGCCGTCCCCGCCACCGCACTGGGCCACCTCGCGGTCCTGGGCACGGTACGGGCGGGGGCCCTGGTCGCCGCAACTGCCGGGGCGGTCGCCGTCGTCCTCACCTTCGCCCTGCTCACCCGTCCGCTGCGACTCGCCGAACTCGACGCACTGCTCTCGCGCGTACGCCTCGGACGGACCCGGCCCTGACCATCACCGAGGGAGAACTGCCGATGCCCCGCGTGCTCCTCATCGAGGACGACCCCTCCGTACGCGAGGGGGTCGAACTCGGTCTGCGCCGCCGCGGCCACGAGGTACGGGCGGCAGCGACCGGCGAGTCCGGCCTCGCCGCGCTGGCCGAGTTCCGCCCCGATCTGCTGCTGCTCGATCTGATGCTGCCCGGAATGAACGGCGTACAGGTCTGCCGGCAGGTCCGCGAGCAGAGCCAGCTGCCGATCATCATGCTCACCGCGCGCGGTGACGACTTCGACGTGGTCATCGGCCTGGAGGCAGGTGCCGACGACTACATCGTCAAGCCCGCCCGTCCCGAGGTGATCGAGGCCCGGATCCGTGCCGTACTGCGCCGCCTGGACGACAGCGGCCCGGGCCGCCCGGCCATCGAGGTCTACGGCGACCTCACCGTCGACCGTGTCGGACTGGCCGTCACCAAGGCCGGCCGCCCGCTCGCACTCGCTCCCTCGGAGCTCAAGCTCCTGCTGCACCTCTGCGCCGCCCCCGAGCAGGTGTTCAGCAGGCAGCAACTGCTGGAGCACGTCTGGGACCACAGCTACCACGCCGACGCCCGCCTGGTCGACGCGTGCGTCCGCCGTCTGCGCGGCAAGATCGAGGACGAGGCCGGCAGCCCCCGCTACGTCCAGACACTGCGGGGCTTCGGCTACCGCTTCGGGCCGCTGTGAGCAGCGGCGAGCAGCGCTCGCGGTTCAGGGCGTTCGGGCTGCGCGCGCGGTTGTTGCTCGCCTTCCTGCTGGTCGCCGCCGTCAGCGCCGGCACGACGGCCGCGCTGACCTACCGTGAGGCCCGCAACTCGCTGCTGGAGACAGCCCAGGACACGGCGGTCACGTCGTTCCGCGACCACGTCCAGCAGACGGGCTTCCCCCTGCCCGTGCGGAAGGAGGGCATGGAGGACGTCCTGCGGGACATCGCCCGCAAGGGCAAGCCCCACCCCTGGGTGGTCTTCGCCGAGTACGGCTCGCTCCGCGCCTCCTCGGGCGAGAACCCCGTCTCCACCGTCATCACCCCCGAACTGCGCCGCGCCGCACGGGCCAACCCCCACGGCAGCTTCGAACGGGTCGTCAAGGACGGCGTCCCCTATCTGACCATCGCCATGCCGACCGTCTTCAAGACCAGCCCGGACAGCCTGCTGCCCACCGGGCTCGTCCTGTACGCCGTCATGCGGATGACCGACGAGCAGATCAACGTCGACGCCCTCCTCATGGCCGCCCGCGACGGAGCCCTGCCCGGCCTCGCCATCGCGCTGATACCCGCCCTGATCGCCGCGCGCAGCGTGCTGCGTCCGGTGCGGGAACTGCGCCAGGCGGCCCGGAACATGGGCAGCGGCAGACTCGACACCCGGATACGGGTGCGCGGCAGTGACGAACTGGCCGACCTGGCACGCACGTTCAACGAGTCGACGGGCCAACTGGAGCGGTCCGTACGGGAACTGCGCGAGGCCGAGGAACGCGCCCGCCGCTTCGCCTCCGACGTCTCGCACGAACTGCGCACCCCCCTCGCCGGAATGCTCGCCGTCACCGAGGTCCTCGACGAGGACGCGGACGGCCTGGACCCCGACACCGCCCGGGCGGTCCGGCTGGTCAGCGCGGAGACCGGAAAGCTCGCCGTGCTCGTCGAGGACCTGATGGAGATCTCCCGCTTCGACGCCCGCGCCGCCGAGCTGAACGCCGACGAGGTCGATGTGGCCGTGGCCATCCGCAAGACCCTGCAGAACCGGCACTGGACCGACGACCGGGTCCGCACCGAACTCCCCGACGGCATCCGGGCCCGGCTCGACCCGCGCCGCTTCGACGTCGTGATCGCCAACCTCGTCGGCAACGCCCTGCGGCACGGCGGCGCGCCCGTCACCGTACGGCTGCGCACCGAGGCACGCCTTCCGGGCCCGCCGGTGCTGATCACCGACGTCGTGGACAGCGGGCCCGGCATCCGCACCGAATCGCTCCCGCACATCTTCGACCGCTTCTACAAGGCCGACTCGGCCCGTACCCGCTCGGCGGGCAGCGGCCTGGGGCTGGCGATCACACTGGAGAACGTGAAGCTGCACGGCGGCACGATCCACGCCGGGAACCGGCCGGGGGGCGGTGCCGTCTTCGCCGTCGAAATACCGCTCTACTCGGAGGAGACCGGCGGATGAGGCGACGTGTGTCGGCTGTGGCCCTCGCTGTCGCGGCCGGCGTACCGCTGCTCGGTGGCTGCGGTATCCAGGAGACCGACGTCATCGAGGCGGGCGGTCCCGCCAGCGTCCAGGCCTTCCTCAATCGCGAGGACGACATGCTGCTCTTCTTCCGCTCCCCCGACGGAGGGCTGAGCCCCGTGATCCGGTCGGCCGGGCCGGAGACCGTGTCCGGCGAGGGATCCGCCGTCCATACGACGACCGCCGGGGACCAGGACGCGACTCAGCCCGTGCCGACGGAGAAGGTCGTCTCGGCGCTCCTCGCCGGCCCGGCGGACGAAGACCGGGCCGCGGGTCTGACCACCGCTCTCCCCGCCGCCCGCCCCGGCGGAACCGTCAAGGTCGACGCCTCCTTGAGCGGCAGGGTCACGACCCGCCTCCCGCTCGCCCTGGAGGGGCTGGACACCATCGCCCTGCGCCAGCTCACCTGCACGATCGCCTACAGCCAGGACGCCGACGGCCGGATCGTCGTGGAGTTGCGAGGACAGGACGGGGCATCGAGGTCGGGCACCTGCGGACTCGCTCCCGGCAGCGCGGGGAACGTGCCCACGGTCACCGAGACCCGGGAGCGGGGCTCGTCGGCCGGCGCGAGTGGCTGAGGAGACGTCGTAAGGGGGGAGGCCAGGCGTCGGTGGAAGCGAGGCCGAGATCGTCCGGCAGGGGATTCACCTCGCGGCGACGGCGAACCGGGTCCGGGACGAGCCACTGCTCTCGCGGACCTTCGAGGGGCCGGGTCGTCACGTGATCAGCTGGAACCGGGGACGGACCCGTCGTGCGCCTCGTGTCCGGCACGGCGGCGGTACTCGGCGTTGATGCGCTGAGCCTCCTCGAGCTGGTCCTCGAGGATGACGATGCGGCAAGCGGCCTCGATCGGGGTGCCCTTGTCGACGAGCTCGCGGGCACGCGCGGCGATCCGCAGCTGGTAGCGGGAGTACCGGCGGTGTCCGCCCTCCGAGCGCAGCGGAGTGATCAGACGAGCCTCGCCGAGGGCGCGGAGGAAGGCCGGGGTGGTGCCGAGCATCTCGGCGGCCCGCCCCATCGTGTATGCGGGGTAGTCGTCGTCGTCGAGACGATTACCGAGGGGGGTATCTGCTGTCATGTCACCTCGTAGTACAACGCGTCGAGGGGCCCTGGTGCCGTACGGCACCAGGGCCCCGAAGGAAATTCAACACCATCTGTCGGCTCTCGTGCTGTGCCGACCTTCTGTTTCCGCTACCGGCCCTTCAAGAGGGGGTGCGGGGATCGCGGCTGCGTGACCGGGGACCACCTTCCAATCCGGGGTCTTGCGGTACCCGGCCGAGTGCTGCTCGGGCCGGGCGATCCTGATGGCGTCCGTCCTCCGTCCTTCCTCTGTACCAACCACTTGGCCTGCGAACTTCAGGTACTGCAACCCCGGCAGTTCGTGTCTGCCGGGTATCGCCGGACCGTGCTCGATGAGAAAAGGCTAACCGTGTCGGAACTCAATGTCTACTCTGACAAGAACAGATTTCGGCTTCTTGGGGGAACAGATAGCTTTGATCTGTCACTAAGGGTGACGTGACCCTCCCCGCAGGGGCGAAGAACGGACGGCGTCAGACAGCAGTGAGGGCCCTGCCGACATGTGTCGGCAGGGCCCTCACCGGGATCCTGAAGGTGGTTCTAGCCGAGGCGAGCCATGGCCCGGCCGTGCTCCGCGACGACGGTGCGCCGAGGGGCGGGCGAGATGAACGCTCCGCCGAGGACGTCCCGCAGACGGATCCGGTCCGTGTACGTGGAACTGTCGCGGTGAACGACGAGCTCCGCCCGGGTGACCGAGCCCGTGCAGTGGTCGTCCCCGTCGACCAGGAGGAGGAACTCGACACGGGCACCGGCCATGACGGACAGCGCGACCTCGACGGTCATGTCGTCCCGGACCCGGGGGCCGGACGTGTCCATGGCGTCGACCACGGCCATCGGGGCCAGGTCCGCGTGCTGTCGCTGTGTCCGAACCGGTGTCAAAGGTGCCTCCTGGGAGATGGGGAGCTTCTGGACGATGCTTCGGGCCGCGGGGTCAGGCCGCGGAGTCGAGGGCGGGCTGCTGCGCCCGGCGCCGCCCCGCTCCTCCGCCGGCGCGCCCCCGACCGGAGCGGTCCTGGCGGCCTCGGGACGAGGGAGCCCCGGAGGACCCGGCACGGCGGGGACGGGCCACCGCCGGTGCCGTGATGACGACAGGGACGCCGGAAGGGGCCTGGGCGCCGGTGATACGCGTCAGTTCCGCCTCACCGGACCGTACGGAGGCGATCTGCGGGGTGATGCCGGCCGAGGCCATCAACCGGCTCATGCCACGGCGCTGGCCGGGTGTCACGAGGGTGACGACACTGCCGGACTCGCCGGCACGGGCGGTACGGCCACCGCGGTGCAGGTAGTCCTTGGGGTCGGTGGGCGGATCCACGTTGACGACCAGGTCGAGGTTGTCGATGTGGATGCCGCGGGCCGCGACGTTGGTCGCCACCAGTACCGTCACATGCCCGGTCTTGAACTGGGCGAGGGTCCGGGTGCGCTGGGGCTGGGACTTGCCACCGTGCAGAGCCGCGGCGCGGACACCGCTGTTCAGCAGGTGCTGGGTCAGCCGGTCCACGGCGTGCTTGGTGTCCAGGAACATGAGCACCCGGCCGTCGCGCGCCGCGATCTCGGTGGTCGTGCGGTGCTTGTCCGCTTCGGGCACGTGGAGCACGTGGTGCTCCATCGTGGTGACCGCACCCGCCGACGGGTCGACGGAATGGACCACCGGGTCGGACAGGTACTGGCGGACCAGCCGGTCGACGTTGCGGTCCAGGGTGGCCGAGAAGAGCATCCGCTGCCCCTCGGGGCGCACCTGGTCGAGCAGGGCGGTGACCTGGGGCATGAAGCCCATGTCGGCCATCTGGTCGGCCTCGTCGAGGACGGTGATGTCGACGTCGTCCAGGCGGCAGTCGCCACGGTCGATGAGGTCCTTGAGCCGTCCCGGAGTCGCGACGACGATCTCCACCCCGGCCCGCAGCGCGCGCGTCTGCCTGCTCATCGGCAGGCCGCCGACCACGGTGGTCAGCCGGAGCTTCACGGAGCGGGCGTACGGGGTGAGCGCGTCGGTCACCTGCTGGGCGAGCTCGCGGGTGGGGACGAGGACCAGGGCGAGCGGCTGCCGCGGTTCCGCGCGCCGTCCCGTCGTACGGGCCAGCACCGCGAGGCCGAAGGCGAGGGTCTTGCCCGACCCGGTACGGCCGCGGCCGAGCACGTCACGTCCGGCGAGGGAGTTCGGGAGCGTCGCGCCCTGGATGGGGAACGGCACGGTCATGCCCTCGCGTCCGAGCGCGGCCAGCAAGGGCGTCGGCAGAGCGAGGTCGGAGAACGACTCGACCGCGGGCAGCGCGGGTGTGATCGTCACCGGGAGCGCGAACTCGCCCTGGAGTGCGGCCGGTCGGCGCCCGTTGCCGTTGGAACGCCGCGGAGCACCCGAGCGCTGGGCGGCAGAGCTCCAGGAGGTGCGGGCCGGGCGGTCGGAGCGGGTGGTACGGGCAGTGCGGGCGGTGCGTGCGCGGTTCAAGCGGAACCTTTCCTCGATGTGAGCACGTAGGCACGTAGCAAGGAGTTTCCGCAGCAAAAGAAACGGCGCAGATAATCACGAGAACGGCCCGGTGATGATGAGCGCCGAATCGGATCGACGGGGGAATGCGTCACCGTTCGGTGATGCGATGGAGCCTTCCCGTCACGCGCTCTGAAATGCAGCGAGCTGGGGCCCGCACCCCAAGGTGCGGGCCCCAGCTGCGAAAGATGCGTTGCTGCCGGTGTCAGGCGGGAACGATGTTCTCCGCCGTCGGGCCCTTCTGGCCCTGAGCGATGTCGAACGACACCTTCTGACCTTCCAGCAGCTCGCGGAAGCCCTGGGCGGCAATGTTGGAGTAGTGGGCGAAGACGTCGGCGCCGCCGCCGTCCTGCTCGATGAAGCCGAAGCCCTTTTCCGCGTTGAACCACTTCACGGTGCCAGTAGCCATGTCATTTCTCCTTCGGAGACGATTTCCGGAATTCACCCTGTGTGGATTCCGCGTCGCCCGTGCTGATTAGCCCGTCGGAAAATGAACCCTCTGGCAACCACACCTGCAACTGACAACGACATTAGCATGCCGCGATCGTCCCTGTGCGGTCCGTAATTCCACTGAGGTTGACGGTCGAGGAATACTCGCAGTGCACCGGTCTCATTTCTTACTTCACGGATACAGATATTGGCCCGCGTGGATGAGCTGTTTTCTGGCGAACGTTTCCGGCCGCAGCGCCATGACCTCCGTCGATGTGCCGTGCGCCGCTGTCGGCGCCCTCGCCGCACGGGACACCGGCGGACGTGCCGGGACCCGGTCGACGCAAGGAATGTCACATCCGCCCGCAAGAGGCGGCACCGACAGCCGGCGTCCTACTCGGCGTGTGCCGCGGTCCAGGCGATCCGCGGGGGCTCGACCCGTGCGCACAGCGGCCCGCCCTGCGCGTCGGTCAGTCCGAGCCGCCCGACCAGCAGCCCGTCGCGCGCGGCGGCGGCCAGCGTGTCGGCGGGGATGACGTCGAGCATGAGCTTGGCGCGGCGGAACATCGTGAACGTGCCCGACTCGTCGACCGTGCCCCACGACAGATAGATGAACCGCCGCCCCAGACGGTTCTGCACGTAGGGACCCTTGACCTCGGTACCGGCCGGCGAGGCGTTCGACGTGCACTCCAGGGTCCATGTCGCGGACGGCGCGTCCCCGGGCTGCGGCTCGAGGAGCTCGGCCGGACGGTCGCGGCGTTGCACGGCGACATGGACGTTGTCGTAGGTGGTCACCGTGCCGTCGACAGGGGCGGGGTGGGTGAGGCCGGGCAGGTCGATGGCGTCGATGCGGATGCGCATGGCCGCCATCATCCGGCATGGCCCGCGCGGAGGGCAGGGGACCTCGAACGGCGGCACCGGCCCGAGGTCACCGCAGCGGCCTGCGGATCCACACATCGCGGGCCATCGGTGCCGGGCCGAAACCGTCATGGGCGGCACGGGGGCGGAGTTCGCCCAGTTTCGACCACCCCCAGGAGCGCAGGGCGTCCGCCGCCGCGTCGCTCTCCGACCCGTCGCCGGTCCGCTCCACGGCCGCGACGACCAGGTCGGCCTCGAGGCGTGCCAGGAGCCGCTCGCCCAGGCGGGTCGCGATGCCGGTGAGGCGGTGGGCGGGCAGGACCATCAGCTCGGCCAGCAGGAACATCCGGCCCGAGACGGTGAGTTCCTCGATGTCCTCGGGCAGTTCTCCGCGCAGTCCCGACCACCACGTGCCGGTACGGGCCATCCGGAATCCGTAGGCGCACCCCACCAGGCCGACCGCGTCGGCGACCACCATGTCGAAGTCCGGGTGCTGCACTTCCTGTTCGAACCGGTCGAGGAAGGCCTGACGGTCGTGGTACTCGGCGCCCGGGGCACCGCGATACGCCTTGGCGTAGAGGTCCGCCACGGCAGCCCGCTGCTGATCGGCCTGCCAGCGGGACAGTCTGCGCAGGTGCACCTCTGTCATGCGAGCCTCCCCCGGCCGAGGGACGGACACCCCCGGACACAGCATGGTGACATCCGGGGCTGACGGGGTAAACCGGGCGTCGGGACACGGGCCGACCGGGCACGAACTGATGGCTCCCCGTCACGCATGGCAGCCGCGGCGTGAGAGTGAGGGGCATACCGCTCACCCGTTGGTGGCGTCCACGTCGCCCGAGGGCCGCGCGATCATCAAGGCCGCCGAGCCTGGGGGTAGGTACGCGATCCGGGCCCGGGGCCTGTCACGCGGGTACCGACGCGACCCCTGCGCCCGGTCACCCCGACTTCCGCGCCGTACTTCCTCGCGGTCGCCCATCCACGTGCCAGGGCCTGCGGGCAGAAGATCCTCTGTGGTGTGCGGCCGCAGTCATTCCCCGATCAGCTCGCGATCGGCGCACCCTTCGACCACCTCGCGCGCCACGTCGCTCAACGGCCGTTGGCGTGAACGCGCATGCCTGCGCAGGCGGGCGAAGGCGTCGTCCACACTCACCGCCCAACGTGTCGCGAGGATGCCCTTGGCCTGTTCGATGATCACGCGGCTGGTCAGGGCCAGTTCCAGCTGGGCGGTGAGCGTCCGGCTGTGGTCGGCCTCCCGCGCGCGCTGAAGGGTGACGGCGGTGAAGTCCGCCATCGACTGGCCGAGGGCCAGCGCGTCCTGGGAGAAGGCGTGCTGCCGTGCGCCGGACAGCAGCACGAGTGCACCGCTGGTCCGGGTCCGCTCGCGCAAGGGGAGGGCGGCCACGCGGGTGTAGCCCAGTCCCAGGGCCCGCGCGGCATAGTGGGGCCAGCGCTGCCTGGCCGGGCCGCCGTCGAGGGCCGCCAGGGCCGGGAGCCCGCGGGTGAAGCGGCAGTCGTGACCGGGGCCTTCCCGCCAGCCGACAGCGTCGCGCTCCAGCCTCCACACCTCGGAGTCGGAACCCGCCACGTGCGTGGCCTCGAGCTCCCCGGGGGCGAACACCACGGCCGCGGCACCGGCGCCGAGCAAAGCCGGGCTGCGGCGCGCCAGGACCGAAAGGGTTCCGGGAATGTCCATGGGGCCGTCCGTCGTACCACCGGCCAGGGCCACGAATACGTCGGCCAGCCGCTGTTCGGGCGTCATGGCGTCGCTCCCTCAGTCGAGTTCCGGGGCGCCGTGCAGGATCCCTCGTGCGATCACCTCGGTGGACACCTCCTCGGTGAACGCCCGGGCCTTGATGAGCGCCAGTGCGTCGCCGACCGTGCAGCCGATCCGTGCGGAGAGCATGCCTGCCGCCTGCTGCACGGTCACCCTCAGGTCGGTCCCGCCGTAGAGGTCCGGGTCGGCATCGGGGCCGAGCAGCACGATGCGGGTGAGGGCCTCGGCGACATCGGCGAGACCGGCCGACCCGGAGTGGGCGGGGTGAGGGTCGAACACCGCCAGTGCGCCGATGCAGCTGTCCTGCGTCCGCAGCGGAACGGCGGTCACCGCGGTGATACCGAGGGAGGTGACGGCGGGGCCGTAACCGGGCCAGCGTGTCTCGATGGCCCGGCCCGACACCTGGACCGGGCGGCGGCCCGATGCCGCGTCCAGGGACGGGCCCTCACCGAGCACGTACTCCAGGTCCTGGGCGGCGCGGGACTGTTCGTCGGACACCGCGACAGCGAGCTGGTTGTGGCCGGAGTCGATCAGGGTGAGCGCCGCGCTGCTCGAACCGCACGCCTCCGCGACGCCGGTCATGAACCGGGGCTGGGTACCCCGTCCGGCCCATTCCGTCGTACGACGGGCGAATGCCTCATGGAGGGCGGCCGAGGAACGATGGCACGCGGCCGTGCGGTGGTGCGTCGCCGCGATCTGTGCGTACAACTCACGTCCGGTCTTCTCCGCCAGGCGTTCATGACGCTCGGCGGCCGCGTCGGCCCGCTCCGCGCGCTCCAGCGCCCGGGTGGCGCGACGCAGTGCCACCGCTGCCAGACCGTGGGCTTCTTCCTGACCCCGCGGGTTCATGCCTGAAGCGTACGTCGTGGTGTCAGTCGGAGTCGTCGCTTCTGCTCTCCTCCATCAACAGGACGACGCCTCCGTGGTGGCCGTCGAACGGGGAGCAGAACACGTCGCATGTGATGGACCGGCCGATGCGGCTCAGTGCCTCTACGCCGATCGGCCCGGAGCGTTCACGGGTCTTGAGGCAGGTGCGCACGACGGGTTGCAGCACCTCGGTGGGCAGCCCGAAGTCCAGTGCGAAGAACTTCTCGTCCATGACCTCGTCCGTACGCAGTCCCCACAGGTCGACCGCGCCTCGGTTCCAGCCCTTGACCTTCAGGTCGCGGTCCAGGACCACCACGCCCGCCTCGATGCTGGTCAGGACGGCCTCCAGGAAGGCCCTGGCCTCGTCCAGCTCCTCGGTGCGGATGCGCATCTCGTCGTTCATGGTCTCCAGTTCCTCGTTGCCCGACTGGAGTTCCTCGTTGGTGGTCTCCAACTCCTCGTTGGTGGACTGGAGTTCCTCGTTGGTGGTCTCCAGTTCCTCGATGCTGGACTGGAGTTCCTCGTTGGTGGTCTCCAGTTCCTCGTTGGTGGACTGGAGTTCCTCGTATGCCGTCTCCAGATCCTCGCGCACCCGCTTGACCTCGGCCTTCAACTGGGTGGCCACCGTGACGTCAAGGAAGGAGATGGTGGTGGCGACATGCAGGCCGCTGGGCCCGGCGATCGGCTGGATGACGATGTCGAAGTACTGGAGGTCCTCGCCCGTCCTGCGCTCCACCCTGTTGACCCGCAGGGTCCGGCGCTCGTGCATGGACTGGTCGATCAGGGACCGGAGTTCGACCGGCCGGTAGGAGATCTCCAGGTCCTGGAAGGGGCGCCCGATGTCGCTGGGTGTCAGGCCGAACTGGATCCTCGCCTGGCTGTTGATCACCACGACGGTTCCGTCGTCGTCGATGGCGATCGACGGGGTCGGGCTCGCGTCGAGGACGAGGTCGCGCAGTTGGCGGGTGCGGGCCACCGAGTGCAGTTCGATGCCCGCGCCGGCCCTGATCTTCGTGGGGGTCGGGTGGTACGGCAGCCCGGCGTCGCCCGCGCGGCGTCGGAAGATGCGCTGGCGCATGTTGACCACGTCGAACCGGTCGGCGTCGTTCAGCAGCATCTCGGCCTTGCCGAGGAAGAGGAAGGCGTTCTTGCGCAGGGCGAAGTGAAAGCGGTCGACGATCTGGGTCTGGGCCTCGACGTTGAAGTACATCAGCGTGTTGCGGCAGATCAGCAGGTCGAGCCGGGAGATCGGGGCGTCGCTGGTGATGTCGTGCCGACCGAAGATCACCCGGCGCCGCAGGTCGGGGCGGAAGCCGAACTGGGCGCCGTTCTGCTCGAAATACTTCTCGCGCAGCTCGGTGGGGAGCGGCTCCAGGCCCTTCGCCGGGTACAGCCCCGACCGGGCCTGGCGCAGTGCCTCCTCGTCGATGTCCGTGGCGTAGATCTTGACGCGGCGCAGGCACTCCTCGACGCCGAGTGCCTCCGCGAACATGATGGCCAGGGAGTACGCCTCCTCGCCGCTGGAACAGCCGGCGCTCCACACCCTGATCTCCTGTTCGGGCGGGATGTCCGCGAGCAGTTCGGGGACGACTTCACGCTGGAGGAAGGTCCAGGCGTCAGGGTCGCGGAAGAACGACGTGACGTTGATCAGGATCGTGTTGAAGAGGGCGCCGAACTCGTCCGCGCTGGTTTCGAGGAGATCCTGGTAGTCCTGGTAGGAGCGGACGCCCACGTCGGTCATCCGTTTGTGGATGCGCCGGCCCAGGGTGGAGCGCTTGTAGCCCGTGAAGTCGAAGCCGCGGGCGTCCCTGAGGAAGACGAGCAGTTCCTCCAGCGCCTCGTCGGTGTGTGTGTCCTCGGGTGCGCCCATCACTGCCTCTTGGCCTCGACAAGTCCGCGGACGACCGCCGCGATCTCCTCAAGGGGTAGCACGAAGTCCACCGCTCCCGTGTCCACCGCCGCCTGCGGCATCCCGTTGAACTCCGCCGACTGCGGATCCTGGGCGATCACCGTGCCGCCGCGCGACTTGACGGCGTCCACGCCCATCGAGCCGTCGCGGCCGGTCCCGGTGAGCACGCACGCGATCGCCCGCGGCCCGTAGGCACCGGCGACGGACTCGAAGAGGAGGTCCGCGGAGGGGCGTACGAAGTGGACGAGCTCGGTGTTGGACAGCGACATGACGCCGTCGGCGCCGATGAGGAGGTGCCGGTCGGGAGGGGCGATGTAGACGGTGCCTGGCTGTGCGCGTTCCTCGGCCTCCGCGAGCTTGACCGGAAGTTCGGTGCGGCGGGAGAGGACGTCGGCGATCACCGTCCGGTGCCGGGGGTCGAGGTGCTGGACCACCAGCACGGGCACGGGCAGCTCCGGGCCCAGCGCCCCGAGGAGCTCGGTCAGCCCGTGGATGCCGCCGGCAGATGACGCGACAGCGACGATGGCGTATTGGTCTGTGGAGGACTGGTCGGCCGTCACACTGGCGAGCCTAGTGGAGAACCGCAGGGCAGGGGCGATTCCTACCGGCCGAGTGCGTCAAGCCCCCTTGGCGAATTCCACCCCAACGGAGGAGTTCGATGCCTTGCTCATCGCATATGCCCCGGGAGCGGCCTGGCGTCGCCCTAGCATCGCCGTACTACGCCGCCCCTGCTCCCGGTGGCCGTGAACCCCTGTCGTCGCCCGCCCCGAGACCGAGGCGGGCAGTCCGTTGAATTCACGGTGATCTCCATGCCCCGGGATGCTTCTTCGCCTGTTCGCCATGTGCACAGATATCGGATACGAGGGCGTACGGTCGTCGAACTCCACGGCGAGGTGGACATCGCCGCGGCCGTCCGCATCGCCCCGGAACTGGACGAGGCGACCGACGGCCGCAACCTCTTGGTCGTGATCGACCTCAGCCCTGTCGAATTCCTGGACTGCGTCGGGCTGAGGCTGCTGTGCCGTGCCCGTCGGCGCGTCGAAGCGCGGGGCGGGCATCTGACGCTCGTCTGTCCCCATCCCATGATCCGCAAGATGCTCCGGATCGTGGGACTCGACCGGATCTTCGTCCTGGCGGTCACCCTGGACGAAGCTCTCGGCGGGCGTGCGCCGGTGAGCTGAAACGGCCGGCTGGGAGTGCCGACCGCTCGCGCGGCCGTCGATCGAAGCACCACAAGGAGAGATCCTCAGGGACCTGGTGGTGCGGTTGTGGTGCGCGCCCCGCCTGCCGGCCCAGACAACAAAGAACCCCCGGGCTCAAGGCCTGGGGGTTTTGCTGGAGCGGGTGACGAGAATCGAACTCGCACTCTCAGCTTGGGAAGCTGATGTTCTACCACTAAACTACACCCGCGTAAGACGCCGGTTGAGAACGGTGTCGGAACGCTCTGTCACTCTACCTCATGCCAGACCCCCGGCGCCGGAGCCGCGGGGTCTGAGTGCGTTTCAGGGGAGCGATGGGGCTGCGGGGCGCCGGAGTTGGGGCGTACGGTGGAGAGGTGGGAGAGGCTCCGGGAGCGGTCGGAGTGCCGCCTGGAGAGTCGTTCCTTCCATCCCGTAATGTGGCTTTTGTCGTCCGGCGAGCAGCAGCCGGACGCGGCTCTTGGGGAAGGGACTCCAGAACTTGATGGAGCGCACTGTCGTCCGTTGTGCCGATGGGCACGTGTTCAGCACCGCTTCGTTCCCGATGCAGCAGGCCGAGCGGCTCGGTCCCGGAAGACTCGTCCGGTGCCCTCGTTGCGCCCGGCTTCGCAGCGTCGTTCCGGTGACCTTGGAGAAGCAGTGAAGGAGTAGTACCCAGGCGCGCGGACCGTCCGATGGTGGTCGGTCCGCGCGCCTTGCGTATCCTCGGGGCGTGCTTCTCTCAGACAAGGACATCCGGGCCGAGATCGACGCCGGGCGAGTACGGATCGATCCCTACGACGAATCCATGGTGCAGCCGTCCAGTGTCGACGTGCGCCTCGATCGCTTCTTCCGGGTGTTCGAGAACCACCGCTACCCCCACATCGACCCCTCCGTCGAGCAGGCGGACCTCACGCGCCTCGTGGAGCCGGAGGGCGACGAGCCCTTCATCCTCCACCCCGGCGAGTTCGTCCTCGCCTCGACCTACGAGGTCATCACCCTCCCCGACGACCTCGCCTCGCGCCTGGAGGGCAAGTCCTCCCTCGGCCGCCTCGGCCTCGTCACCCACTCCACCGCCGGTTTCATCGACCCCGGCTTCTCCGGGCACGTGACGTTGGAGCTCTCCAACCTCGCCACCCTCCCCATCAAGCTCTGGCCCGGCATGAAGATCGGCCAGCTCTGCCTGTTCCGGCTCTCCTCGCCGGCCGAGTTCCCCTACGGCAGCGAGCGCTACGGCTCCCGCTACCAGGGCCAGCGCGGCCCGACGGCCTCCCGCTCCTTCCTCAACTTCCACAGGACGCAGGTATGAGCGGCGTACGGGAGAACCTGACGTACGAGGGATTCGGCGTCGCCGTCCGCGAGCTCGCGCAGACCATCGCCGACGACGGCTACGAGCCCGACGTCGTCCTCTCCATCGCCCGCGGCGGCGTGTTTGTCGCGGGCGGCCTGGCATACGCGCTGGACTGCAAGAACATCCACCTGGTCAACGTCGAGTTCTACACCGGCGTAGGCACCACCCTCGACATGCCCGTCATGCTCGCCCCCGTCCCCAACGCCATCGACTTCTCCTCCAAAAAGGTCCTCATCACCGACGACGTCGCCGACACCGGCAAGACCCTCAAGCTGGTCCGCGACTTCTGCCTCGACACCGTCGCCGAGGTCCGCAGCGCCGTCGTCTACGAGAAGACGCAGTCGCTGGTGAAGTGCGAGTACGTGTGGAAGCGGACGGATGAGTGGATCAACTTTCCGTGGAGTGTGCTGCCTCCGGTACATAAGTCTGGCGAGGCGCCGAAGGAGAACAGGGAAGCGCTCTGACCTGCGGCACCGGCAAGTCAGGAAGCCCTCGGCTGATCGCCGAGGGCTTTCTACGTAACGGCTACCCCACTCGTGCAAGGGACAGCACGCTGCGCGTGGGCTCGGCTCGCCACATGGCTGCCAACGGTGGGCAGGACTCGATGAACCGGCGCATCTCCACGAGTGAGGCGGTCCTGGGAGTACCGATCACGGCGAAGGCGTATCCGGTGTCCTGACGTCCGAGGCGGTCGAGATCGGCCCATGCCTGGTCTTCGGCGAAGATGAGCTCCAGCTCCACTTTCCAGTACTCAGGCTGCCAGCCGGGATCATCGCGCTCGCCGACCCCGGTGACCGCTAGCTGTCGCCCGAAGGACAGCGAGGGCTGGTCGTCGTTCCAGTCCCACCGGCCCCATTCGGCGATGAAGCCATCACCGTCATCCTCGGCCCGCTCGATCCCGTCGACCTCGACCTGGCAGAACTCGCCGAAACCATCCCAGGCGGCATCGACGTCGAGCACGGAATCGGGCTCGACCCCGCGCTGTCTCAAGACCTGCGCGAACACCTCGGTGCTGGATCTCCATGGGATGGGCATGCGGGATGCTACCGCTGTGCGCCTCGCTGCTCCGGGTACGCCCCCGGAGCTGTGGCGCAGTGTCACGCTTTCCAACTTGTGGCGGTGGGGTGTTGGGCCGCGTGCAGGTGCGTTCACCTGGCTTCATACGAGGTTGGCCCGTGAGGCGAACTTGACGCGGTCCTCGATGAGCGGCCTTGAACGGGGCTGAACGAGACGGAAACTGAGATGCCCGGGCGGGCCGGACTGGCTGGCATGCTCGGAGCCGAGGAGGAGTCATGGCACTGGGCCGCAAGGGAGCGCGACGCATTGTCGTCGACGGTACGGCCTACCGCTGGCGGTTGCGACGCAGGCCGACCTACTTCCAGGCGCTTGCCTGGACACCGTGCACGTTCGCGGTCGAGCACGCGGACGTCCCCGGGACAACGCTCGTGGTCACCACCGACCAGCCGCACGCGAGCAACTGGTTCGGGCGCGACGCCAAGCCCGTACTGCCGTCCGACGTTGCCCAGACCATCCAGCTTGCTCTTGGTGAGGGCTGGACCCCCACGGCTCCGGGCTCCCCGTTCCACCTGAACCTCTCAACCGGCTTCACGCCCTCGCCCTGAGCAAGCCAGCGGCGCGAAGTGGTGGCTCTATCTGCTGGAGGCCACGTAGAGCCTCGTACAGGGCGCCGTAGGCGGTCCAACAGCCGATGCTGCCGTCGTCGTACAGGCTGCCCATGTACCAGTCGTCGTCCTCGACAGGCTTGACGAGACACAGGCTGTGGAAACCGAGAACGATCTCGGATGATCTCACTCGAACGGAAAAGGGGCTCCCCGTCGTGGAGAGCCCCTTTTCGGCGTGCTCGGAGGACCGTCGTTCAGAAGGTGCCCAGCTTCACGATCGAGAGCAGAGCGATCAGTTGGATCGACGCTGCGCCCAGGGCCTTGGGCCAGGGGAGGTCGTGGGACTTGGAGACCATCAGGGTCAGGAGGGCGCCCGCTGCCACCCAGGTCGCCCAGCCGACGCCCTGGACGAAGGTGGCGTCGCCGCCGAAGAACATGGCGAGGACCAGGCGGGGGGCGTCCGTCAGGGACATGATCAGCATGGAGAGGCCGACCGTGGGCTGCCAGGCGCCGTCGCCGCCGAGTTGGCGGGCCAGGGTGTGGGTCACCACGCCCAGGACGAAGGAGGACAGGACCATCGCGACCGCCGTCGTCAGGACGATCGGGACCGCGTTGGAGAGGGTGGCGTTTATGGCGTCCTCGCGGGCGCCGTCGAAGCCGAAGACGGCGAGCAGGCCGTAGAGGAACGTCACGATCAGGGCCGGGACCCACATCGTGTAGTCGCGCATCTGGAGGAAGGTCCGGTTGGGGGCCGTGACGATGCCCCTCAGGAGGTCCTTCCAATGCAGGCGGGGGCCCACCGGGCCGGCCGGCGGGGTCGAGCCCGCGCGGTACGTGCCGCCCTGGTTGTAGGGGTCCTCGCCGACCGAGAACGCCTGGGTGTGACCCGGGTTGTTCGCCGCGTACGGGTCGTGGCCGCCGTCGCCGAAGTACTCCGGCTCGTCGTACCCGCCGCCGCCCTGGGGGCCGCCGTACTGCTGCTGCCCCGGGTGCGGGTGCGAAGGCGGCGCGGGGTAGCCGCCGTACGGCGGTCCCTGCGGGGCCTGCTGCCCGTACGGAGGTTGTTGCGGTCGCGTGTGAGGAGCGCCGTTGTCCCGGCCGCGTCCGATCCTGAATCCAGCCACGCCTTCGAACGTACCTGGTCCCGGAGAGCCGCGTGCCGGGCCCGAGGGTTCGGGCCCGGCTTTGCTGCCGAGCTGTGACATCCCCTAAGGGGTTGTCATGGCTGTCCCTGACACGTCGTGAGGGTCAGTCTGTGAGCGGAGTACCGAGCTCCGGCTGGGGGTGTGCGCCCAGGCCGATGGCGCCCGCACCGAAGCTGACCACGCCCTTCGTCGTCAGCCGGGTCGAGGTGCCCTTGAGGAACCACAGGGCGCCGTCGTGAGCGTTCTCACCAGGCGCGCCGACGGCCAGATCGGCCTTGCCGTCACGGTTGGTGTCGGTCAGCCGGACGGCGGTGCCGAACTGGTCGTCCCGCTCGGACGCGCCGGGGACGCCGGCCGTGTCCTGCTGGTAGCTGTACGACGTGCCGGGGGACAGGCCCTTCGTATCGGCCGGGATGATCGTGACCGAACCGGCGTCCGACCGACTGCCGATCCCCTCGTGGCGGGCCCCGACCGCGAGGTCGGCGCGGCCGTCGCCGTTGATGTCGCCGAGCGCCACCGACCAGCCGAACCAGTCGCCCGTCTCGCCCGTGCCGGGCACGCCCGCCGTGTCCTGGCTGATGGTGACGGCCGCGCGGGAGGTGTCGGGTCCCTTCGTGGAGCCGTACGTCACGGTGACGCTGCCGCCGACCGTGCCGTCCCCGTAGTCGCCGCTGACGATGTCGTCGAAGCCGTCGCCGTCGATGTCGCCGACCGCGGTGGCGTGGCCCGGGCCGGCCTCCCCGGCGAACGTCCTGGCGGAGCCGCCCGGCGACAGGTACACCGCCTGGCGGGCGACCGAGCCCAGGCTGCCGCCGCCGATCACCAGGTCGTCCGTGCCGTCGCCGTTGATGTCGCCGGCGGTGAGGCTGTCGAGGCCCAGCGCATTGCGGCCGCCCGGTGCGAAGCCGGTGCGGCCGGCCAGGGTGCTGCCCTTGCCGGTGCCGCCGAGGTAGAGGGAGACGCCGTTGTAGTTGCCCGCGCCCACGGCCAGGTCGTCGCGGCCGTCGCCGTCGAAGTCGCCCGCGGCGAGGTGCCGGCCGAAGTACTTGGGCTTGTCCGCGGTGGGGGCGGCGAGCGCGGTGCCGCCGGACAGGCCGGACTTGGAGCCCCACAGGACGGTGACGGAGCCGGAGAGCGCGCCGGCGGTGGTGCCCTCGTACGGGGTGCCGACGGCGAGGTCCGCGTAGCCGTCGCTGTTGAAGTCGCCGGTGGCCGTGGCCGCACCGAAGCCGTCGTCGCTCTCCGAGGTGCCGGGGACGCCGGCCGAATTCTGCGATATCACCTTGGAGTCGGCGACCTTCGGCCCGGTGGACGAGCCGTGGGTGACGACCACGGCGCCGGCGCTCCGGGCGGAGCCGACGGTGGCGAGCGAGGCCGAGACGGCAAGGTCGCGGTAGCCGTCGCCGTTGAAGTCGCCGGGCAGGCCCGAGGGGGCCGCCGCGGCCGGGGCGGCCAGGGTCAGCGGGACGAGGCCCGCGGCCAGCAGGGCCGCGAGCGCCGTCGTACGGATGCGCATCGGTCAGCCTTCCAGGACGTCGCCGAAGTACGCGTCGCCGGAGGGGCCGCCCAGGGTCGGGCCGCTGAAGGACTTCGAACCGGTGGCGGTGATGCCGGAGGTGGTGGACTTGAGGAACCAGACGGCGCCGTCGCTGCTGTTCTCGCCGGAGGCCGAGGTCACCAGTTCCGTGCGGCCGTTGTTGTCGATGTCCGTGAGGTGGACCGCGTAGCCGAAGTGGTCGTAGGACTCCGCAGTGCCGGCGACGTTCGCCGTGTTCTGGGAGTAGGACTTCGAGCCGGTGCCGGTCAGGCCGGAGGCCGAGCCGCGCAGGATCGTGACCGTGCCCGCGTGCTTCGCCGAGCCGATGGTCTCCTGCTCGGAGCCGATCGCGATGTCGGCGTAGCCGTCGCCGTTGACGTCGCCGGCCGACAGGCTCCAGCCGAAGAAGTCGAACTTCTCGGCCGTGCCGGGGACGCTCGCCGAGTCCTGGGTGAACTTCACCGGCGTGCGGGTGGACAGGCCCGTGGACGCGCCGTAGGTCACCGTCACCGCGCCGCCGAGGCCGCCGTTCGGCTCGGACGTCGACTTCTCCATGAAGTTGCCGGTGACGATGTCGCCGTAGCCGTCCTTGTTCACGTCGGCGATGACGCCGGCGTAGCCGCCCGCGAGCTTCTTGCCGACCTTGAGGGTGGTGGTGGCGTTGCCCGTGTAGAGGACGCTGCGGGTGCGGTAGTCGCCGGTGCTGGTCTCCTCCTGGCCCATGACCAGCAGGTCGGTGCGGCCGTCGGCGTTGACCTCGCCCGCGATGAGGCCGTCGGGGTAGATCGTGGTCTGGTCGACCGTGTCGACGCCGACGAGCGAAGCGGCCTTGCCGGTACGGGAGACGGGGCCGCGGAAGATGTTCAGGGACGGCGTGGAGTTGTTGCCGGCGGCCAGGTCGGTGTGGCCGTCGCCGTCGAAGTCGCCGGCCGCGAGGGACCAGCCCAGCTCGTTGCGGTACTCCGGCAGCGGGGAGGAGATGTCGGTGCCGGACTTGATGCCGGTCGCGCCGCCCCACAGCACGGTCAGCGCGCCGTAGGAGTCGGTGGAGCCGATCTTCTCGCCGTGCACGCCGACCACGATGTCCGTGTAGCCGTCGCCGTCCATGTCGCCCGTGGTGAGACGGTCGCCGAAGTAGTCGCCGGCCTCCGGGGTACCGGGGATGCCGTCCGTGGCCTGGCTGATGATCTGGCGCTTGCTGGTGTCGAGGCCGCTCTTGGTGCCGTAGACGACGGCGACGTAGCCCGCGCCGGTCTTGCCGGAGATCTTGGCGATGGGGGCGGCGATCGCGACATCGCGGTAGCCGTCGCCGTTGAAGTCGCCGGTCAGGCCGGAGGGGGCGGCGGTCGCGGTCGTCGCGGCCGAGAGGGTGAGCAGACCGCCGGTGAGGGTGGCCGCGGCGGCGGTCGCGAGGGTGGTTCTGAGGTGGCGCATCGGGGTTCTCCTGTGACAGGTGCGTGAGGTGGGGGAGGGCCGGCTCAGTCGAGGAGGCCGCTGCCGAACTCCGGCAGGTGCTCGGCGCCGGTCGCCGTCGGTACCGTGGCCGTGCCGCGCAGGACGAGCGCGTCGTCCGTCAGGCCCACCGTCAGGTCGGCCCTGCCGTCTCGGGTCAGGTCGCGCAGGCGCAGGTCGAAGCCGAAGAAGACGCCCGCGGTGGCCGGGCCCGTGATCGTCTGGGGGATCCAGGTGGAGCGGGTGCCGGTCAGGCCGTCGGAGCCGCCGCGGAAGAGGTGGACGCCGCCCTGGTAGTCGTTGCCGGCGACGTTCTCGTTCGGGACGCCGACCGCGAGGTCCGCGTAACCGTCGCCGTCGGTGTCACCGGCCGCGAGGGCGGAGCCGAAGTTGTCGAACTCCTCGGGGGTGCCGGAGACGCCGGAGCTGGCCTGGTTGTACGTCATCGAGCCGCTGGGGCCCGAGGACGTGCCGCGCCAGACGCTGACCGCGCCCTTCTCGTTGTTGTTGGCGGGCAGACCGACGGCGATGTCGCCGTAGCCGTTCTTGTCGAAGTCGCCGATCGCCAGGGTCCAGGGAGCGCTGGTGTACGTCTTGGACGCGCCCGAGGCCAGACCGGAGGCGGCGCCCTTGAGGAACCAGATGCGGTGCTTGGCGGCGCCGTCGGTGACCTGCTCGCCGATGACCACCAGGTCGGTCCGGCCGTCGCCGTTGACCTTGCCGGCCTCCAGACGGTACGAGCTCCAGCCCTGGCCCGACTTGTCGATCCTGCTGACGGTGCCCGTGGACCCGGACTTGGTGAAGGAGCCCCGGTACAGCCAGGCCTCGTCGCCGCCGATGACCGCCAGGTCGGGCGAACCGTCGCCGTTGAAGTCGCCGGTGGCGAGGTCGTGGCCGAACCGGCTGCCGGCGCCGGACTTCGGGGTGACGTTGGTTCCGCCGGAGAGGCCGGTCTTCGCGCCCCAGACGATCGTGACCGAGCCGCGGTGCTCGGAACTCCCCACCGTCTCCATGGGGTTGCCGACGATCAGGTCCGCGTAACCGTCCTTGTTGAGGTCGCCGCTGGTGAGTGAGTCGCCGAAGTTGTCGTCGGCCTCACCGGTGCCGGGGATGCCCGGGCTGCCCTGGTGGACGACCTGGGTGTGCGAGGTGTCGAGGCCGCTCGCGTCGCCGTAGACGACCTTGACGGCGCCGCCCTTCCAGCCGCCGGTGCCGGAGACGCTCTTGTAGTAGTGGCTGTACGCCACGTCCCGGTAGCCGTCGCCGTTGAAGTCGTCGTAGTGCTTGGCGACCGCCGCCGACGCGGGGGCGGCGAGGAACAGCGGGGTGAGGCCCGTCGCCACGAGGGTGACGGTCAGGGCGGCCGCGGTGCTTGTGCGCATGGTTTCGCTCCTGTGGGTCAGCCGATGAGGCCGGTGCCGAACGCGCCGTAGCCGCTGGACATGCCGAGGGAACCGGGGCCGAAGGAACGGACGCCGGCGGTGGTCGTGCCATGGAACGCCCAGACGGCGCCGACGCCCTCGTTCTCGAAGCCGGCGGCCGCCGTGAAGTCGGCATCGCCGTCGCCGTTGACGTCGGAGAGCAGGACGTCCGAGCCGAAGTAGTCGGTGTCCTCCGGGACGCCGGGAACGTCGTAGGTGTCCTGGGAGAGGACACGGCCGCCGGACAGGCGCGGGCCGGGCAGCACCACGGAGGAGCCGGAGTCCTCGGACTGGGTGGTGTCCTTGAAGGGGATGCCGATCGCGAGGTCGTCGTAGCCGTCGTTGTTGTGGTCGCCGATGGAGACCGCGGCGCCGAAGCCGTCGCCCGCCTTCTCCGTGCCCGGGACTCCCTCGGTGTCCTGGGTGAGTTCGGCCAGCGGGGCGTCGCCGTTGACGGGCCCGCCGGCCGAGCCGCGGATGACGACGACCTTGCCGCCGCGGCTGCCGGACTGGTCGTCCTCCTCGGTGAAGACGTTGCCGAGGGCGATCTCGTCGTAGCCGTCGCCGTCGATGTCGCCGAGCGCGATCGACGTGCCGCCGTTCAGGGGGCGCGGCGAGGTGGTGTCGGGGCCGGCGGCGGCGCCGAGGTAGGCGACGCCCCTGGACCAACTGCCGGAGGCGTGCGAGGTGTTGTGGGTGCGGTAGGTGAGGACCAGGTCGGACTTCTTGTCGCCGTCGGTGTCGCCTGCCTTCATGGCGTCGACGGAGTACGCGGTCTCCGGCAGGCCGATCTTCTTCACCGTGCCGGTGGTGCCGGACTTGGTGAAGCCGCCGCGGATCACATACGACTTGGTGCCGCCCGTGCCGACGGCGAGGTCGGCCTTGGCGTCGCCGTCGAAGTCGCCGGTGGTGAGGAGCCGGCCCCAGTTGTCGTGGGAGGAGACCGCCGGGTCCTTGACCGCGGTGCCGCCCTTGACGCCGCTCGCGGAGCCCCACAGCACGGTGACGGAGCCGCCGTCGACGTCGGTGCCGACGTCCTCGCCGGGTGCGCCGACGGCGAGGTCGGTGTAGCCGTCCTTGTTCAGGTCGGCGATCGCGAGGGCCTCGCCGAAGCTGTCCTCGGCCTCGGCGGTGCCGGGCACGCCCGTGGTGTTCTGGCTGAGGACGGTGCGCTTGGCCGGGTCGAGGCCGTTCTTGGTGCCGTACAGGACGGCGACGTAGCCGGCCATGCCCTTGCCGCCGACCTTCGCGTACGGCGCGGCGAACGCGACGTCGCCGTAGCCGTCGCCGTTGAAGTCCGCGGTGTACTGCTTCGTCGTGGCCGCCGTCGTGGCCGCCGTCGAGGCCGGGGCCGCGAGGGTGAGCAGGCCGCCGGTGAGTGCCACCGCGGTGGCGATGCGCAGAAGTCGCATGGGGTTCTTCCGTTTCGGGGGTACGTCGAGGGTGTACGGCGCCGGGCCACCGGGCCGCAGACCGGCCCGGTGGCAGAGTGGCCGAGTGACAGAGTGGTTCAGCCGCTCAGCCGCTCAGCCGCTCAGCCGCTCAGCCGCTCAGCCGGTCAGTCGGCGAAGTTGGCGCTGAAGGCAGGGCTGCCCGTCGTCGAGACGCCCGACGTGCTCGGGGAGACCGTGCGGGAGCCGGTCGTGGTGATCTTCGTGCCGTTGGAGGGCAGGTAGAGGACCGCGCCGTTGCCGTCGTTCTCGTAGGAGCCCGCGATCAGGTCGGCGCGGCCGTCACCGGTGACGTCGTCGAGCTTGACGTCGGCGCCGAGCGCGTCGTTCTTCTCGTCCTCGCCGGGCACGCCCGCGGTGGACTGGGCGAAGGACTGGGCGCCGGAGGAGGTGTTCAGACCGGAGGCCGAGCCGTACAGGACGGTGACCATGCCGGTGTCGGTGGCGCTGCCGATGTTCTCGCCGGCTACGCCGACCACGAGGTCCTGGAAGCCGTCGCCGTTGATGTCGCCGAGGTCCAGCTCGTAGCCGAACCAGTCGTTCTTCTCGGAGGTACCGGGGACGTTGCCGGTGTTCTGGGTGATGCCGGTGACCGAGCCGGCGCCGCTCGCGGAGCCGTAGGTGATCCAGACCTTGCCGCCGTCGGCGCCGCCCGGGTAGGTGACGCTGCCGTCGTCGGTGGTCCTGTTCCAGTACATGCCGGAGACGATGTCGCCGAAGCCGTCGGCGTTGATGTCACCGATCGCGGTGATGGCACCGGGCTTGAGGGTCTGCGCGGACGCGACGGACAGGCCGCTCGCGGTGCCGGGGACCAGGTAGTTGGTGTTCCAGCCGTAGTCGGTCTCGGTCTCGAAGCCGTCGACCACCAGGTCGGTGCGGCCGTCGCCGTTGACGTCGCCCGCGGTGAGGTTGAGCGGGCCGCGGGCGTTGCCGCCGGACTGGATCGGGGGCTTGATGGTGGAGCGGCCGCCGACCGCGGTGCCGGAAGCGCTGATGCCGCCCTTGTAGACGTAGATCGTGCTGGAGGTGTTGCCCACCGCGAGGTCGTCCGTGCCGTCGCCGTCGTAGTCGCCCGCGGCGAGGTTCTTGCCCCAGGTGTCGTGCGAGGAGGGGGCCGGGTCGGCGATGGTCACGCCGGTGCCGGTGATGCCCTTCGTGGAGCCCCACAGCACGGCCAGACCGCCGCCGTCGGTGTCGCTGCCGACGTCCTCCCAGGGGGCGGAGACGGCGATGTCGTCGTAGCCGTCGTCGTTGAAGTCGCCGTAGGCGGTCTCCGCGCCGAAGAAGTCGTTCGTCTCGGCGGTGCCGGGCACGCCCGCGGTGTTCTGGCTGATCACGGAGCGCTTCGCGGACGACACCCCGGTGCCGGTGCCGTACAGGACGACGAGCTGCCCGGCGCCCTGCTTGCCGTTCACGTACGCACCGGCGGCCGAGAAGGCCACGTCGCCGATGCCGTCACCGTTGAAGTCGGCCTTCGGCACGACCGTCGAGTCCGCGGCCGTCGCCGTCGCGGCCGAGAAGGTGAGCAGACCGCCCGTCAGCGCGGCAGCGGTGGCCGTCGCGAGGGCGAGTCGCAGATGGTGCTGGTGCATGCGGGTTCTCCTGCGGCATGCGGGGACGCCTGGCGGGGCGTCCACAGTCGATGGGGGCGGACCGACCGTGTTCGCCGGGAGTACTCCTCGGCCACACAGGTCGGTCGGCGCACAGGAGACCTCTGTCGGTACGTAAGGGTTGTACGTGTGTTCGGTAAATTCTTGTGCCCCCCGTGACCGCTGGGGCTTCTCAGTCGGCTGCCAGGAACTCCGAGGTGGAGAAGGTGACCGTCGGCTCGGTGCTCACGAGCCCCTTCTTCGCCCCGGGGAAGACCGCGACGGTGTCCTTGGTCTCGCCCTGGTACGTCCGCACCGCGAGGTCCGCCCGCCCGTCCCCGTCGAAGTCGCCCACGGCGAGGACCCGGGCGGTGCCCACGGCGCCCGGCTCGACGGTGACCATGCCCGACGCCGACAGTCCGGCCGTACGGCCTCGGAACACCTTGATCCGCGACCCGCTGGAGACCAGTTCGCTCAGCCCGTCGCCGTCGAAGTCGGCCGCGTCGAGCATGGAGCCGGGGGAGGAGAGGGTGGCGCGGCCGGCGGTGGGCAGGTCGTAGCGCAGGGCGGTGCCGCCCATCGCGCCGATCGCCGCGTCCAGGGCCTTGCCCTTGCCGAAGCGGCCGAGGGCGACGTCGATGCCGGCCGGCAGGAGGGTGCCGGTGCGGGTCGGCCCGGTGGGGCCGCCGAGGACGAGGGCGGAGGTGGCGGTGCCGTCCGCCGTACGGACGACCAGGTCGTCGTATCCGTCGCGGTTCACGTCCGTGGCCGGGCCCGTGGGGAACTCGCCGGGGGCGGGGACGGGGGCGGTGGCCGCCTTCGGGGCGCCCTTCTTGGTGAACGGGCCCCGCAGGTAGGTGAGTCGGGAGCCCGAGGCGTGCAGGACGAGGTCCTGGGCGTCGTCCCCGTCGAAGTCCCCGCACACCGGCTGGTCCGGCCAGTCGTTGCCGGCCCGGGCGCGTGCCGGGACGACGAGCTTGACCGCCTTGCCGGTCAGTCCTGACGGGGAGCCGAAGAGGACCTGGAGCGGGACCGGCGGCTGACCCTGGCCGTCGTAGGGCGGATCGGTCGACACGACGAGGTCCGTGAAGCCGTCCCCGTCGAGGTCACAGGTGGCCTCCGCCTCGAACACGGCGGGCAGCTGCCCCTTGGTGGCGACGGCCTGCTTCGCCGGACTCAGCAACTGTCTCGCTCCCGGCGTCAGCCCGCGCGCGCTCCCGTACACGATCCCGATGCCCGCGTCGTCCGCGTGCACCTGCGCTTTGACCAGGTCGTCGAGTACGAGGTCCCGGTGGCCGTCGCCGTTGAAGTCGTCGGCGACCTCGCTGCCCTTGCCGCGCGGGACGGGCAGCTTCGCGGGAGCGTTCGCGGCGCGCACGGGCGGCGTGCTGTGGTCGGCGCTCTCGGCGTGCTGGGTGGGTCCGCAGGAGACGAGCAGGAGGGCGCCGCAGAGCACCGCCGTACCCGCCCCGGCCATTCGCACGCGCACCGCACACCTCGTCAGCATCATCGACAACGAACCCCGGCAATGATGCACGCGTTCGAGCCCGGGGTTAAGGGGGAGTTCGGCCGGGGTTTGCGGTCGAGGGCCCGGGTGCGGGCCGCACAGGTGCCGCGAGCCATGATCGACGCATGACCGAGATCGTGCTGATGTCAGATCCCCGGGTCGCGGCGGTCCCCGTGGCCGACAGCGGTGAACCCTTCGTCGACGTACGGGAGTTCCTCGTCGTCGACCCGCGCAAGGAGGACGTGCGAGGGGCCTTCGCACACCTGCGGGAGGGCGTCCTGGCCCGGCTGTTGAGGGCCCAGGAGATGCTGCCGCAGGGCCTCCGGCTGCTGTTCGTCGAGGGGTACCGGCCGCCCGCCCTTCAGCGCCGCTACTTCGAGAACTACGCCCGCACCCTGCGCTCCGCCAACCCGGACCGTACGGAGGCGGAGCTGCGGGACGCCACCAGTCGGTACGTCTCCCCGCCGGAGATCGCCCCGCACAGTGCCGGCGCGGCGGTCGACCTCACCCTCGTGGACGCCGACGGACACGAACTCGACATGGGGACCCGGGTCAACGCCAGTCCGGAGGAGAGCGACGGCGCCTGCTTCACGGACGCCCCCGGCATCGGCGCAGAGGCGCGCGCGAACCGTCGGCTGCTCGGCACCGCCCTGACCGCGGCGGGCCTGGTCAACTACCCCACCGAGTGGTGGCACTGGTCCTACGGAGACCGCTACTGGGCGCTCGCCACCGGAGCCGGACAGGCGCTCCACGGCCCTCAGGAACTCCCCGTCGTACGGCTCGCGCGGTACACCGGGGCCGACCTCGACGAGATCACCGGCGCTGTCGAGGACCCCTTCGAGGTCGCCGCGTACGGGGTGACGGCCCGGGACAAGGACGTGCACTTCGGGGTCCGCAGCGAGGGCCGGCTGGTCGCGCACGCCGGGCTGGTGGAGGCGGACGTCGAGGTGGGGGAGCGGCGGCTGCGGGTGGCCGGGCTCGGTGGTGTGGTCGTCGCACCCGGCATGCGCGGACACGGCCTGGCCCGGCTGGTCGTGGACACGGCCGTCGCACACGCCCGGGGGACCGGGGCGGAGTTCGGGCTGCTGTTCTGTCTGCCGGACCGGGTGGCGCTCTACGAGAAGCTGGGATGGCGGGTGCTGCCGGGCGGGATGCGCGTCGAGCAGCCTGGCGGGGTGATCGACCATCCGCTGCGGACGATGTGGACGCCGCTGGCGGAGGGCGCGGTGTGGCCGCAGGGGCCCGCGCGGCTGCGGTCGTTGCCGATGTAGTGCCGGGGAGCGCTGAGGTGCCCGGGGGTCCGCTACGGCGGTCAGGGCGTCGTGACGACGTCGTCGCAGCGCTGGTCCAGGTGGGGGGCGGCCTGCCGGCCACAGCCGTCCGCCAGCCGTGTCGGCGAACCAGCGCCGGCCGTCCGGGGAGGCGGAGTCGGGGCTGGGGCCGACGCCGTAGCGGTGGCCGGGGCGAGGACCGGGTGGAAGCGGGTGTCGGCGGTGGGGTACCGCCGCGGGTCACCCGGACGGGTCAGCCGGATCGGGCCATCTGTCGAGGGGCGGGTGTCACGGGGTGTCCCGCACCTCGCGGTGGACCGACCAGGCGTCCGCCACCGGGCCCAGGTGCCGGAGTTTGTCGGGGTTGATGACGTTGCGGATCGTCCGGATCCGCCCGTCGTGGACGTCGAGGACCATGGTGTGGAGCACCCTGCCGTCCCGGTCCCGGAAGACCGCCCCCGGCTCGCCGTTGACCTCGAGCGGCGCGAACGTCACCGCGGCCCGGGCCATCCGGGGGAAGACGTCGGCCAGCAGCCGGGCCACGTTCCGCGCGCCGACGACGGCCCTGGCCAGCTGCGGGGCCTTGCCGCCGCCGTCGCCGACCAGCGTCACCTCGGCGGCGAGCAGTTCCTGGAGGCCGTCCACATCGCCCTCGCGCAGCGCCTGGAAGAACCGCGACGCCAGTTCCGTCCGCTCCTTGGGGCTCGCCTCGAACCGGGGCCGGCCCTCGGCCATGTGGCGCCGCGCCCGCACCACCAGCTGGCGGCACGCCGCCTCCGAGCGCCCCACCGCCGACGCGACCTCGGGAAAGCCGAAGTCGAACACCTCCCGCAGCACGAACACCGCCCGCTCCAGCGGACTGAGCCGCTCCAGCAGCAAAAGGGTCGCCGTCGACACCGAGTCCGCCAGCTCCGCCGACCGCTCCGGGTCCTGGTAGGGGTCGGCGAGCAGCGGCTCCGGGAACCACGGCCCGACATAGGCCTCGCGCCGGACGCGGGCCGAACGGAGCACGTTGATCGAGACCCGGGTCACCGCGGCCGAGAGATAGGCCTTGACCGAGCGGGGCTCGGTCGGCGAGGCCTCGTAGCGCAGCCAGGTCTCCTGGACGGCGTCCTCGGCCTCGGTGACGCTGCCCAGGATCCGGTAGGCGATCGAGAAGAGCAGCGGCCGCAGTTCCTGGAACTCCTCGGTCCTGGTCCTGGTCCTGGTCCTGCTCATGCCGCTCTCCTTGGCCGACGGTGCTCCTGATTCTCCCGCCTTGTCAGCCGACGAACGACTCGGGGCCGAACCGGCCCCACGCGATGAACACCGCGAGCACGAGATAGACCGAGTTCAGCACCACGAACTTCGCCTCGCCGAGCCGGCCGTGGGTGACCATCGCACCGACCATCAGCAGGATCCAGCAGACGGCGGTCACCGGCACCAGGGCCGGCGCGACGTCGACCACGGCGGGCAGGATCAGGCCGACGGCGGCCAGCAGTTCGAGGACACCGAGACTTTTGAGGAAACCGACGCTCACCTGTGCCGTCCAGGCCCCGCCGGCGGCCGCGGCCAGCTTCTCCCGGGGCACGAAGGCCTTGGTGGCGCCACCGGCCAGGGCGACCGCGGCGAGCAGCGCGGCACCGATCCACAGGGCGAGGTTCATCGTCCACTCCTTGAGTCCTTGAGCGAGGTCGTCGTCACCCCTTACGACAAGACGGCGGCCTCGCCAGTGACATCGCCGAGCACGTGGACCGGATCCGGAGCCTTGTGAACGGCGGTGGGAGAGATCTGCCCGTCGCCGTTGAACCGCGACGCCCCCCGCACCCAGGTGGGTGCGGGGGGCGTCGGAGTGCGGTGCGGGCTACTTCACCGGCTCCGGTTCCGGGGCGGGCTCCGTCTCCGTCGCGTCCTGCGGGTCCACCGGGGTCTTCACGGACTCCAGCAGGAGCTGGGCCACGTCGACGACCGTGACGGACTCCTTGGCCTTGCCCTCGTTCTTCTTGCCGTTGACCGAGTCGGTCAGCATGACGAGGCAGAACGGGCAGGCCGTGGAGACGATGTCGGGGTTCAGGGAGAGAGCTTCGTCGACGCGCTCGTTGTTGATGCGCTTGCCGATCCGCTCCTCCATCCACATCCGCGCACCACCGGCACCGCAGCAGAAGCCGCGCTCCTTGTGGCGGTGCATCTCCTGCTGGCGCAGGCCCGGGACGGCCGACATGATCTCGCGCGGGGGCGTGTAGATCTTGTTGTGACGGCCCAGGTAGCAGGGGTCGTGGTAGGTGATGAGTCCGTCGACCGGGGTGACCGGCAGCAGCTTGCCCTCGTCGATGAGGTGCTGGAGCAGCTGGGTGTGGTGGATGGTCTCGTAGTCGCCGCCGAGCTGCGGGTACTCGTTGCCGATGGTGTTGAGGCAGTGCGGGCAGGTGGCGACGATCTTCTTCGCCGACCGCGGCTTCTTCGTCTCCGGGTCCTCGTCGTCCTCGCCGAACGCCATGTTCAGCGCGGCCACGTTCTCCATGCCGAGTTCCTGGAACAACGGCTCGTTGCCGAGGCGGCGGGCCGAGTCACCGGTGCACTTCTCGTCGCCGCCCATGATCGCGAACTTGACGCCCGCGATGTGGAGCAGTTCCGCGAAGGCCTTGGTGGTCTTCTTGGCACGGTCCTCCAGGGAGCCCGCGCAACCGACCCAGTACAGGTACTCGACCTCGGAGAGGTCCTCGATGTCCTTGCCGACGACCGGCACCTCGAAGTCGAGTTCCTTGAGCCACTCCAGGCGCTGCTTCTTCGCCAGGCCCCAGGGGTTGCCCTTCTTCTCCAGGTTCTTGAGCATCGTGCCCGCCTCGGACGGGAACGCGGACTCGATCATCACCTGGTAGCGGCGCATGTCGACGATGTGGTCGACGTGCTCGATGTCGACGGGGCACTGCTCGACACAGGCGCCGCAGGTGGTGCAGGACCACAGGACGTCCGGGTCGATCACGCCGTTCTCCTCGGCGGTGCCGATCAGCGGGCGCTCGGCCTCCGCCAGAGCCGCGGCGGGCACACCGGCCAGCTGCTCCTCGGACGCCTTCTCCTCGCCCTCCATCGTCTTGCCGCCGCCCGCCAGCAGGTAGGGCGCCTTGGCGTGCGAGTGGTCCCGCAGCGACATGATCAGCAGCTTCGGGGAGAGCGGCTTGCCGGTGTTCCAGGCCGGGCACTGCGACTGGCAGCGACCGCACTCGGTGCAGGTCGAGAAGTCGAGGAGGCCCTTCCAGGAGAACTGCTCGACCTGGGAGACGCCGAAGACGTCGTCCTCGCCCGGGTCGGTGAAGTCGATCGGCTTGCCGCCGGAGGTCATCGGCTGGAGGCCGCCGAGCGCGGTGGAGCCGTCCGCGTTGCGCTTGAACCAGATGTTCGGGAACGCGAGGAACCGGTGCCAGGCGACGCTCATGTTGGCGTTCAGCGAGACGACGATCATCCAGATGAACGAGACGCTGACCTTGATGCCGGCGAACAGGTAGACCAGCGTCTGCAGCGTGGAGACGTCGAGCGACCGGAACGCGGCGACCAGCGGGTACGAGGCGAAGAACGCGGCCTCGTAGTGGTCCACGTGGTGCATCGCGCCCTCAAGACCGCGCAGCACGTAGATCACGATGCCGATGGTGAGGATGACGTACTCGACGAAGTACGCCTGCCAGGCCTTGGAGCCCGTGAAGCGGGACTTGCGGCCGGGGCGCGAGGGCAGGTTCAGCAGGCGGATCGCGATCAGCACGGCGATGCCGAGGCCGGTCATCACGGTGATGAACTCGACGTACATCTCCCAGGGCAGCCAGCCGCCGATGACCGGGAGGACGAAGTCGGCCTGGAAGAGCTGGCCCAGGGCCTGGCCCAGGATCGGGATCAGCGTCAGGAAGCCCATCGCCACGAACCAGTGGGCGAAGCCCACGATCCCCCAGCGGTTCATCCGCGTGTGGCCGAGGAACTCCTTCACCAACGTCACACTGCGCTGGTAGGGGTTGTCGATCCGGGTGCCGGCGGGCAGAGGCTGGCCGAGCATGAAAAACCGGACGAACTGCGCGATGACGCGTGCGAACAGTGCCGCGCCGACCACAGTCAGGACCAGCGACACGATGATCGCGGCGAGTTGCATGTCGGGGCTCCTCGGGCCTGCGATGGGGTTCTTTCGAGCGGGGTGGAGCGAGATTACTAAGCGGTAACTTATGCAGTTCTACGAGAGTACCCGCATCGTCTCCCGCACTGTAGCCAGCCGTGCGGTGATCTATGTCGCTGAGGGTTGCCTTAAGAACTGACCGTGTTATTCGTACCAAATTGATACATTCGCCCCTAATTTAGACCTGTGCTCTACGGGATCGCAGCCGCCACGACCGCCCTCCTCCTCGCCACCGTCCTCACCGCACTGCTCCGCACGGCCGCCCTGCGGCTCGGGGTCGTCGACCGGCGGTGGCAGCACCGCAAGGTGCCGCTGTTCGGGGGTGTGGCGGTGGTGCTCGCGACCTGCCTGGTGGCGGTCGTGGGTGACCGGACCGGCGTGGCGCCCCTCGGCTCCGGCGTCGGCGAGCTGCTCGTCGCCGGGGCCGTGGTCGCCGGGCTGGGGCTGTTCGCGGACGTACGGCGGGTCAAGGCGCGGGCGCTGGTCGCCGGTACGGCGGTGGCGGCGGCCTGTGTCGTGCCGTACGGGGAGACCGGTGTCGCCGGAGGGCTTCTCGCCGTCTGCTGGATCGTCCTCGTCACCGTCGGTTTCCGGGCTCTGGACCATGCCGACGGTCTCGCGGGGGCCGTCGGGGTCGTCACCGCCTTCGGGGTCGGCGCCTGTGCCGCGGTCGAGGTGATGGACGGGCTCGCGGTACTGCTGAGCGTGCTGGCCGCCGCGCTGACCGGGTTCCTCATGCACAACTGGCCGCCCGCGCGCGTGGGGCTCGGTTCGTGCGGGTCGCTGTTCGCCGGGTTCGTGCTCGCCTCGGCGGCGGTGGTGACCCGGGCCGGCTACGGGTTCGGCTCCAGCGCGGCGGTGCTGTTCGCACTGACGGCCCTGATCGCCGCCGAGGGACTCCTTGTCGCCCTGACCCGCCGCGGCACCCGCACCGGCACCGGCCACCTCGCCCACCGGCTCAGGCGGCTCGGGCTCACCCCGCAGGGAGTGATCGTCGTCCTCGGTGCGGGAGCCTTCTGCGGGGTACTCGTCGGGGTCCTCGTGCACCTCGGGTGGCTCGCGGAGTCGGGGGTCCTCTGGGTGGTCGGGGGCGCCCTGATCGTCGTACTCGCACTCCTCCGTGCGAAGCCGTCCGCGCAGGTCAGGGCTCAGTTGCGTGTAAGGAACGGATAAGAGTTGAGCCCCCCTGACTCAGGTCTGTTGACCGGGCGGCGGACGTCATGCACACTTGAGTCCGTTCCACTCAAGTCAGCTGGAGGAAATCACCATGGCACGTGCGGTCGGCATCGACCTGGGCACGACGAACTCGGTCGTCAGCGTTCTGGAGGGCGGCGAGCCCACCGTCATCACCAACGCCGAGGGTGCCAGGACCACGCCGTCCGTCGTCGCCTTCGCGAAGAACGGTGAGGTGCTGGTCGGCGAGGTCGCCAAGCGCCAGGCGGTCACGAACGTGGACCGGACCATCCGCTCCGTCAAGCGCCACATGGGCACGGACTGGAAGGTCGAGCTCGACGGGAAGCCCTTCAACCCGCAGCAGATGTCCGCGTTCATCCTGCAGAAGCTGAAGCGCGACGCCGAGTCCTACCTGGGCGAGAAGGTGACCGACGCGGTCATCACCGTCCCGGCGTACTTCAACGACTCCGAGCGTCAGGCGACGAAGGAAGCCGGCGAGATCGCCGGTCTCAACGTCCTTCGTATCGTCAACGAGCCCACCGCGGCCGCGCTCGCGTACGGCCTCGACAAGGACGACCAGACGATCCTCGTCTTCGACCTCGGTGGCGGCACCTTCGACGTGTCCCTCCTGGAGATCGGCGACGGCGTCGTCGAGGTGAAGGCCACCAACGGCGACAACCACCTCGGTGGTGACGACTGGGACCAGCGCGTCGTCGACTACCTGGTGCAGCAGTTCAAGGCCGGCCACGGTGTGGACCTCGCCAAGGACAAGATGGCCCTCCAGCGCCTCCGCGAGGCCGCCGAGAAGGCCAAGATCGAGCTGTCGAGCTCCACCGAGACCTCGATCAACCTGCCCTACATCACCGCCTCCGCCGAGGGCCCGCTGCACCTGGACGAGAAGCTCACCCGGGCTCAGTTCCAGCAGCTGACCGCGGACCTCCTGGAGCGCTGCAAGACCCCGTTCTTCAACGTCATGAAGGACGCCGGCGTCTCCATCAACGAGATCGACCACGTCGTCCTCGTCGGTGGCTCCACCCGTATGCCCGCCGTCGCCGAGCTCGTGCGCGAGCTGACCGGCGGCAAGGACGCCAACAAGGGCGTCAACCCGGACGAGGTCGTCGCCATCGGCGCCGCCCTGCAGGCCGGTGTCCTCAAGGGTGAGGTCAAGGACGTCCTGCTCCTCGACGTGACCCCGCTGTCCCTGGGTATCGAGACCAAGGGCGGCATCATGACCAAGCTCATCGAGCGGAACACGACGATCCCGACCAAGCGGTCCGAGATCTTCACGACGGCCGAGGACAACCAGCCGTCCGTGCAGATCCAGGTCTACCAGGGCGAGCGCGAGATCGCGGCGTACAACAAGAAGCTCGGGATGTTCGAGCTGACCGGTCTGCCGCCGGCCCCGCGCGGTGTCCCGCAGATCGAGGTCGCCTTCGACATCGACGCCAACGGCATCATGCACGTGACCGCGAAGGACCTGGGCACGGGCAAGGAGCAGAAGATGACCGTCACCGGTGGCTCCTCGCTGCCGAAGGACGAGGTCAACCGGATGCGCGAAGAGGCCGAGAAGTACGCGGAGGAGGACCACGCCCGCCGCGAGGCCGCCGAGTCCCGCAACCAGGGCGAGCAGCTCGTCTACCAGACGGAGAAGTTCCTCAAGGACAACGAGGACAAGGTCCCCGGCGAGGTCAAGACCGAGGTCGAGGCCGCCGTCGAGGAGCTGAAGGCCGCGCTCAAGGGCGAGGACACCGCCGAGATCCGCACCGCCACCGAGAAGGTCGCGGCGGTCTCGCAGAAGGTCGGCCAGGCCATGTACGCCGACGCCCAGGCCGCGCAGGCCGCGGGCGGCGCCGACGCCGGTGCCGAGGCTCCCAAGGCCGACGACGACGTCGTGGACGCCGAGATCGTGGACGACGAGCGCAAGGACGGTGCCGCGTGACCGAGGAGACCCCGGGCTTCGAGGAGAAGCCCGACGTCCCCTCCGGCGCGACCCCCGACGACGCCGAGCCGAAGGCCGCCCCCCAGGAGGGGGCGGCCCCGGCCGGGGACGCAACAGCACAGATCGCCGGTCTGACGGCCCAGCTGGACCAGGCCCGCAAGGCGCTCGAAGAGCGCACCGCGGACCTCCAGCGGCTCCAGGCCGAGTTCCAGAACTACCGCCGCCGCGTGGAGCGGGACCGGATCACGGTCAAGGAGATCGCCGTCGCGAACCTCCTGACCGAACTCCTGCCCGTGCTCGACGACATCGGCCGCGCGCGGGACCACGGCGAGTTCGTCGGCGGATTCAAGTCCGTCGGGGAGTCGCTGGAGACCGTCGCGGCGAAGATGGGTCTGCAGCAGTTCGGCAAGGAGGGCGAGCCCTTCGACCCGACCATCCACGAGGCCCTGATGCACAGCTACGCGCCGGACGTCACCGAGACGACGTGCGTGGCGATCCTGCAGCCCGGGTATCGCATCGGCGAGCGCACCATCCGCCCCGCGCGGGTGGCCGTCGCCGAACCGCAGCCGGGCGCGCAGACGGTCAAGGCCGAGGAGGACTCCACGGCCGACGACGACAAGGACAACGGCCCTGAGGAGGGCTGAGGTCACCACTGAGCGGGACACCAGGAAGGGGGCGCGTCGAGGATGAGCACCAAGGACTTCATCGAGAAGGACTTCTACAAGGTCCTCGGCGTCCCCAAGGACGCCACCGAGGCCGAGATCAAGAAGGCGTACCGGAAGCTCGCCCGCGAGTTCCACCCGGACGCCAACAAGGGCAACGTCAAGGCCGAGGAGCGCTTCAAGGAGATCTCCGAGGCGAACGACGTCCTCGGTGACCCCAAGAAGCGCAAGGAGTACGACGAGGCCCGCGCCCTCTTCGGCAACGGCGGCTTCCGCCCGGGGCCGGGCGCGGGCGGCGGCTCCTTCAACTTCGACCTGGGCGATCTCTTCGGAGGCGGCGCGCAGGGCGGTGGCGCCGGGGGTTCCGGCGGCTTCGGCGGCGGGATCGGCGACGTCTTCGGCGGCCTGTTCAACCGGGGCGGTACGGGCACGACCCGTACCCAGCCCCGACGTGGCCAGGACATCGACACCGAGGTCACCCTGAGCTTCACCGAGGCCATCGAGGGTGCCACGGTGCCGCTGCGGATGTCCTCGCAGTCCCCGTGCAAGGCCTGCTCCGGCACCGGCGACAAGAACGGCACACCGCGCGTGTGCCCGACCTGCGTCGGCACCGGCCAGGTGGCGCGGGGCTCCGGCGGCGGCTTCTCCCTCACCGACCCCTGCCCGGACTGCAAGGGCCGCGGGCTGATGGCCGAGCACCCCTGCCTGGAGTGCAAGGGCAGCGGCCGCGCCAAGTCCTCCCGGACCATGCAGGTCCGCATCCCCGCCGGGGTGACGGACAGTCAGCGGATCCGGCTGCGCGGCAAGGGCGCACCGGGCGAGCGCGGCGGCCCGGCCGGCGACCTGTACGTCACCGTGCACGTCGACACGCACCCGGTCTTCGGCCGCAAGGACGACAACCTCACGGTCACGGTCCCGGTCACATTCACCGAGGCGGCTCTCGGCGGCGAGGTCAGGGTCCCGACCCTGGGCGGCCCCGCCGTCACGCTGAAGCTGCCGCCGGGCACGCCCAACGGCCGCACCATGCGCGCCCGGGGCAAGGGCGCGGTCCGCAAGGACGGCACCCGTGGCGACCTCCTGGTCACCGTCGAGGTGAGTGTCCCGACGGACCTGACGGGGAAGGCTCGTGACGCACTCGAGGCGTATCGCGAGGCGACCGCGGGCGAGGACCCGCGGGCGGAGCTGTTCCAGGCCGCGAAGGGAGCTTGATCGAGATGGACGGCCGTCGACGCAACCCGTATGAACTGACCGAGGAGACCCCGGTCTACGTCATCTCGGTGGCGGCCCAGCTCTCGGGCCTGCATCCGCAGACCCTGCGCCAGTACGACCGCCTGGGCCTGGTCTCCCCGGACCGCACCGCCGGCCGGGGCCGCCGCTACTCGGCCCGTGACATCGAACTGCTCCGCGCGGTGCAGGCGTTGTCGCAGGACGAGGGCATCAACCTCGCCGGCATCAAGCGCATCATCGAGCTGGAGAACCAGGTCGCCGCGCTGCAGTCCCGCGTCGCCGAAATGGAGGCCGCCCTCGACGGCGCCGCCGCGGCGATGCAGCAGCGGGAGGCGGCGGTGCATGCGTCGTACCGCCGTGACCTGGTGCCGTATCAGGAAGTGCAGCAGACCAGCGCGTTGGTGGTGTGGCGTCCCAAGGGGCGGCAGGACTGAGGTACCCAAGTGCACGTGAAGGGGCCCGGAGGACGAACCTCCGGGCCCCTTCACATGTGCGGGCTCAGAGCCAGGAGTCCCAGATGCCGTACGCCATCGGCGTGGACGCGGCCTCCGCGCCGGCGGCGTCCAGGCGGACGACGCGGTAGTAGTACAGATCCAGCGTGTCCTCGTGGACCGTCTTGTCCATGTGGAACACGGCGTCGTACATCGTGCCCTCGGCGAGGGTGACATAGGCGGCCGAGGCCGGGTCCCAGCGCTCCACGCGGTAGCTCGCGAACCGGTCGCAGTCGCCGAGGCCGGAGCTCTCGGAGCAGCCGACGTACAGCTCCGGGTACTGGTCCTCACGGATCTCGGTCCCCGTCCAGCCCGGCGGCCGGGTGTCGGGCAGGGTGACGGAGAGCTCGGCGGGGTGGAAGGCCTCGGGGCCGGCGTACCAGTCGATCAGGGGGGAGCCGTCCGTGGCGGCCACCTTGTAGGTGTGCGCGGCGCCGTCGGGGACCGTCGGGCAGAGGATCTCGGTCTCGGCCAGGGAGTCGCCCGTCCAGCAGTTCTGGTCCCAGACGGTCTCGCCGGTCTCCGGGTCCGTGACGCCCTGCCACACCTTGTAGCCCGTGACGTCGTCGTCGGCCGGCGGTGTCCAGGTCAGGCGTACACCGAGCGGGATCTGCTCGGCGGCCAGGTTCTGCACCGGGGCAGGGCGCTCGGTGTCCGGCGTGGTCCCGGTGGCGGCGGGGCCGGGCTGCGACTCATGACCGTACGGGTCGATCGTCACGACCGTGTAGTCGTACGTCGTCTCGGAGGCACCGGAGACGTCCCAGCAGACGCCGTTGATCTGCCGGGCACCGGCGTAGTCGGGGGCGTCGCCGGTGTTCCAGGTCCAGTAGGTCTCCGGGTCCGCCAGCGGCAGGTCCTGCGAGCTGTTGGGCTTGCAGGCGCTCACCACGCTGCTCTCGCCGGTCGCCTTGTCGGTGCGGGTGATCCGGTAGGTGAGCAGCGGCTCGTCCTCGCCGAAGGTCCACGGGTCGGCGCTGCTCCACTCGATCATCACCCCCTCGTCGAACCTGCTCGCGGTGGTGCGGAACGGCGCGATCGCCCCGGGCCGGTCCGCCATCGTCAGCGTGACCTCCACCGGGGCGGCCGCATTGCCCTTCGCGTCCACCGAGCGCACCGCGTACCGGTAGCTGTCGGCGACCGCGAGCAGCTGGCGCGGCACGGCGTCGGTTGCCGTGGTGGTGGTCGGGGTGTTGCCCGTGGCGCCGGGCAGCGCGTCGAGCCAGCCGCCGGTCGTCGGGTCGTACTGGAGGACCTGGTACGAGGCGGCTCCGTCGACGGCCGACCACAGCATGTGCGGAACGCCCGACCGGTACTCGACGCGCGCGTCGGCCGCGGTCGCCGGCGGTGTCAGGTCCGAGGTGGTGAAGGTGGCGGCGGGCGAGTACGCGGACCAGTTCCCGACGGCGTCCCGGGCCCGGCCCCGGTAGGTGACCTTGCTGCCGTCGGCGGCGTGACCGGTGTCGCAGATCGCGCCCTTGGTGCCGGTGTACACGGTGGCCCAGGTGTTGGTGGCGGAGTTCAGCCGCTGCATCTCGTACAGCGCGATGTCGGCCGCGTTCTCCGCGGTCGTGACCAACTCCGGGGCCGCGTAGGGCTGGTCCACCGGGCACGCGTCCATCTCGACGAACGGCGCTGCGGGCGGGGTGGTGTCCACGCTCGTGACCGCCTGGTCGGCGGTGCCGGTCGAGACGTTGCCCGCCCTGTCGTAGGCGCGGACCTCGTAGTAGTAGGTGGCACCGGTGGGCGGAGGGGTGTCCGTGTACGAGGTGGAGGTGGTCGTGGCGAGCGCCTTGCTGCCGAAGGAGGCGCCCTTGAGCCGCCGGTAGACCTTGTACCCGGAGAGGTCCATCTCCTTGTTCTTCGCCCAGCCGGCCTTGGCCTTGTTGCCGCTCTTGTCGTACGAGACGGAGATCCCGGCCGGGGTGAGGGGCTTGACCTTGTCGACGGTGGCGGAGGTGCGGGGCGTGTAGCCGAACTTGACCTTGGCGGAGCCGGTCCAGTTGACGTGGTCGACGCGGAGGGTGTGCTTGCCGGAGGGGATGGTCACGTTGACGGTCCTGGAGACGGTCGACGAGACGTTCTTCCACAGGTCGATCTTGCGGACGCCGTCGACGTAGACCCGTATGCCGTCCAGCCCGGAGGCGGCGAGGGCGAAGGGGCCGCCGGAGCCGAAGTCCCGGGTCACCGACCAGCGGACGCCGAAGTTGTCGCTCGGCAGGCCGGAAGCCGGAGACCCGGTCCAGCTCTGGTCGACGGCGCTGTCGCAGTCGGTCTTCCTCGGGGTGCCGGAGAAGCTCGTGTTCGCGAAGAACTGCCGCTTGAAGACCGGCGAGGTGCAGGTGGTCGCGGCGGAGGCGGGCGTGAGCGTGAGCAGGGTGCCCGCGGTGGCGAGTACGACGGCGGTCGCGGTGGCCGCGGTCGTACGTCTGGCTGGGTTCATGCGGTCCTTCGGTCCTGTCCGACGACGGGAGAGATCACCGTCGTCGGATCAGGACCGGCAAGGGCACCGATTGGTTGTACGGCCCACTTCAGGGAATCGCGTCGAAGACCAGGTCGGCGGCCGCCGACCACATCGACTCCGCGCCCGTGCCGAACGCGGCGGCCAGCGCGTAGCCGACGGCCGCGTCCATGGCGTCCGGCTTGGCGTCCGACCGCCACTCGGCGGCCTTCACCTCGCCGTCGCCCTTCGAGTGGAAGTCGCCCAGCCGCCGGCCGTCGCGCAGGAGGCGGCTGTCCGGCATGGAGTGGGGCACCAGCCGCCAGTGCCGGCCCGCGTGCCGGACGTCGACCCGGTACGAACGCCGGATCAGCCGTCCCCGGCCGGGGGACAGCGCGGCCGCCTCGCCGCCGACGGTGAGGATGAGCAGACCGGCGTCCCGGGTGCCGATCGGGATGTCCCCGTCGGCCTTGGTGCCGGTCGCCCGGCTCAGCACGACCCGCGGTATCGCCTCGCCCTCGACGACGACTTCACCCCGCCAGGTGTTCAGGCGGACGGTGAGCGGGCCGAAGAGGGTGTCCGTGACGGAGCTTTCGCTGATGGTCATCCGGTCCTCGTGGAGTCGTCAGGAGTTCGGTGCTCTGACTGTCCAGTCGCCCGCCGGCGGGGGTTCGGTTCCGCTCAGGTGGCACGCATCTGCACAGAAGCTACACGCGTTAACGTTGCTATCTCATTTGACGGTTGCTTCTTGACTGATACGTGAAGGCCGCGTTGGCTTCCTTCACCTGGGTGCGCAATATGCGCCCGAGTCCGGAAGGCACCAGATAGTGAGCTCCCCAATGCGTCGTACCGCCATATGCGTGGCCGTGTCATCGATGGCCCTCTCGCTCTCCGCCTGCGGGGCGCTGGGAGTCTCGGGGGACAGTGCCGACGCGAGTCCCACCAAGGGCGACGACGTCACGGTGGGCGTGCTGATGCCGGAGCGGACCAACTCGCGGTACGAGGAGTTCGACTACCCGATCATCCAGAAGAAGGTCGCCGAGCTCACCGACAAGAAGGGCAACACGGTCTACGCCAACGGCGAGGCCGACGCGGCCAAGCAGGCGACCCAGATGCAGAAGATGATCGACGACAAGGTCGACGTCATCCTGCTGGACGCCGTGGACTCCAAGAAGATCGCGTCGACGGTGAAGAAGGCGAAGGACGCGGGCATCCCCGTCATCGCCTACGACCGTCTCGCCGAGGGGCCCATCGACGCGTACGTCTCCTTCGACAACGAACTCGTCGGCGAGGTGCAGGGCCGCACCCTGGTCGAGTCGCTGGGCTCGGACATCGACACCTCCGACAAGATCGTGATGATCAACGGCTCGCCCTCCGACCCGAACGCGGGCCAGTTCAAGGCCGGCGCGCTGTCCGAGATCAACGGCAAGGTGACGATCGCCAAGAGGTACGACGTCGACGGCTGGAAGCCGGAGATCGCCAAGAAGGACATGGCCGAGGCGATCAAGGCGATCGGCAAGGACAACATCGCCGCCGTCTACTCCGCCAACGACGCCATGGCCGGCTCCGCCATCGAGGCCATGGAGGAGGCGGGCATCACCGACCTGCCGCCGATCACCGGCCAGGACGCGGAACTGCCCGCCGTGCAGCGGATCGTCGCCGGCGAGCAGTACATGAGCGTGTACAAGTCCTACCCGCTGGAGGCCGAGGCCGCCGCGGAGATGGCCGTGGCCAAGGTCCAGGGCAAGGACATCCTGTTCGACTCCCTCACCCAGGACTCCGTGGACAGCCCCACCGACAAGGGCATCCCGGCGCAGCTGGTGACGGTGTCCGCACTGACGCAGGCGAACATCAAGAGCACGGTCGTCGCCGACGGCATCTACACGGTGGACCAGATCTGCACCGCCAAGTACGCGGCGGACTGCGCGGCGATCAAGCTCAAGTAGGTCAGCCGCTCAATTGCCGGCCAGCGGCTTCATCGGTACCAGCACCCCGTTCGGCGCCCGTCCGATCGGCTTGGTGCTGGTGAAGCTGGACGGGTCGTTGTCCCCCGAGACGCGCAGGCCGGTGGCCTTCGCGTCCTTGGGGACGTCATACCAGAGCTCGACCTCCATGAGGGTGTGGCCGCCGAGCTTCACCGTGTCCGACTGGCGGCGTACCGCCATCGCGAAGGAGTCGGGCCGGGCCCGGTCGCCGGTGACGCCCGCGAGATGCTGCCGGGCCGACTCGTAGACGTGGTAGTTCGGGTCCCTGTTCTCCACCCGCAGCCGGGCGGCACAGAACTGTCCCTGCGGCGGCGCGTCGGCGTGCGACCCGGTCACCCCCGTGATGCCGCAGCGCAACGACAGGACGGTGAAGGTGAGATGGCCGTCCTTGTACGCCCGTGAAGGGCTCTGGGAGGGGGACGCGGAGGGCGGCGGCGCCCCGCCGGAGTCCCCGCCCCCGCAGCCCGTGAGGAGCAGCAGGGCGAGCACGGGGGCCGTACGACGGAGCAGGCGTGCGGTCGGCATAGGGGCGATTGTGCGCCCCGGGTGGGGAGAAGTGAACGTTCTGGGCGCTTCGGCCCGCGGGAGCCGGGCGCGGTAAAGCCAAGATCAAGAACTGGTCTAGGATGCCGGGCTGTCATGTCTCGAACACGGGGGAAGAACATGCTGCCCACGAACATGCCGCCCATCAAAGGGAGCCGCGTGCGCACGCGCGCCGCGGTCGTCGGTCTGTCTCTGTCCATGGCGCTGCTGACGGGCTGCGGCGGTGACGACGGCACCGAGTCCGCCGCCGACGGCGGGAAGGCCACCGGGAAGCCGGCGGCGAGCGGCCCGGCGTACCAGGGCGCCGCCCTGCCCGGCTACGCGCAGAAGGCCGCCTGGAGCCTGCCCACGGACAACCCGGAGCTCGGTGTCCTGGACCTCGGCGGGGTCCTGCTGTTCGCCAAGGACGCGAGCGGCGCCTACCTCACCGACGCCTCCGTCGACGGCGAGCCCGACGACGTCAACCGCGTCCTGTTCGCCTCCGACGAGGCGGAGAAGCTCACGCTGGAGTTCCGGGACGCAAAGACCGGCGCGGTCACCAAGAGCCTCGGCGTGACCGCGCAGTCGGTCGAGGGCGTCACCTGGAAGGACGGCGCCCCGGCGATCGCCGTCGGCACGTCCGCGACGAAGGAGTCCGACGGTCTGACCCAGGAGGAGACGACCACCTCGGCGACCCTGTACTCCGTCGAGGGCACGAAGCTGGGCGAGACGGCCGGCTACGAGTTCGGCCACATCGTCAGCGGCTACGCGGTCGCCGCCGCCGACGGTGCCGTGACCCTCACCCCGATCGGCGGCGGCACCGCCCGCACGGTCCCCTGCAACGGCGACGACGACGCCGAGTGCGACTACGACGCGGAGACGGGGACCGCCAGCGGTGACAAGACGCACGCCCCGGTGATCGCGGGCGGCTACTACCCGGGCTTCGAGGCGGCCGGCAACTACGACTACGACCCCTCGGACATCACCCTCAACGACCTGGCCACCGGTAAGCAGATCTGGTCCTCCGCCAAGGCCGAGACACCCAAGGGCGTCGTGCTCGACGACGAGGGACAGCCGAGGGACCGCACGATCCGGATCGTGAAGGTCACCGACGGCAAGGCCCTGGTCGCCTGGAAGAAGGACATCGGCCTCAGCCCCACCACCCAGGTCTACGCCTGGTACGACCTGGCGAGCGGCGCCCTGACCGCCTCCTACGAGGGCGGCGAGCTCGTCGTGTACTCCGCCGACGGTGAGCTGGCGGCCCTGGACAAGAGCGAGTTCGACACCGGCTTCGACGGCACGGCGGTCTGGAAGACGGCCGACGGCACCCGGCTGTGGGCCCAGGAGGAGGGCGAGAACGCGCTCGACCCGATCCGCTTCTCCGGTAACGGCAAGGTCCTGTACGGCAGCACGGACGACGGCGACCTGGCCGTGGACGTCACGACGCGCAAGGTCCTCGCCAAGGACCTGACCGCCGTCCCGGACGTGAACACACGGACCGGGTACGGGTATCTGGCCACGGAGGACGGCTTCTTCGCCTTCGCACCGGCGTAACCGAGGCGCAGGGCCGGGATCCGCCGCCCGGCCCTGCCCCCGTTCACGCCACCCGGGTGAACTCCACCGTCACCTCCGGCGGTCCGCCCGGAACACCCCGGTAGATGCCCTTGTGGGGGGTGACGTCGTCGTAGTCCCGGCCACGCCCCACGACCACATGCGACTCGTCGGCCCGCGTCCGGTTGGTCGGGTCGTAGCCGCACCAGTCGCCCGCCCAGTACTCGATCCAGGCATGGCTCTCCCCGGCGACCGCCCGGTGGAGCTCTGCGTCCCGCTCGGGGTGGAGATAGCCGGAGACGTACCGGGCCGGCAGTCCCACGCCCCGCAGCAGAGCGACGGTGAGGTGGGTGATGTCCTGGCAGACCCCGGCGCCCTGCTCCCAGGCCTCGGCGGCGGAGGTGTTCACGCTCGTGGCGCCGGGGAGGTAGGAGACCCGGTCGGCGACCAGGGCGGAGACGGCGACGGCGGAATCGTGCGGGTCGAGGCCGGCCGCGGCCTTCCGGGCCTTCTTCACCAGCTTGGGCGGGACCGTCGTACGGACCGTGGGGCCGGCGAACTCCAACAGGCGGGAGTTCCTGGCCTGTTCGGCCACCTCCGGCCAGCCGGGTGCGGTCGGCAGTGGTTCCGGCGGGGACGTCTCGACCAGGCTGGAGGCCGTGATGGTGAGGTCCGCATGGGGGTCCATCAGGTCGAAGCCGGTGACCTGGGTGCCCCAGTAGTCCCAGTACGACCAGGTCGCGGCGGCCGGCGTGACGGTGACCCGGGAGTCCAGCGTGGTCTGCCCCGGCAGCGTCAGCGGGGTCATGCGGACCTCGTTGTGCGAGGAGACGGCGGCCTGGGCGTACGCGACGCGGGTGATGTGCTTGATGCGGAGGCGACGGGTCATGTCAGGCTCCTTCCTGGGCCCACACCACGGGCCCCTGGTACGGGAAGAACCGCTCCGCGACCCCCTCAGCCGAGGTCATGCAGGCCTGCTGCAAGTCCTGGAGCAGGACGGGGAGTTGATCCTGGAGGGCGTGCGAGTCGAGGTATTCCAGACGGGTGCGCAACCGGCCGATCGGGCGGCGTGCCGGGTCCTGGCGAGGGCGGCCGAGGGCGCTGAGGCACTCCTCCGCGGTGGTCAGCGCGTGCAGTGCCGAGCGCGGGAAGCCGCGGTCCAGGAGCAGGAACTCGGCCACCCGCGCGCTGTCGCCGAAGCCGCTGTGCACGCGCGCGTACGCCTCGTCGGCCCCGGACGCGCTCAACAGCGTCGTCCAGTCGGGCGCGTGCGCGGCGTCAAGCACCCGCACGGACAGCAGCCGTACGGTCATGTCCACCCGCTCCAGGCTGCGCCCCAGCACCACGAACCGCCAGCTGTCGTCCCGGCTCATCGTGGAGTCGGCGAGCCCGAAGAACAGCGCGGCACGCGCGCGTACCAGCTCCAGATAGCCGTAGGGGCCCGTACGGCGGGCCGCGCGCCGCTGGTCGGCGAGCGCGTGCCAGGTGGAGTTGAGGCACTCCCACATCTCGGAGGAGACGGCCTCACGGGCGCTGCGGGCGTTCAGCCGCGCCGCGCCCAGCGCGCCCTCGATCGAGCAGGTCGAACGGGCGTCGAAGGCGAGCTGGTCGAGGACCTGCTGCATGTCGACGCGCTCGTCGCCCGCGTCGACGCCGAGGATCGCGTACAGCGACCGGCAGGCCGCGTCCTCGTCGCGCCAGGGGTCCTCCAGCATGCGGTGCAGATACGCGTCGAGGATGCGCCCGGTGGCGTCCGCCCGCTCGACATACCGCCCGGTCCAGGTCAGCGCCTCGGCTATCCGGGAGAGGATCACGTCGCTCATTGCTGCTGCGCTCCTTCCTGTACGACGGTGGGGGTGCCGTCGGGACCCAGCTGACGGGGTGCGACGCCCGGCAGGGCCGTCCCGGCGCTCGGTTCCTCGGGATGTTCGGCGGGCCCCTCGGCGAGGACCCAGGTGTCCTTGGAGCCGCCGCCCTGGCTGGAGTTGACGATCAGGTTGCCCTCCTGGAGGGCGACCCGGGTGAGGCCGCCGGGCAGGACCCAGATGTCGTCGCCGTCGTTGACGGCGAACGGCCTGAGGTCGATGTGGCGGGGTGCCATGCGCTCACCGGCGAGGGTGGGGGAGGTGGACAGGGCGACGGGCCGCTGGGCGATGAACCCGCGCGGGTCGGCGGTGACGGCCTTCCTGGTCCTCTCCAGGGTCCGCTTGTCCGCCTTGGGCCCGATGACGATGCCCTGGCCGCCGGCCCCGTCGACGGGCTTGATGACGAGCTGGTCGATCTGGTCGAGCACGGCGTCCAGTTGCCCCGGCTCGTCGGGCCGGAAGGACTCCACGTTGGGGAGCACCGGCTCCTCCCCGAGGTAGTACCGGATCAGGTCCGGGACGTAGGTGTAGAGCAGCTTGTCGTCCGCGATGCCGTTGCCCACGGCGTTGGCGAGGGTGACGTTGCCCGCCATGGCCGCGTTCATGACCCCCGGGCAGCCGATCACCGAGTCCGGCCGGAAGTGCAGCGGATCGAGGAAGTCGTCGTCGAGGCGCCGGTATACGACGTGGACGGGCATCTCGCCGCGTGTGGTCCGCATCCACACCCGGTTGTTCCGGCACACCAGGTCGTGCCCCTCGACGAGCTGGACGCCCATCAGCCGGGCCAGCAGGGCGTGTTCGAAGTAGGCCGCGTTGCTGGGCCCGGGGGTGAGCACGACGACCCGGGGATCCGACGTACCGCCGGGAGCGGCGGCGCGCAGGGCGGCGAGCAGCTTCTGCCCGTACCCGTCGACGGGCAGGACGTGCTGCTCGGCGAAGAGGGAGGGGAAGACCCTGGTCATGGCCCTGCGGTTCTCGATGACGTAGGAAACCCCGCTGGGCACCCGCACGTTGTCCTCGAGCACCCGGAAGTCCCCGGCCTCGTCCCGTACGAGATCGATTCCCGCCACATGGATCCGTACCCCGCCGGGTGGCTCGACCCCGTGGGCGGCCCGGTGGAAATGAGGGGAGTTGAGCAGCAGCCGCCAGGGCACGACCCCGTCCTCGAAGGCCCGGCAGTGCCCGTAGGCGTCGGCCAGATAGGCCTCCAGCGCCCGCACCCGCTGACTCACCCCGCGTTGTACGAGATCCCATTCGAGGGCGTCGAGGATCCTCGGTACGAGGTCCAGCGGCCAGGGCCGCTCCTCGCCCGCGAAGGCGTACGTCACGCCCCTGTCGGTGAACGCCCGGGCCATCTGGTCGGCCCGGAAGCGCAGTTCGCTCGGCTCGATCGGCTGAAGGGCCGCCAGCACCGGCTCGTAGGCGGTCCTGACCTCACCCGGCCGCACAAACATCTCGTCCCACGCGTCGGCCAACGCGTACGCGTCAAATATGTCCGCCATGAAAGGACGTTAGAGGCGATACGTAACGCGGCGATCACCCGCGCATTTCGGGCAGCGTACGCGGAGAGCCGGATTCCCTTTGCGGAGGCCTTCTGTGGGTAGGGCCCACCAGCATCAGCTTGTTGCAACTCGACGGGCGGAGGCGCGGATAATAGTGGGCATACAGGTGGTTTCCCTCGGTCACAGGGGGCGGAGCCGTGTTGCGGAGCAGGACCGGTCCGCGCATAGTTGCGGACCCGTAGGGGTGTGTCAGTGCCACAAGCGCGCGCACGCCGGGCACGAGAGGCTGGATACGGGGGTGGGCTGGGCGATGGCCGGGCACGGGACGGACGAGCACCCACACGGTGCTGACCGACTGTGCGAGGCCGGGGATCGCGTGTATTCCCGGGCCGTACGGCGCGGACGCGTGCCGCGCGAGGACGCCGGACCGGTGCCCTGCCTGCTGGAGCTGGCGCTGCTGCACCCGGACCCCGACGACATGGACTGGCTCGTGCCGACCTCCCCGCAGGAGGTCATGACACGGCTGCTGCGCGGGGTCCACGAGGAGGTGAGCGCGAGCCAGCGGCGGATGGGGTCGGCGGTGGCCGCCTTCGAGTGGTACGCGGGACTTGCGCCGCAGCAGCGCTCCTCGGCCGCGGAGGGCTCCTCGATCCGGGTCCTGGACGGCCTCTCCCGGATCCAGGCCGCGATGGACGCGGCGACGGAGGCGTGCACGACGGAGGTCCTGACCGTGCAGCCGGGCGGTATCCGCCCCGAACACGAGCTGACGGAGGGCCTGCACCGGGCGCTGGCGCTGCGCGGCCGGGGCGTGCGGATGCGGGACCTCTACACGCATGTGGCGCGGCACGGCCAGGGGCTGCTGAACTACCTGGAGCTGATGGGTGACGCGGTGGAGGCCAGGACCCTCGACGAGGTCATCGACCGGCTGATCCTCTTCGACCGCACGGTCGCCTTCATCCCGGCGAGCCCGGACCGCACGCTGGCCCTGGAGCTGCGGCATCCGGCGCTGGTGAACTACCTGTTCACGACCTTCGAGCGGCTGTGGCGCCTCGCGATCCCGCTGACCGCTCCGCTCCCCGACACGGGCATCGAGGGCATCTCCCACCGCGAACAGTCCATCGCGGCACTCCTGGCGGAGGGCCACCAGGACGCGGTGATCGCGGAACGTCTCGGCATCAGCGTCCGTACGTGCCGGGCGCACATCGCGCGGCTGTCGGAGACGCTGGGCGCGGCGAGCCGGACGCAGCTGGGCGTACGCATCGCCCAGGTGGGTCTGGACGGTCCCCGGGACACGGGCCCGTACCTCAGTGTTCCTGGGCAAGGATCCCCGACTGTCCGCTGAGGCGGCCGAGTCGGCCCGTGGTCACGAGTGGCTCTCTCCCCCTGTCGTCGGCTCGGTCGACTTGAGGATTCCGGACTCGGCAATGAGGAAGCCGAGCTGGGCGCGGCTGCCGCTGCCCAGAGCCGCGGCCAGCTTGGCGATGTGCGCACGGCAGGTGCGCACGTTCATGCCCAGCCGGCGGGCGATGGCCTCGTCGACATGGCCTTCCACCAGGAGTTTGGCGATGGAGTGCTGGATGTCCGTGATGCCGTCGGCGGCGGTTTCGTAGGGGGCCCCGGCGCTCAGCGGGACCGAGCGGCCCCACATGAACTCGAAGACCTTGATCAGGTAGCGGACGAGGCCCGGGTGGCGTAGTTCCAGGGCGACTTCCTGGTCATCGCGGGTGGGGATGAAGGCAACCGTCTCGTCGCAGATGATGAGGCGCTCGACCAGCTCGTCGATGGTGCGGTACTCCACCTTGCCTTTGGAGAGCTGCTCCACGTAGGCCAGCTTCTCCGGGCTGTACCTGGCGGTGTGCTGGTAGAGCGTCCGGATCCGCACACCACGTTCGATCAACGTCGTGTCTCGTTCCAGTCCCTGAACGAGGCTGCGCTCGGTTCTGCGGTTGCTGGGCTGGACCGTGAGCATCTCGGCCTGGCACTGGCCCGCGGCCAGGTTGAGCGCGGCGTTGATCCGGTCGCGGCCCTCCAGCACCGTGATGGAGTGCGTGGGCGTCGTCGCCTGGGCGCTGAGCGCCATGAACGGCTTGAAAGCATCTGCCAGTTCGATCGACAGCTGCCTGCGCTCAGTGATCTCGTGCTCTATGGGGTTGAGTCGCTGCGCCAGGGCGATCGCCGGGGGCACCGGGCGCAGCCAGCTCGGATCGTCGGGATCAGGGTGCAGCAGGTCGAACTCGATCAAGCAGGGTGCGGCCTCCACGTCCGAGCGCGCGACGCGTCCTGTGCGCAGAGCGTTCGCATAAAGCAGGCCACCTTCCTCACACAGCGTGGTCACCGCGTGTGGATGTGTCGCACTTGTCCCCTTTGTTGTCAAATCTCCACCCCCCAGGGTCCTGAACGTGCAGGAACATGATGCATCGATTGTGTGGCCATGACGTGCCCGAATGAGCCATCGTCTTATCTCACGGGGTGAAGAGGGGACCTTCAAGTGAGGACGAAGCCGACTATGCAGAAGAAATTGCTTCGCTCGGTGCTTGCCGCTGCTTTTTCCGCCGTTATGGCCTTCGGAGCGTTGAGCGGCTTGTCCGATGCGAAGGGCGACGTTCGGGCGGACAGCGCTTGGCGGGTTGCAGCCGCGTCCACGCCGCAGCCCGGAGACAGCGCCTGGGAGACCGACGACAGCGCCTGGGCGGTCGAGAGCTGACATGACCACTCCGCCCGACGATCGCTCATTCCGCCGCGAAATGGCCACGGCATACCGCTCCGGCTGGCACTTCATCGACCTGGTCACCGCGATCCCCCACGCCGGTGACTCGTTGATGGTGACCGTCTTCGGTGAGCCGGTGGTCGTCACGCGGGACGAGGACGAGGACCTGCGGGCGTACCGGTGTCTGCGGCGGCCTCGGGGGGCGCCGCAGCCAGTGCGGTGTGCCATTCGGTACGGAATGATCTTTGTGAATCTCGACCAACGAGACCATCGGCTGGTGGAACCGGAATCCCCCACCTCACGGGCCATCCCAGCCACCCCCCGCAGTGCCTGACGCGATTCCCCCGTCGTAACAGATCGCGCAGGTGCTTCCCCCCGCAGCGGCGTCACCGTGACCTGAACACGGTGACGCCGCTGTGTTTCCGGGGATATTTCCGGGTATCCACCCAATCGATCGCTGGCCGGAAGAGATCGCTCACACGTCCTCACGCGTGACCGAGCGCCCGTGTCACCTCGATCTCGATCACCACCCGCGCGGGATTCGGCCGCGGCACCCGCTCGTAGCGCTGCGCGTACCGTCGCACCGCCTCCGCGACCCGGTCCGGCTCCGTGCGGACGCGGGCCCGCCCCTCCAGCGTCGCCCACCGCCGGCCCGCCGTCTGGCACACCGCCACCCGCGCCCCCTCCGGCCCGGCCGCCAGCACGTTCCGCGCCTTCTTGCTGGACCCGCTCGTGATCACCCGAGCAAGTCCGGCCTCCACGTCGTATGTCACTCCGACCGGCACGACATGCGGGCTGCCGTCCGGGCGCAGGGTCGTCAGCGTGCACAGGTGCCGCTCCCGCCAGAAGCTGAGATACGGCTCGTCGAGGGCCGTGAGGTCCCGGGGGTGCGTTGTCGTGGGAGGAGTCGTCATGGCTGGGAAGTTAACCCCTCCAAGGCTCCCGCACCCCACCTTGAGTGGAATAGACTCAACTTTGTGTACGTTGACTGAGTCAGTCCAGGGAGAGCCGACACCGAGGAGGAGTACGCGAACGTGGACGCCGAGCTGACCAACCGGAGCCGGGACGCGATCAACGCGGCCGAGAAGCGGGCCGCCACCGAAGGGCACCCGGATCTCACTCCCGCTCACCTGCTGCTGGCTCTGCTCCAGGGGCAGGACAACGAGAACATCGTCGATCTGCTGGCCGCCGTCGAGGCCGACCAGGCCGCCGTGCGGGCCGGTGCGGAGAAGATCCTCGCCGGGCTGCCCAGCGTGACCGGATCCACCGTCGCGCCCCCGCAGCCCAGCCGTGACCTGCTCGCCGTGGTCGCCGACGCCGGCGCCCGCGCCAAGGACCTCGGTGACGAGTACCTCTCCACCGAGCATCTGCTCATGGGCATCGCCGCGAAGGGCGGCCAGGCCGCGGACGTACTCTCCTCGCAGGGCGCGAACGCCAGGAAGTTGCAGGAGGCGTTCCAGAAGGCCAGGGGAGGGCGCCGGGTGACCACACCCGATCCGGAGGGGCAGTACAAGGCCCTGGAGAAGTTCGGCACCGATTTCACCGCCGCGGCCCGCGAGGGCAAGCTCGACCCCGTCATCGGGCGGGACCAGGAGATCCGGCGGGTCGTGCAGGTGCTGTCCCGGCGCACCAAGAACAACCCGGTCCTCATCGGTGAGCCCGGCGTCGGCAAGACCGCCGTCGTCGAAGGGCTCGCCCAGCGGATCGTGAAGGGGGACGTGCCCGAGTCCCTCAAGAACAAGCGGCTCGTCGCCCTCGACCTGGGCGCCATGGTCGCCGGCGCCAAGTACCGCGGTGAGTTCGAGGAGCGGCTCAAGACCGTCCTCGCCGAGATCAAGGCCTCCGACGGGCAGATCGTCACCTTCATCGACGAGCTGCACACCGTCGTGGGCGCCGGGGCCGGCGGCGACTCCGCCATGGACGCCGGCAACATGCTCAAGCCGATGCTCGCCCGCGGTGAGCTGCGCATGGTCGGCGCGACGACGCTGGACGAGTACCGGGAGCGGATCGAGAAGGACCCGGCCCTGGAGCGCCGCTTCCAGCAGGTGCTGGTCGCCGAGCCGACGGTCGAGGACACGATCGCGATCCTGCGCGGACTCAAGGGCCGCTACGAGGCCCACCACAAGGTCCAGATCGCCGACGCCGCCCTCGTCGCCGCCGCCACCCTCTCCGACCGGTACATCACCTCCCGCTTCCTGCCCGACAAGGCCATCGACCTCGTCGACGAGTCCGCCTCCCGCCTCCGTATGGAGATCGACTCCTCGCCCCTGGAGATCGACGAACTCCAGCGCGCCGTCGACCGGTTGAAGATGGAGGAGCTCGCCCTGGAGAAGGAGACCGACCCGGCCTCCCGCGAGCGCCTGGAGCGGCTGCGCCGCGATCTCGCCGACAAGGAGGAGGAGCTGCGGGGTCTGACCGCCCGCTGGGAGAAGGAGAAGCAGTCCCTCAACCGCGTCGGTGAGCTGAAGGAACGCCTCGACGATCTGCGCGGCCAGGCCGAACGCGCCCAGCGCGACGGCGACTTCGACACCGCCAGCAAGCTGCTCTACGGCGAGATCCCCACCCTGGAACGGGACTTGGCGGAAGCCTCCCAGGCCGAGGAGGAGGTCTCCAAGGACACCATGGTCAAGGAGGAGGTCGGTCCGGACGACATCGCCGACGTCGTCGCCGCCTGGACCGGTATCCCCGCAGGCCGCCTCATGGAGGGCGAGACGCAGAAACTCCTGCGCATGGAGGAGGAGTTGGGGCGTCGGCTGATCGGTCAGGCGCAGGCCGTGCAGGCGGTCTCCGACGCCGTGCGCCGCACCCGGGCCGGCATCGCCGACCCGGACCGCCCCACCGGCTCCTTCCTGTTCCTCGGACCGACGGGCGTCGGCAAGACCGAACTCGCCAAGGCGCTCGCCGACTTCCTCTTCGACGACGAGCGGGCGATGATCCGCATCGACATGAGCGAGTACGGCGAGAAGCACAGCGTCGCCCGTCTCGTCGGCGCGCCTCCCGGCTACATCGGCTACGAGGAGGGCGGCCAGTTGACGGAAGCCGTCCGCAGGCGGCCGTACAGCGTGGTGCTGCTGGACGAGGTGGAGAAGGCGCACCCCGAGGTCTTCGACATCCTGCTCCAGGTGCTGGACGACGGGCGTCTGACGGACGGCCAGGGCCGCACCGTGGACTTCCGCAACACCATCCTGGTGCTGACGTCGAACCTCGGCAGCCAGTTCCTGGTCGACCCGATGACGAGTGAGACGGAGAAGAAGGAACAGGTGCTGGAGGTGGTGCGGACCAGCTTCAAGCCGGAGTTCCTCAACCGTCTCGACGACCTGGTCGTCTTCTCGGCCCTGAACAAGGACGAGCTGGGCCGGATCGCCCGTCTCCAGGTCGACCGGCTGGCCAAGCGCCTCGCGGAACGCCGTCTCACCCTGGTGGTCACCGACGAGGCCCTGACCTGGCTCGCCGACGAGGGCAACGACCCGGCGTACGGTGCCCGGCCCCTGCGGCGCCTCGTCCAGACCGCCATCGGCGACCGCCTCGCCAAGGAGATCCTCTCCGGCGAGGTCAAGGACGGCGACACGGTCCGGGTGGACGCCTTCGGGGACGGTCTGATCGTCGGACCGGCGACCGGCAAGACGCTCTGATCCATGAGCGAGGGGGCCCGTCCGGGGCCCCCTCGCTCACCCGACCAGCACCCAGGCCGCCATCATCGCGAGGAAGCCGAACAGGAGCAGCGCGGGCAGTCCCAGAATGGCGGCCACCACTCCCCACCTGGTACGTCCCGTCGTTTCGCCGCCGTGTGCCATCGCCATGAGCCCCGCCCCTTCGCGCCCTGCCGACCGGTTCCTGTCAGCTGTCGGCTGACAGTACCCGTCGGGGTTGCCACGCCCCTCCCCGTATGGGGGAGGATGGCGGAATCCGTACGAAGGGAAATTCACGGTGACCATCGATCCGTCCTCGATTCCGAACTTCGGGGGCAAGCAGCCCGAGCCGCAGCCCCAAGGACCGGCGGGTCCCGTCGTCCCGGATCAGGACCTCGTGAAGCAGCTCCTCGAACAGATGGAGCTGAAGTACGTCGTCGACGAAGAGGGTGACCTCGCAGCGCCGTGGGAGCAGTTCCGTACGTACTTCATGTTCCGTGGCGAGGATGACCAGCAGGTCTTCTCGGTGCGGACGTTCTACGACCGGCCCCACCAGATCGACGAGAAGCCGCAGCTGCTGGAGTCCATCGACGACTGGAACCGCCGCACCCTGTGGCCCAAGGTCTACACGCACACCCATGACGACGGCACCGTCCGTCTGATCGGCGAGGCGCAGATGCTGATCGGCACCGGCGTCAGCCTGGAGCACTTCGTCTCCTCGACGGTCAGCTGGGTGCGGGCCGCCATCGAGTTCGACAAGTGGCTCGTCGAGCAGCTCGGCCTCGAGCAGGAGGTCAACGAAGCGGAGAAGCCCGAGGACGAGGAGTAGATCCCTCAGCCACCCTCGGCACCCGACTACAGGGGCGTATCGGCGAGTACGACCAGATACGCGCCGTAGCCGAACGAGAGCCCGGCCAGGGCGCCGGCCATCACGGCCGCGTGCCAGGGCCGGGCTCTCGCCGTCCGCACCAGCGCCCGCGCGAGCGGCAGCAGAAGCGGGAAGGCGGGGAGCAGGAACCGGGGCTTCGACGCGAAGAAGCCCGAGCCGCCCAGCGTGATCAACAGGAGTACACCGCTGTAGGCCAGCAGGGGCAGCGGGGCACGGTCGGCCAGCAGCAGCGCGAACAGCACGACCGCCGCCGCGACGATCAGCAGGGCCATGGGGAAGACCAGCCGGTCGCCCTGGAGCAGCAGCCGGCGCACGAAGCGCAGGGAGCCCCGGCCGAAGTCGAAGCGTGAGCCCCACCGGCGCTGCACCTCGAAGTAGCCGCCGAGCAGGTCGCCCTTGCGGTGCCCGACCCACAGCACGTACGCGCACCAGCCGAGCGGGGCGAGCGCCGCGCCCGTCCACAGCCTGTGGGTAACTTTTCCGCGCCGCCTCCAGATCTCGCAGGCCGCCGTCACCAGCACCGCCGCCGCGACCGCGAACCCGTTCGGCCGAGCCAGCCCCGCCAGCGTGGCGAGCGTGCCCGCCCACAGCCAGCGGTCGGTGAGCACGGCGTACAGCGACCAGGCGGCGAACGCGGTCAGCAGGGGTTCGGTGTACGCCATCGACAGCACGACCGAGTGCGGCAGCAGGCCCCAGAGCAGTACGAGGGTGGCGGCGACGGCCCGGCCGTGGAGGTGTGCGCCGAGCGCGTAGAGGCCGGCGGCGGCGACGGCCGCGGCGGTCCAGGAGACCAGCAGGCCCGCCGCGCCGCCGCTCAGCGGGCTCACCGCGGTCACCGCCCGGACCAGCGCCGGGTACAGCGGGAAGAAGGCCAGGTCGCTGAAGACCAGGTCCGGGCGGAGGTGCAGCGCGCGGCCGTAGCCGTGCTCGGCGATCCCCAGGTACCACCGGGAGTCCCAGGACCGCCCGAGCAGGGTGAGCGGCCGGTTCCCGGTGGCCCAGGCGGTCGCCGCGAGCACGGCGACACCGGTGAGCCGGGCGAGTGCGAACAGGCCGAGAGCCGTACCGAGCGTCGCCGCGAGAGGTGCGCGGGGGGCGGTCCGCCCGGCGGCGGTGTGTGTGACGGCGGGCGGTGCGAGGGTACTGGCGTGAGTCACACCCGCACATTGCAGGGGAAAGCGGGCATAAGCGAGCATTGACCGCCCGGGCGGGTGTGGATTCACCGCGCCCGGCGTGGCGGCGCGACGCGGCCCCCCGACGTCATCGGGCTCCGGGACCCGGGCGGTGAGCCGGGCGGCGACGGCGGTGAGGGCCGCGTCGCGCCGGGCGCCCTCGATGTGCGGGATCCGGTGCCGGGCGACGGCGAAGCCCGAGGCCGGCTCCTCGCGATGGGCGGGACCGTGGATGCGCTCGCCGAGCGCGACGGTCCGCGCGATCCGCTCACGAGGCGCCAACTTCCCGAAGCCCGGGGCGTCCTGGCGACAGTGGTGGTACCCCACCAGCACCCCGCGCTCGGAGTGGAGCCCGTGCGAGGGGTACCGGACACGCGTCAACGGCAGATCCGTCTCCGTCACCCCGCCGTAGATCCGGTGGTCCTCCTCCCACCAGCGCCGCCACGCAGCACGCCGCGTCGGCGGTCTACCGCAGGAGGCGGGCGGCGGCGTCGCGCAGCACCTCGTCCCGCTTGCAGAACGCGAACCGCACCTGGCTGCGGCCGGCCTCCTTGTCGTCGTAGAAGACCGAGTTGGGGACGGCGACCACACCGGAGCGTTCCGGCAGGCCGCGGCAGAAGGCCAGGGCGTCCTTCTCGCCCAGGGCGGCGATGTCGGTGGTGATGAAGTAGGTGCCCTGCGGCCGGAACACCTCGAAGCCCGCCGCGGTGAGCCCGTCGGCGAGGATGTCGCGCTTGCCGCGCAGCTCCTCGCGGAAGCCGGTGAAATAGCTGTCCGGCAGCCGCAGCGCCTCCGCGATCGCGTACTGGAACGGCCCGGACGACACATACGTCAGGAACTGCTTCGCCGTACGGACGGCGGCGATCAGCGGCGCGGCCGCGGTGATCCAGCCGACCTTCCAGCCGGTGAAGGAGAAGGTCTTGCCCGCGGAGGAGATGGAGACCGTACGGTCGCGCATCCCCGGCAGCGAGATCAGCGGGATGTGCTCGGCGTCGTCGTAGGTCAGGTGCTCGTACACCTCGTCGGTCACCACGAGCAGATCCCGCTCGACCGCCAGCTCGGCGATCGCCGTCAGCTCCTCGCGGGTCAGCACCATGCCGGTCGGGTTGTGCGGGGAGTTGAGCAGCAGCAGCCGGGTGCGGTCGGTCACCGCGTCCCGGAGCGCGTCGAGGTCCGGGCGGAAGTCGGGGGCGCGCAGGGTCAGCGGGACGCGGGTGGCGCCGGCCATGCTGATGCAGGCCGCGTAGGAGTCGTAGTACGGCTCGAAGGCGATGACCTCGTCGCCCGGCTCCAGCAGCGCGAGCATCGTGGCCGCGATGGCCTCCGTCGCGCCCGCGGTGACCAGGACCTCCGTGTCGGGGTCGAAGGTCAGGCCGTAGAAGCGGTGCTGGTGGTCGGTGACGGCCGTGCGCAGCTCGGGGACGCCGGGCCCGGGCGGGTACTGGTTGCCCCGGCCCTCGCGCAGCGCCCGCACCGCAGCCTCCCGTACGGCCTCGGGGCCGTCGGTGTCCGGGAAGCCCTGCCCGAGATTGATCGCGCCGGTCCGTACGGCCAGTGCCGACATCTCCGCGAAGATCGTCGTGCCGAATCCGTCCAGCCTGCGGTTCAGCAGCGCCCTGTCGCCCATGTCCTCGCCATCTCCTCGCCCGTCTCGCCGGCCGTCCACACCCGGCCCGCCCTCTCGCCGGTGCCGGAGAAGGCCGTCGCGGTCATCCTGCGCCCAAGCTCTGGAGTTCCTCAACTCTGCTTTGGCTGGTGAGACACGGGGGCATCTCCCTCGCACGCACAACGCGAGGCGCCCACGGGGGGTCGTCTCGGGGAAACGGAAGGAGGGTGGCGCCATGGTTATCGGCATCATCCTGGCGATTGCCGCAGTATTCGTCGTCGTGGTCGTACGTCTCAGTCTTCGGGAGGACAAGGAGGCCGCGAAGAGCCGGGCCGGGGCGCGGGGGCGTCGCCGGAGCGGTGACAGCAGTGGCAGCTGGTGGGCCGGGGGCGGGGCGAGCGGCGGCGTCGGCTCGTCGTGCGGCTCGTCCAGCTCCTCCTCCTGCGGCAGCAGCTCGTCCTGCGGAGGCGGGTCCTCCTGCGGTGGCGGTGGCGGTGGCGGCTGCGGCGGCGGCGGCAGCTGAGCCGCGGAAGAGGGGGGAGGTCATGCTCATGGCTCTCGGGATCATCGTGCTGGTTCTGTTCCTGGCCCTGCTCCTGATGGCGATCGCGGGGTCCAGCCGCCGACAGCGGGGCCACCGGTCGTCCGGCGGCAGCAACAACGGCAGCGGCAGCAGCGACAGCTGGGCCGGCGGGGGAGACGGCGGCGGTTCGTCCTGCGGAGGCGGGTCGTCCTGCGGAGGGGGCGGTGGGGGCGGATGCGGCGGGGGCAGCTGACACGGGGCAGCTGAGCTTCCCGCATCCGGAAGACGAGAGCCGGGCCCGCACGGGGGTGGGGCCCGGCTCTTCGTGTGCCGAGAGCGCCCGGCCGCTCCGGCGCACGCCCTGGCGGGCCTGGCGTGCGCCGTAGTTGAACAGTTGAACTGTGGAGCCCTCTGAGGGATGGAAACCCCACGAAGTTGGGTAAAAACGCTGTGGCGGCGCCACAGTTCATGATTCTCTCTAAATCACCTGACGCAGCGGCCCTTCGGACGTCCCAGAGCCACCCCTGCCGATCTTCCGACCGGGCCGACCGGGCCGAATCCCCGCCGGTGTCGACCCGAGCGCGTCGGACCCACACCTCCCTTTTCTTCCTTTGCGTGCCTAGCGGAGCCGATCCATGCTCACGACCCTGAAAACCTCGTACACCGACACGCGCGCGGCCGACCTCGCCTGGGCCCTGGGGCGCGAGCCGCTCCCCGCACTGGCGACCCTCGACCTCGTGTTCGACGGAACGAAGCTGGAGCTGAGACTCCTCGGAGCGTCCCATCAGGTGCTCCTGGAGGAGGAGCGGGGCACCTGTTCGGAGACGGTGGCGTGCATCCCGGGCAGCAGCACACCGCTGCCGCTGGGCGTCGCCAAGCGGGTCGGCGACTGGGAGTACGAGTTCGCGGCCCGGGTGGAGGTCCTCTCGCCGGGTCAGTTCGCGGGCCGTGCCCAGGAGTTGCTGGCCCTTGTCTCCGACCACCCGCACGGACTCGCCGGCGTCTTCCCCGGCAGCCCGCACGCCTTCACCGCGCTGCTGGCCCAGCGCCACGAGGGGCAGGTGCTGTGGCGGACCTGGCACGCGTACCCGCAGGACGGACAGCTGGTGGCGACCCGGACCCGGGTGGGGGTGAGAGTCCCGGCGGGCCGGCTCACCCCGAGCGGCGCCTGACGGCACGCCCGGGATCCCGTACGAGATCACCCTTCACGTCGCACAAACGCCACGCGCCCGATTGACCCGCAGTTCCACACGTGTGGGTGACGAAGCGTACACCGGGCGTGACGTACCGTCGCAACGTGATCGAACCGCACGCGCCCGCCCCACCCGGCACCACGCCGCCCTGGGCCGGGCCCGCGCGGCTTCCCGTCCGGCCCGGGATCGGCAGGTTCCTGGTCCTCGCGGGCGTCTTCGTCTGCGCCGCGTGCGGACTGGTGTACGAACTCGAACTGGTCGCCCTCGCCTCGTACTTGATCGGCGACTCGGTCACCCAGGCCTCCGTCGTGCTGTCCGTCATGGTCTTCGCGATGGGTATCGGCTCGCTCTTCGCCAAGCGGCTGCGCTGGCACGCGGCCGCCGCCTTCGGCGCGATCGAGGCCGCCCTCGCCCTCGTGGGCGGCCTCAGCGCGATGGCCCTGTACGCCGCCTTCGCCTGGACCGGCGACTGGGGCGGCATCTGGGCGAACGGCTCCCGCTGCCTCCTCGTCGCCTTCTCCCTCGCCATCGGCCTGCTGATCGGCGCCGAGGTCCCGCTGCTGATGGAGCTCATCCAGCGCATCCGCCGCCAGGACCCGGGCGGCGCGGTGGCGGACCTGTTCGCGGCGGACTACGTGGGCGCGCTGGTCGGCGGCCTGGCCTTTCCGTTCCTGCTGCTGCCACTGCTGGGCCAGCTGACGGGCGCCCTGATCACCGGCACGGTGAACGTGATCGTGGGCGGCGCGCTGGTGCTGGGCCTCTTCCGCCGGGACCTGTCCTGCCGGGCCCGTTGTCTGCTGCTGATCACCAACCTCGCCGTGCTCGGCACCCTGGCCGCGGCCGCCGTCCTGGTCGACGACTTCGAACGGGCGGCCCGCCAGGCGGTGTACGGCAACGACGTACGCGTGGCCCTCCAGACCGACGTCCAGGAGGTCGTCCTCACCGGCGGCACGCAAGGCCGCCCTCTCGACCTCTTCCTCGACGGCCGGCTGCGGGTCAGCGGCCGCGACGAACACCGCTACCACGAGGCACTGGTCCACCCCGCGATGTACGGCGAGCACGCACGCGTGCTGATCCTGGGCGGCGGTGACGGCCTGGCGGCCCGCGAGGTGCTGCGCCACCCGGATGTGCACCGGGTGGACGTCGTGGAACTCGACGCGGGGGTGGTACGGCTGGCCCGCGAGGACCCGGCGCTGTCCGCGCTGAACGGCCACGCGTACGACGACAGGCGCGTCCAGGTCACCACGGGCGACGCCTTCAACTGGCTGCGGGGGGCGCCGCGGGGCGTGTACGACGTGGTGATCGCGGACCTGCCCGACCCCGGGATCACGGCCAGCACGAAGCTGTACTCCCAGGAGTTCTACGGCCTGGCCAGGCGGGCGCTGGCTCCCGGAGGGCGCCTGGTGGTGCACGCCGGTCCGGTGTCGAGCCGCCCCCGCGTCTTCTGGACGGTGGACAGGACGATCCGCGCGGCGGGGCTCAGGACGGTGCCGTACTGCGTGGGCGGCCGCGACTCCGGCTTCGCCGCGGGCCCGGACCGTACGACGGGGGCGAGCCGGGCGCCGCGGGACTGGGGGTTCGTCCTGGCCGCTGCCCGCCGCCCGGTCCTGCGACTCGACTCCCACGAGTCGGAGCGGACGCTGACGCAGGCGGGACTGGAGGCGGACGGGAGGGCGGCGGAGGAGACGCGGGTCGAGGGAGCGGAGGTGTCGACGCTGGTGCATCCGCGCTATTGAGGCCCGCGCCGACGCGCGGTCACTTTCGACCAACCAGGGTGCGCGGCGGCGCCCACTGGGTAGGCTCGCCCACCATGGAGCATGAGGTGTTCGTTCCGGTTCCGGCCGAGCGGCTCAGGGAGGCGCTGGCCGATCCCGTTCGGTTCGCCCGGGCCGTTCCCGGGCTCCAGCAGGACGTCGGCGCCGAGCCCGTCACCGGGCGGCTGAAAGTGCGCGTCGGCAGCCACACCATCACCTACCGCGGCTCGGCCCGCCTCTCCGCCCAGGACGACGGTTCCTACGCTGTCGAGGGCGACGCCACCGAGGCCCGTGGCACCGGCGTGGTGAAACTCGCCCTCACGCTGAGGGTGGACGAGGCCGACGGCGGCTCCAGGCTCACCTTCGACGGCACCGCCTCCGCCGACGGCCGCATCAAGGAGCTTCCGCCGGAGGCCGTCACCTCGGCCGTCGCCCGGCTGCTGAACCGTTTCGCGGAGCACCTGGGAGCGTCGGCGCAACCGAAGCGGGGCACGCAGACCACGCGGGCCACCGACACAGCCGGACCTCCGGCAACCGAAGCCCCCGAGCCACCGACGGCCAAGGGCACCGCGTCCCCGGCCGTCGAGAGCACCGAGCGCGACGAGCCACCGGCCGCCGAGCGTGGCGAGCCTTCGGCCGCAGAGAGCACCGAGCGCGACGAACCCCCGGCCGCCGCCGAGGGCGCCGACGTTCCGGACCCCGCCGAAGCCTCCCCGGCAGCGACTCCGGACGCCGGCACCACCGAGCCCGCCGCCCCCCTCGCCCCCGAAGCCACCGAGGACCTCGAACCCTCCGCGACGGGCGACGCCGAGGCCGTCCCCGACGCCGACGACACAGCGGTGCCCACGGACGAACCCACCGCCCCCGAAGCCCCGCACGCCCCGGACGCCCCGGACGAGCCCACCCCCGGACTCGTCGAGCCCGAACCCGCCACCCCCGCCGGCTTCACCCCCGACCTCCCCGCCGAAGCCGCGCACGCGCGCCGCACGATGATCGGCCGGAGCGCGGAGGAGGTCGACCACGCCCCGCCGCGCGGCCGGTACGCGCCCGTGCCCGCCCCGCAGACCGGCGCCCCGCACTCCACCCTCCGCTGGGCGGCCCCCGCGGCGGCCCTCGTCGTCGCGTCGGCGATCGTCGTCGGCCGGGCGCTGCGCAAGCGGCACTGAGGAAGCAGGGTGAGGTGGGCCGGAACCGTGGCGCCGACGTCCGGGCGGCGGGAATCGGGGATGGCCGGAAGCACCCCCTTGATCACCCCAGTAGGGTCGTCCCGTGAGTAACGAACCCATCACGCTGACCGCGGGCGACGCGGAGGTGACCGTGCTGCCGGGAAACGGCGGCCGGATCGGCGGACTGCGCGTCGGCGGTACCGAACTGCTGCGGCAGGGCGAGCGCTTCGGCTGCTTCCCGATGGTGCCCTGGTGCGGCCGGATCAGGGACGGCCGTTTCCGGGACGGGGCGACGGTCCATCAGATGCCGCTCAACTCCCCGCCGCACGCCATCCACGGCACCGCCCGCGACGGCGCCTGGCGCATCGCGCGCACGACGACGGACGAGGCGGTCATCACGTACGACCTGGTCGAGCCCTGGCCCCACCCGGGCCGGATCACGCAACAGGTCGCCCTCACTCCGGACGCCGTGACGCTCACCATGTCCGTCGAGACGTACGACTCCTCCTTCCCGGCCCAGATCGGCTGGCACCCGTGGTTCAACAGGACCCTCGGTGGCGAGGACGTACAACTGGCCTTCTCCGCCGCCTGGCAGGAGGAGCGCGGTGACGACCACCTGCCCACCGGCAACCGTCTCGACCCCGAGCCCGGCCCGTGGGACGACTGCTTCGGGATGCCCGGCGGAGTGGACGTCACGCTCACCTGGCCGGGACAGCTGGAGCTCACCGTCGCCTCCCGCGAGGAGTGGGTCGTGGTCTACGACGAGCAGGCCGAGGCCGTCTGTGTGGAGCCGCAGACCGGGCCGCCCAACGGCCTGAACACCGCGCCCCGCCTGGTCACGCCCCTGGAGCCGCTGGAGGCCTCGACGACCTGGAGCTGGCGCCGCCTCTAAGCTGGCAGGCATGACGGACGACGTACGCGGCACGCTGCTGCAGCAGATCAAGGACAAGGCCGTGGTCCACGGCAAGGTGACCCTCTCCTCGGGTCTGGAGGCCGACTACTACGTCGACCTGCGCCGCATCACCCTCGACGGTGAGGCCGCCCCGCTGGTCGGTCAGGTGCTCCTGGACCTGACCGCCGACCTCGACTTCGACGCGGTGGGCGGTCTGACGATGGGCGCCGACCCGGTCGCCGCCGCGATGCTGCACGCGGCCGCCGCGCGTGGGAAGAAGATCGACGCCTTCGTCGTCCGCAAGGCCGCCAAGGCGCACGGTCTCCAGCGCCGCGTCGAAGGCCCCGACATCGCGGGCCGTCGGGTCCTGGTCGTCGAGGACACCTCCACCACCGGCGGCTCCCCGCTCACCGCGGTCGAGGCCGTGCGGGAGGCGGGCGCCGAGGTCGTCGCCGTCGCCACGATCGTGGACCGCGCGACCGGTGCGGCGGAGAAGATTCAGGAGGGCGCGGGGGTTCCGTATCGCTTCGCCTTCTCCAAGGATGAGCTGGGCCTGGACTGAGTCATCCACAGGTTGAGACCGAGGGCGGGACCATCCGGTCAAGTCTGGAAAGATGGGGCCGACGATGACGTCGCCCCCTAGGTCAGGGCCGTAAGGAACCAGCCAACCCGCACAATCAAGGAGCGGTCAGATGCCCATCGCAACTCCCGAGGTCTACAACGAGATGCTCGACCGGGCGAAGGCGGGCAAGTTCGCCTACCCGGCCATCAACGTCACCTCGACGCAGACCCTGCACGCGGCGCTGCGCGGCTTCGCCGAGGCCGAGAGCGACGGCATCATCCAGATCTCGACCGGTGGCGCCGAGTTCCTGGGCGGTCAGTACAACAAGGACATGGTCACCGGTTCGGTGGCGCTGGCCGAGTTCGCGCACATCGTGGCCAAGAAGTACGACATCACCGTCGCGCTGCACACGGACCACTGCCCGAAGGACAAGCTCGACGGGTATGTGCGGCCGCTGATCGCCGTGTCCGAGGAGCGTGTGGCCCGGGGCGAGAACCCGCTCTTCCAGTCGCACATGTGGGACGGCTCGGCCGAGACCCTCGCGGACAACCTGTCCATCGCGCAGGAGCTCCTCGAGCGCGCCCGCGCCGCGAAGATCATCCTCGAGGTCGAGATCACCCCGACCGGTGGCGAGGAGGACGGCGTCTCGCACGAGATCAACGACTCCCTCTACACCACGGTCGACGACGCGATCCGTACCGTCGAGGCCCTCGGTCTCGGTGAGAAGGGCCGCTACCTGCTGGCCGCCTCCTTCGGCAACGTCCACGGTGTCTACAAGCCGGGCAACGTCGTCCTGCGCCCCGAGCTCCTCAAGGAGCTGAACGAGGGCGTGGCCGCCAAGTACGGCAAGGCGTCCCCGTTCGACTTCGTCTTCCACGGCGGCTCCGGCTCCACCGAGGCGGAGATCGCGCTCGCGCTGGACAACGGCGTCGTGAAGATGAACATCGACACGGACACGCAGTACGCCTTCACCCGCCCGGTCGCGGACCACATGTTCCGCAACTACGACGGTGTCCTGAAGGTCGACGGCGAGGTCGGCTCCAAGAAGACCTACGACCCGCGCACCTGGGGCAAGCTGGCCGAGGCGAGCATGGCCGCGCGCGTCACCGAGGCCTGCGCCAACCTGCGTTCCACGGGCACGAAGCTCAAGTAACCCGCGGTCCTCACGAGCCCGGCGTCTGTCTACGGCGCCGGGCTCGCTGTATACCTGGGGCATGTCCGATGTCCGGCTGTCCTCGCCGCAAGGCAAGTGGATCCTGCTGACCACCGTGCTCGGCTCCAGCATGGCGCTGCTGGACTCGACCGTCGTCAATGTGGCGCTTCCCCGTATCGGCGAAGACCTGGACGCGGATCTCGCCGCCCTCCAGTGGACCGTCAACGCGTACATGCTGACGCTGGCCGGGCTGATCCTGCTGGGCGGATCGCTCGGGGACCGGTACGGACGGCGCAAGATCTTCGTCGTGGGCGTGGTCTGGTTCGCCGCCGCCTCCCTGCTGTGCGGACTCGCGCCGAACGCCGGTGTCCTCATCGCCGCCCGTGCCCTGCAAGGGGTCGGCGGCGCGCTCCTCACCCCCGGCTCGCTCGCCCTCATCCAGGCCTCCTTCCACCCCGACGACCGGGGCCGGGCCGTCGGCCTGTGGTCCGGGTTCGGCGGCATCGGAGCGGCGGTCGGGCCGTTCCTGGGCGGCTGGCTGGTGGACGGGCCGGGCTGGCGCTGGGTGTTCCTGCTGAACGTGCCGGTGGCGCTGCTGTGCGCCCCGATCGCGGTGCGCCATGTCCCGGAGTCCGGGGACGGACGGGTCCACAGCCGTTTCGACGTGCTCGGCGCGGTGCTGGGCGCGCTGGCCCTGGCGTTCGTGACGTACGCGTTGATCGAGGCCCGCCAAGGGTCGCTCGCGGTGGTGGTGACGGCCGTCGCCGGGGTGGCTGCCGCCGTCGCCTTCGTGGTCGTCGAGAAGCGCCGCCCCGACCCGATGATGCCGCTCGACATCTTCGCGTCGAAGCAGTTCACCGCCGTCAACCTCGTCACGCTCTGCGTCTACGCGGCCTTCGGCGGCTTCTTCTTCCTGGCCGTGCTCCAGCTCCAGGTCGTCTCGGGCTACTCGGCCCTCGGCGCGGGGACGGCCCTGCTGCCGACCACCGCCCTGATGCTGCTGTTCTCCGCCCGCTCGGGCGCCCTCGCCGACCGCATCGGCCCCCGTATCCCGCTGACCGCCGGGCCGCTGCTGTGCGCGTCGGGGATGCTGCTGATGCTGCGGGTCGGCGAGGACGCCTCGTACGTCGCCGACGTCCTGCCCGCCCTGCTGGTCCTGGGCCTCGGCATGGTCGGCCTGGTCGCCCCGCTGACCGCGACCGTCCTGGCCTCCGTGGACGTGGGGCGGGCGGGCCTGGCCAGCGGTGTCAACAACGCGGCCGCCCGGGTGGCGGGCCTGATCGCGGTGGCCGCGCTGCCGCTGATCGCCGGGATGGGGGAGGAGGCGTACCGGTCGCCGGCCGCCTTCGACGACGCGTTCGGACGGGCGATGACGGTGTGTGCCGGGCTGCTGGTGCTGGGGGCCGGCGTGGCCTTCGCGACCGTACGAACCCTCCCACCGGACTGCGTCCGGCCGGAGTGCCTCCACCACGGGTCCGTCATGGCACCTCCGCTGGAGGGGCAGCGGGCGCGGAAGCGTCTGGCCTAGCGGGGCCCTCGGCCACCCCCGCCGATGGAGGAGACTTGACCCATGTCGATTCACGAAAATCTCCTCGGGGGACCGCCCCCGACCCACCTCCCCGACGACCCCGAGCCGCGTGAGCTGCTGGCCGCCGGTACCGCGCCCGCCGATGTCGCCGCGAAGTACCCGACGTCCTCGCTGGCCTGGGCCCAGCTGGCCGACGACGCCTTCGAGCGGGGCAGCGTCGTGGAGTCGTACGCCTACGCCCGTACGGGCTACCACCGCGGTCTGGACTCGCTGCGCCGCAACGGCTGGAAGGGCCATGGCCCGGTGCCCTGGGAGCACGAGCCGAACCGCGGCTTCCTGCGCGCCCTGCACGCCCTCGCCCGCGCCGCGGGGTCGATCGGTGAGCAGGAGGAGTACGAGCGCTGCTCGCAGTTCCTGAAGGACTCCTCCCCCGTGGCGGCACAGACGCTGGGCTAGGGATGTCTCCGGTGCGGGGCCCGTCCGGCGGTGACCAGGCGGGCCCCGCGCTTTTCCCGCCCCGCCGCGGCCGCATGATCGGCTGACAGGTTCTTCAAAAGTTCTTCATCGGCTCCGGCCTACGGTCGGCCTGCCCGGCGCGGTCGCGGACGGGTTCGACAGGAGAGCGGGAGAACCGATGAGGACGTATCGGATACTGCCGGCCGTGGCGGCCTCGGTCGTGGTGTTCGTGGTCGGCGGCTGTGGGAGCGGTGGCGACGGGGCGGAGGTCCCGACGGCCGACGGCGGCACCGGAGTGTCGGCCTCGCAGAGCGCCGGGGACGACGTGGCCGCGTATGTGCAGGCCCGGCGGGAGTACGTGAAGTGCCTCCGGGAGAACGGCATCGACGCGCCGGACCCGGACGCCAAGGGGAACATCGACTTCGGCGGCGGCGACATTCAACGCGCCTTGAAGAAGGACCCCAAGTTCCTGGCCGCCACCCAGAAATGCGGCAAGGACCTGCCCGCCGTGCCCGAGAGCATCGAGAAGGCCAACCAGCCCCCGCGCTCCGCCGAGCAGATCGCGGTGGAGCGCGAGTACGCCGAGTGCATGCAGAAGAACGGCGCCGCCGACTTCCCCGACCCGGGGCCCGACGGTCTCGGCGAGGGCGAATGGGACCAGACCTCGGCCGGTGCGAAGCGGGCCACCCGTATCTGCGGGCCGATCATCGGGGTTCCGGCGACTCCGAGCCCCGGCAAGGGCTGATCGTGGCGGATATCGCGGACACGGCGGAAAAGGCCGACGCGGTGCCGCTGCCGGCGCGCGGCAGACCGAGGCGGCGTACGGCCCTCATCGCCTCCGCCGTCGCCCTCGTCGTGACGGCCGTCGCCGTCGTCGGAGCTCTCGGGCTCGGCGGTGGCGAGGAGGAGGGCCCGGGCGCACCGTCCCGGGCCGGCTCGGTCGTCCCGGTCACCCGCGCGACGCTGACCGAACGCACCCGGGTGGACGGCCGGTTGGGATACGGCACGGAGATACCGCTGCCGGTCAGGGCGACGGGCACGGTGACCTGGCTGCCGGAGCAGGGTGCCACGGTGCGGCGCGGGGGCGTGCTGCTGCGCGTCGACGACCGTCCCGTGGTGCTCCTGTACGGGAGGCTGCCCATGTACCGGGATCTGGCGCTGACCGCCACGACCGCCACCACGGACACCACGGACACGACGGATACGACGGACACGACGGACACGGGGTCCCGGAAAGTCGGTGAGTCCACCGCACCGGCCGAGTCCACCGCACCGGCCGAGCCCTCCACGCAGACCGAGCTCAAGGGCATGGACGTCCTGCAGTTCGAGACCAACCTGGCCGCACTCGGCTACACCGGCTTCACGGTGGACGAGACGTTCACCGACAAGACGGCCCAGGCGGTCGAGCGCTGGCAGAAATCGCTCGGGCTGCCCGAGACCGGGACGGTCGGCCTCGGTGACGTCGTCTACTCCACGGGCCAGGTGCGGATCGGCCGGCCGGGCGTCCGGCTCGGCGACGCCGCCGGAGAGAACACCCTCACCTACACCGGTACCGCCCGGAAGGTCGTCGTCGACGCCTCCGCCGCGGACGCCGCCTGGGCCGTACGCGGTACAGGGGTCCGCGTCCGGCTGCCCGACGGGAAGACCGTGAAGGGCGAGGTGGCGTCGGTGGGGAAGCAGGCGACCGCGCCCGAGGGGAGTGGCGAGGGCGACTCGGGGCAGGGCGGCGCCACGGTGCCGGTCACCGTCACCATCAGGGACCAGAAGTCCGTGGGGCGCTTGGAGAGCGGGCCCGTCACCGTCGAGTACGTGGGCCGTGAGGTCAAGGACGTGCTGGCCGTACCGGTCGCCGCGCTGGTCGCCCTCACCGAGGGCGGGCACGGACTGGAGACCGAGCAGGGCCGGTTCGTCGCCGTACGGACGGGGCTCTTCGCCGACGGCAAGGTGGAGGTCAGCGGCCCCGCGGTCCGCGAGGGCATGAAGGTGAGGATCCCGGAGTGAGTGAACTTCCGCCCGCGGTCGTGGAGTTCGACGCGGTCTCCAAGACGTATCCGGGTCCGGTGGCCGCGGTCCGTGACGTGAGTCTGCGCATCGGGCGCGGCGAACTGGTCGGCGTGGTCGGCCCGTCGGGCTCCGGCAAGTCCAGCGTGCTCCATCTCATGGGCAGCCTCGACCGGCCCTCTACGGGTCGTGTCCTGATCGACGGTCACGACGTGGCGAAGCTGTCCGACCGCGAGGTCTCCGCACTGCGGGCCACCCGGATCGGCTTCGTCTTCCAGCAGTTCCACCTGGCGGTGGGCGTTCCGGTACTCGACTCGGTGGCGGACGGCCTGCTCTACGCCGGCGTCCCGGTGCGCCGCCGCCGGGCCAGGGCCGCGGCCGCGCTGGCCCGGGTCGGGCTCAGCCACCGCGTCCACCATCTGCCGCACCAGCTCTCCGGCGGCGAGCGGCAGCGCGTCGCGGTCGCCCGCGCGGTGGTCGGCGGACCGTCGGTGCTGCTGGCGGACGAACCGACCGGAAACCTCGACTCCGGGTCGGGAGCCGCCGTACTGGAACTGCTGCGCGAACTGCACGCGGGCGGTACGACGGTCGTGGTCATCACCCATGACCGGGAGATCGCCGCCCGGCTGCCCCGTCGTATCGAGATGCGCGACGGCCGGCTGGTCGGCGACACGGTGCGCGGCACGACGAGCGGAGCGCAGCGGTGAAGGACAGCGTGCCGAACTCCGTCCGGCGGGAACCGCTGCGCGCCGCGCGGCTCCGGCCCGCCGATGTCGTACGGCTCGGCGGGACCGGTCTGCGGACCCGGCCGCTGCGGGTCTTCCTGTCCGCGCTCGGTATCGCCATCGGCGTCGCCGCCATGATCGCGGTGGTCGGTATCTCCGGCTCCGGACAGGCGGAGGTGGACCGGCGGCTCGACGCGCTCGGTACGAACCTGCTGCGGGTCGCCCCCGGCGAGTCCCTCGCGGGAGAGAAGGCCGAACTGCCGTACGAGGCCGTCTCGATGATCCGCCGGATTCCGCCGGTGCGGCAGGTCGCGGCGACCGGCGCGACCGACGCCCACGTGTACCGCAACGAGCGCATCGCCATCGGCCGCACCGGCTCGCTGACCGTTCTCGCGGCCGGCCGCGAACTCCTTCCCGCCGTCGGCGGTCAGGTCCGCGGGGGCCGCTGGCTGGACTCCGCGACCGACGAGTACCCCGCCGTCGTCCTCGGCGCCACGGCCGCCCAGAGGCTCGACGTGTACACCCCGGGGACCCGTCTCTGGCTCGGCGGCCGCTGGTTCTCGCTGATCGGCGTCCTCGATCCGGTACCGCTCGCTCCGGAGCTCGACAGCGCCGCCCTGGTCGGCTGGTCGGCGGCCCGGACCTATCTGGGCTTCGAGGGCCATCCGTCGACGGTGTACGTGCGCGCCCAGGACAGCGAGGTCACCGCGGTACGGGCGGTGCTCCCGGCCACCGCCCACCCCGAGAATCCGGGCGAGGTACGGATCTCACGGCCCTCCGACGCGCTCGCCGCCCGGGAGGCCACCGAGTCCGCGCTGACCGGACTGCTGCTCGGCCTCGGCGGGGTCGCCCTGCTGGTCGGTGGCGTGGGCGTGGGCAACACCATGGTCATCTCTGTCCTGGAACGGCGTGGGGAGATCGGCCTGCGCCGCGCCCTCGGAGCGACCCGGGGCCAGATCCGCACACAGTTCGTGACGGAGTCCCTGCTGCTCTCCCTCATCGGCGGCCTGGCCGGAACGGTCCTCGGCACCCTCATCACCGCGGGCTATGCCCTCAGCCGCGACTGGCCTACGGTCGTCCCGGCCTGGGCGAGCGTGGCGGGCGTCGCCGCGACGCTGCTCATCGGCATGATCGCCGGCCTGTACCCGGCGGTCCGGGCGAGCAGGCTGGCGCCGACGGAGGCGCTGGCCGGCACGTGAGTACCGTCGGACATTCCTTGTCGCCCCTTCCTCGTCGGCGGTCCCGGTGGTCCCGGCGGTCCCGTACGGAACAGGAGTCACGTTGAGTCCCTGCGCTGCGGCGGCCGAGGGCGGACCGCGATGAGCTTCCGGATCAGGGTTCTCGGTCTGCTCATGGTGGTCGCGCTGGCCGCCACCGCCGCCACCGCCTGGCTGACCCTGCGGCAGGCCAACCGTCAGGTGCAGGAGACCGCCGCGGCCGGCCGCCAGGAGGTCTCCCGGATCACCGGCGAACTCCAGGCCTACGGATTCGCCCACGGCACCTGGGAGGGACTGTCGCCGACCGTGGCCGAGCTCGCCCGGGACACCGGTCAGCGCATCCGGATCGCCACCGAGTCCGACGTCCTGCTCGCCGACTCCGACGCCCTGGCCGGCCGTACTCCCCGGGCGCTGAGCGGTCAGCCCGCGGTGCTGGTGGACGCGCGCCCCGTCCTGCGGCTCCCCGCGGGTCTGGTGCCGCGGGGAGCGATGAAGATCACCGCCGTGACGATCGCCGAGTACCGCGCCACAGTGGTCTACGCGGCGTGTCTGACGCGGGCCGGGGCCCAGGTGACGGCCCGGCCGGGCGACAACGGCGTCCCCCGGATCAGCACCGACCGCCGGCCCGCTCAGTGTGTGCGGCCGGGCACCAAGGCGGAGAGACCGACCCAGGAGGATATTGCCGCCCTCCGGCCGTGTGAGTCCGAGCAGCGGCCCGTCGACTGCCTGCGGCGGGTCTTCAACGAGCGGGTCGCCGCCGACGCGCCCCCGCGTCTGGAGATCCGTCTCGGTGTCCGGAACGACGCGCCGCCCACCCTGGCCGCCGCGCCCACCGTGGCCGTCGCGGTGGGAGTGGCTCTCGCGGTCATCCTCGGGGCCCTGCTGCTGAGCAGGGCCGTACTGCGCCCCGTCCGCGCCATCACCCTGGCCGCGAAGGGGCTGGGCGAGGGCGACCTGGCGCGACGCGTGCCCGTGCTGGGCCGGGACGAGATCGCGCAGCTCGGCGGCGCCTTCAACCGCATGGCCGACTCCCTCCAGGCCGGTGAGGAGCGCCAGCGCCGCCTCACCGGTGACATCGCGCACGAGCTGCGCACCCCGCTGGCCAATCTGCGCGGCTATCTGGAGGCCCTGCGGGACGGTGTCGTCGAGCCGACCCCGGAACTGCTCGCCTCGCTCCACGAGGAGGCACTGCTGCAGCAGCGGGTCGTGGACGATCTTCAGGATCTCGCCCTGGCGGAGGCCGGCGCGCTCACCTACCACCCCGTCGCGGTCGATCTGCGCGACCTCCTGGAGGCCGGCCGCACCGCCCACCGCGCCCAGGCCGAGGCGGCGGGCGTCGCGCTCGAGCTGCAGGCGCCGGGGCCCGTCATCGTGACCGCGGACCCGGACCGGCTGCGCCAGGTCGTCGGCAACCTGGTCGGCAACGCGCTGCGGGCCACCGCGGCGGGCGGGACCGTGACCCTGGCCCTGCTCCCACAAGGTCTCGCACAGGGCGAGCCGGCCGTCGCGGAGATGGAGATCCGGGACACCGGCAGGGGGATAGCGGCCGAGGACCTGCCGCATCTCTTCGACCGCTTCTGGCGGGCCGACGCCTCCCGGGGGCGGGCGACCGGCGGCAGCGGTCTGGGGCTGTCCATCGCCCGCCAGATCGTCACCGACCACCGGGGCACGATCGAGGTGCGCAGCGCGGTCGGCGTGGGCACGACCTTCCGGGTCAGCCTGCCGGCGGTACCGGACGGCGTCGGCGGGTCCGGAGCTTCAGGGGCTGCGGGGACTTCGAGGGCTTCAGGAGCGGGCTGAGTCCGAGCCCTCCGCGAGGCGGTAGCCCCGGCCGTACACCGTTTCCAGGAGGCGTGGCCGCTGCGGGTCCGCCTCCACTTTCCGGCGCATGTTCATCATGTGGGCGTCGACGGTCCGCTCCATGACGTCCCGGTCGAAGCCGAAGACGCGCTCGATGATCTGCGCCCGGGTGAAGACCCGGCCCGGTTCCCGCGCCAGCATCTCCAGGATGGCGAACTCCTTCGCGGTCAGCGTCACCGGCCGTCCGGCGACGCGGACCTCGAAGCGCGCGGTGTCCAGCTCCACCGCACCGACGCGCAGCACCGCGGGCTCCGCGGCACCGCCCGAGTTCCTGGAGCGGCGCAGCAACGCCCGTACCCGTGCGGTCAGTTCGCGGGGGCTGTACGGCTTGGTGAGATAGTCGTCGGCGCCGAGGTCCAGGCCGAGGAGCATGTCCTCCTCGGTGGTGCGGGCGGTCAGCAGCAGAATCGGGACGGCCGACTCGGTGCGCAGGATGCGGCAGACGTCGAGTCCGTCGACCAGCGGGAGCATGACGTCGAGCACGATGAGATCCGGCTTCGACGAACGGGCCCGTTCCAGCGCGGCGCGGCCGTCGGCCACGACGTGCACCGCGTTTCCCTCCCGCTCCAGGTAGATCCGGATCAGTCGGGACTGCTTCTCGTCGTCCTCGGCCACCAGAATCCGAGCGTTCAACGCTTCTCCCCCAGCACATGCCTTCCCCCGGCGCGGTCCCGCGCGCTCCAGAACCGTAGTACAGGCGGCGGTGCCGGGTCCGCCCGGTGTGATGGGGCGAACCTTGCCTTTTCGCGGGACCATCGAAGAGGATGCCTGGCGGGGACCGGGGCCCCCGTGTCGGTAACGGCAGGGGCGGACCGCTACCCGGAGTACATAACAGGAGACAGCGATGTCCCACGAGGCTCATGACGTTCAGGAGCCAGAGACTCCGCATCTCGACTTCGAAGGCACGACGCCGTACGAGGACTACGTCAAGGCGGACGTGCTCACCCACCTCCAGCACACCCTCTCCGACGATCCCGGAGAGATGGTCTTCCTGGTCACGACCCAGGTCATGGAGCTGTGGTTCACCGTCATCGTCCACGAGTGGGAGACCGCCGCGCGAGCGCTCCGCTCCGACGACGTGCCGGTCGCGGTCGACGCCCTGAAGCGTTCCGTCCGCGAGCTGGACGCGCTGAACGCGTCCTGGAAGCCGCTCGGACAGCTCACGCCGGCCCAGTTCAACTCCTACCGTGCCGCCCTCGGCGAGGGCTCCGGCTTCCAGTCCGCGATGTACCGCCGGATGGAGTTCCTGCTCGGCGAGAAGTCCGCGTCCATGCTGGTGCCCCACCGTGGCGCGCCGCGTGTGCACGCGGAGCTGGAGAAGGCGCTGCACGAGCCGAGCCTGTACGACGAGGTGCTGCGGCTGATGGCGCGCCGCGGGCACGCCATCCCGCAGCCGGTGCTCAGCCGTGACGTGTCGCGGCGCTACGAGCCGTCGGCCGAGGTCGAGGCGGCCTGGACCGCCGTCTACTCCGGTGACGCCACGGATGAAGTCGCCCGGCTGGGCGAGGCGTTGACCGATGTCGCCGAGCTGGTGTGGCGCTGGCGCAACGACCATCTGGTGGCCACGCGGCGCGCGATGGGCTCCAAGGCGGGCACGGGTGGTTCGGCCGGGGTGGCCTGGCTGGAGAAGCGCGCGCAGAAGAACGTGTTCCCCGAGCTGTGGACGGCGCGGTCCCATGTCTGAACTCATCGTGCGTGCCGAGAAGTTGGACGCCGCCGACGAACTGGCGGCCCTGCGTGCGCAGTTCGTGCTCGACGACGTCGTGTACCTGGACGGGAACTCGCTGGGTGCGCTGCCCGCCGCCGTCCCGGGACGGGTCGAGGACGTCGTACGACGGCAGTGGGGTGCGTTGCGCATCCGGTCCTGGGACGAGAGCGGCTGGTGGACCGCGCCCGAGCGGATCGGCGATCTGATCGCCCCGCTGGTGGGGGCGGCGGCCGGGCAGATCGTGGTCGGTGACTCCACAAGTGTCAACGTGTTCAAGGCCCTTGTGGCGGCGGTCAGGATGGCGGGGCCCGGTCGGGACGAGATCGTGGTCGACGCGACCACCTTCCCCACCGACGGGTACATCGCCGAGTCCGCGGCCCGGATGACCGGCTGCACGCTGCGTCCCGTGACACCGTCCGAGGTGCCGGGGGTGCTGGGTGAGCGTACGGCGGCCGTGCTGCTGAACCATGTCGACTACCGCACGGGCCGGCTGCACGACCTGCCCGGGCTGACGGCGGCCGTGCACGCGGCCGGTGCCGTGGTGGTCTGGGACCTGTGCCACAGCGCGGGCGCGCTGCCGGTGGGCCTTGACGAGCACGGGGTCGACCTGGCGGTCGGCTGCACCTACAAGTACCTGAACGGCGGGCCCGGTTCACCGGCGTACCTCTATGTGCGCTCCGGTCTCCAGGACCGTTTCGACTCCCCGCTGCCCGGCTGGAACTCCCACGCGGAGCCCTTCGGGATGCGGCCCGACTACGAGGCGGCGCCGGGTGCGCTGCGCGGGCGGGTCGGTACGCCGGACATCCTGTCGATGCTGGCGCTGGAGGCGGCCCTCGAGGTGTGGGACGGCGTCTCGATCGAGGCGGTGCGCGCCAAGTCCCTCGCGCTGACGGACTTCTTCCTGGAGTGCGTGGCCGCGTACGTGCCCGCGGGGCGGGTGGAGCCGGTGACTCCGGCGGCCCACGAGGAGCGCGGCAGTCAGGTGGCGCTGCGCTGCGACGACGCCGGGGACGTGATGAAGCGGCTGATCGAGCGGGGTGTGGTCGGCGACTTCCGGTCCCCGGACGTGCTGCGGTTCGGGTTCACGCCGCTGTACGTCGGGTTCGGGGACGTGGAGCGGGCGGCCCGGGTGCTGGGGGAGGTCGTGGCGTGAGGCGTTGCTGTCGCGGTTCGGCGGTCGCCGGTTGAGCGCCGGGTCGCGACAGCCTGTCGGTGCGGGGCACGCCGGTCACCTGGCGGTGGCGTACACCCCCGCCAGGGCTGCCGCGTGGGCCGCCCGGGCGGCGCGGTCGGCCGCTGCCGGGTCCGGGGGCGTTCCGGTGGTCAGCAGCGCGTAGTAGAGCGGTGCCGACACCGCTCGTACGACGGTCTCCGCGTCGGTGCCCCGCGGCAACTCCCCGCGCTGTACGCCCTGTTCGACGCAGGGGGCCCACTCCGCGACCCGGACGTCGTAGAAGCGGCGCAGGGCCTGTGCCGTACGTTCGTCGCAGGCGGCGGCCGCGATCACCGCGCGGAACAGGGCGCCTTGGCGGGGGTCGGCGAGAGTGCGCTGCACCAGGCGGGAGTTGGCCAGGAGGTCGCCCAGTACGGACCCGGTCTCCTCGCGCGGCAGCGACTGTTCGGCCATGTCGGCGAGCAGATCGGCGACCAGCGCGGTGACGGAGCCCCACCGCCGGTAGACGGTGGTCTTGCCGACCTCCGCCCGACGGGCGACGTCCGCGAGATCGAGATGCGCGAATCCGTGCTCGGCGAGCACGTCACCGGCCGCCCGCAGCACGGCCGCACGGACACGTGCGGTACGCCCTCCGGGACGCAGGGTGCCGGGCTCGGCGGACATAACGGCCTCCTTGGTGCGCGCTGGGCTTCCGGCGCCAGAGTAACGACACAGCAGAACCGTTTAACCCTCACCGAGCGTGACATCCGCGTTGTCCGTGCACGTCACCGGCCTGGTACCGTCCCCGCCAACGGCCGAATTCTCTCCAGGTCCGCCAATCCGTCTCGTCCAAATACGTTACGTCGCTGAGAGGTTGGAGCATGCCGGACGACTCCGCAGCAGCCCGCGCCGCCGCCGAGGAGGAGTCGGCCTTCTCCCACCCGCCCGTCGACCCCGACGTCAGCGCGGCGTACGGGGACCACCCCGACCAGGTGATCGACTTCTACGCACCGAAGGGTGACGTCAGCCTGGCGCCACTCGTGATCGTGTTGCACGGGGGTGCGTGGCGCGCGCCGTACGACCGGCGCCACATCACTCCCTTCGCGGACTTCCTGACGCGGCGGGGGTTCGCGGTGGCCAACGTCGAGTACCGCAGGGGCGCGGTGCTGCCGGGGCAGGGCGGGCCGGAGCCGGGCGCGGGGTCCGTCGCGGCGCCTGTCGCGGGGCGGTGGCCGGACACGTTCGACGATGTCGCGGCGGCGCTGGACGCGCTTCCCGATCTCGTCCGGCAGCTCCTGCCGCAGGCCGATCCGCGGCGCATGGTGATCACCGGGCACTCGGCCGGCGGTCACCTGGCGCTGTGGGCGGCGGCCCGTCATGTGCTGCCCGCGGACGCCCCGTGGCGCACGGACCGGCCCACGCCGCTGCGGGGCGTGGTGGCGCTGGCTCCGATCGCGGACTTCACGGTCGCGGGGAAGCTGGACGTCTGCGAGGGCGCCGCGCTGCAACTCCTCGGTGGGGAGGCGCACTTCGGGGAGCGGCGGCCGTACGCGGACCCCGCGCTGCTGCTGCCGACCGGCATCGCGACGACGCTCGTCCAGGGGCGTTCGGATGTGGATGTGCCGGAGGCGGTCGCCGAGGCGTACGCGGACGCGGCGGCGAAGGCGGGGGAGGTGGTGGGGCTGACGTTGCTGGAGGACGTCGGTCACTTCCCGCTGATCGATCCGGCGGCGGACGCCTGTGCGGTGGTCGTGGAGGAGATCGCGCAGTTGGCGTGGTGACGGCGCCCGGCCCGGTGACGGCGCCTGCGGCGGCGCCGATCCGGGGCTGACCCGGCGCCTCTGATACCCGTAGTACCTGAGAGCTACGTCGCGAATTGGCTCCCCGGCGGGACGTGGACCACGCGGTCGGATCCGTAACTTCCCCACCAGACAAGCCCGATGGACGGGCGGTCTGGGAGGGAGGCGGCCGTGGGGTTCGCGACGGGGGTCAGGACAGCGGCGCCGAGGGCGACCGCGCGGGTCCGACGCGGCGGCGGGCAGGCACAGCCGCGCAGCGATGAGCCGTCGTCGCCGCGCACCTCGTCGGCGTCGGTGCCGGCGTCGGCGTCGGCGTCGGCGTCGGCGTCCGCGAGCGCATCCGCCCCCGCCCAGCCCCCGCACCGCCGCACCCGCAGATGGCGCCGAGCCACCCTCGCGGCCCTCATCACCGGCGCCGTGGTGCTCCCCCTCTCCGCCGCGACCCACGCCGAGATCCCGGCCCCGGCCCCTGCGACCCTCGCCCCCCTGACGCCAACCACACTGGACGAGGCCTACTCGGCCAACCGCGCCAACGCCGCGGAGGCGTCCCGCATGGCCGCGGCCCACGGCGACGCCGCGAGGGCCGCCGCCGACCGAGCCATGGCGGCCCCCTCCCGTCACTTCCTCCACTTCGACGGCCGGGGCTCCGGACAGGCCACCGAGGTCTTCGGCGACCTCGCCCACGCGGACCACATCGCCGTCCTCGTCCCCGGCTCCGACACCTCCCTCGACACCTACGACCGCTTCCACAGGGCCGCGGCCGCCCTCCACGAGCAGCTGACCCGCACCGGCCCCCACACAGCGGTCATCGCCTGGCTCGGCTACGAAACCCCGGCCACGATCAGCCCGACCGTCACCACCACCGGCCGAGCCGACCAAGCCGCCCCCCACCTGCGCGGGTTCCTGCGCCAACTCCACGGCATAGCCGGCCGCCAGGCCACCGTCTCCCTCCTCTGCCACAGCTACGGCTCGGTCGTCTGCGCCCGAGCCGCCACCGACCTGGACGCGACCGACCTGGTCCTCCTCGGCAGCCCCGGCACCGGAGCCGATGACGCGGCGGCCCTGCACACCCGCGCCCGCGTCTGGGCGGCACGCGGCAGCGACGACTGGGTGGCCGAGGTCCCGCACGTCAGGACCAACCTGTTCGGCGTCACCGTCGGCTTCGGCACCGACCCCGTGTCCCCGGCCTTCGGCGCGCAGGTGTTCGCCGCGGGCGACGGCGGCCACAGCGACTACTTCACCCCGGGCTCGGTCTCCCTGACCAACCTGGCCCGGATCGTCCTGGGACACACCTCGGAGGTGACCCGTGCGTGACACGACCCCGCGCTCCACAAGCGGCATACGACAGGGCTGGGCGGCCGCACGCGAGGGCGCCGCCCGCGTCGACGCAGCCACGCCCGCCGGCCGCGACCGTGCGGTGGACGCCCTGCGCGCCTTCGCGATCCTCGGCGTGGTCCTCGGCCACTGGCTGGTGACCGCCCTGGTCGCCGACGGCCGCGCCCTGCACACCGCGAGCCCGCTCCAGCACCTGCCCTGGCTCGCCCCCATCTCCTGGGCCTTCCAGACCCTCGCGGTGTTCTTCCTGGTCGGCGGTCATGTGGCGACCAGGAGCCACGCCTCGGCGCGGGCGCGTGGCACGACGTACGGCGAGTGGCTGACCGCCCGGCTGTCCCGGCTGTTCAAACCGGTCGCCGCCGTCCTGACCCTGTGGACGGTGATCGCCGCCGGCCTGCTGCTCACGGGCGCGGAGTCCGGGACGGTCCACACCCTGGTGAAGCTGGCCCTGTCGCCCCTGTGGTTCCTCGTCGTGTTCGCCGCGCTGACGGCGGCCACCCCCGTGCTGACCCGGCTGAGCCCCCTGTGGCCGCTGGCCGTCGTCCTCCACGTCGACCTGCTCCGTTTCGGTCTCGGCGGCCCCTCCTGGCTCGGCTGGGTCAACGTGGTGGCGGGCTGGCTCGTCCCGTACACCCTCGGCGCGGCCTGGACCCGCGGCGAACTGGACCGTCGCCGTGCGGGCTGGATCCTGCTGACCGGCGGCGCGGCGGTGACCGCGGCCCTGGTCGCCTGGGCCGGCTACCCGGCGTCGATGGTCGGCGTCCCCGGCGCCCCGGTCTCCAATCTGAACCCGCCCACGCTGGCCGCCGTCACCTTCGGCCTGGCCCAGTGCGGTCTGGCCCTGCTGCTGCGCGACCGGCTGCGTCGAGCGATGCGCCGTCCGTCGGCCTGGGCGGCGGTCGCCCTGGTGAACCTCTCCGCGATGACGATCTTCCTCTGGCATCAGACGGCCCTGATGGCGACCACGGCCACCGGCCTCCTCGTCGGCCGCCTGCCCGGACTGCACACCGTCCCCGACGGCCTCGGCTGGGTCGCCGCCCGCCTCGCCTGGCTCCCGGTGTTCGCGCTCGCGCTCGCCGTCTGCTGGACCGCGTTCCGCCCCTACGAACAGGGCGGCCGCCGGAGCCGGACTCCGCGGAAGGCGAGCGGCTCACGAGTGGTCCGGGCACACCGTCCGTCCGACCGGGAGACACCGGTGGGGGTGACCCGTGTCTAGGGTGGGGCGCGTGACGGAAACGGGGATCCAGCACGTGGTCATGGGCCGTGTGCTGCGCTGGCTGCGACTGCTGCGCGAGGACCTGTGGACCGCCCGCGCGGATCCGCTGCCCCCGTCGGTGTGGCTGCGCTGGCTGCCGCACGGCCTGCTCTGCCTGGCCGCGTTCGGCGTCACAGCCGGCGCACTGCCCCAGCTCCAGGACAACGCCGGAGTGGCCTTCGGATGGGCCTCCCTCATCGCACTCGGCCAGGGTGGCGCGGTCGTCCTCGCGATGTGGCGTCCGATCCCGGCGTGGTGGCTGTCCCTGACGGGCACCGTGATGGGAGCCATCGCCGTGCACGGCAAGCTCGGGGGGCCGGCGGGCGGCTTCACCTGGCCCTGGACGGCGGCCGGGATCATCGCCCACCTGCTCGTGCTCCTGCTGCTCGCCCTGCGCGTCCGCACCCGGGTCGCCGCGGAGGCGCTGGCGCTGACCGCACTGGCCACCTACGCCCTGCAGGGACTGTGGGGCGGCGCGCACTATGAGTCCACCGGGGTCCTCGCGGTCGCCCTGGCCCTGGTCGTCGTGGTGCTCGGCATCGCCCTGCGGGGCCGCCGCGAGGCCCGTCAGGAACTCGTCGAGCAGACCACCCTCACCACCGAGGAGCGTGCCCGGCGCACCCTGCTGGAGGAGCGCAGCCGGATCGCCCGCGAACTGCACGACGTGGTCGCCCACCACATGTCGGTGATCTCCATCCAGGCCCAGGTCGCCCCGCACCTGGTCGAGAACCCGCCCGACGAGCTCAAGGAGAACCTCGCCGGCATCCGGCAGAACGCGCTGGAGGCGCTCACCGAACTCCGCCGCGTCCTGGGCGTCCTGCGCTCCGAGCACCCCGACTCCCCGGACCCCGTCGAGCCCGGCACCGGCACCGCCCCGCACACCCCGCAGCCCACCCTCGACCGGCTCGACGCTCTGGTGGAGAACACCAGGGCGGCCGGACTGCGCGTCGAGGTCGACGTGCGGGGCGAGCCCCGCGCGCTGCCGCCCGGCCTGGAGCTGTCGGCGTACCGGATCGTGCAGGAGGCGCTCAGCAACGTTCTGCGGCACGCGCCGGGCGCGGTCGCCCATGTCGAACTCCGGCACACCGCCTACGGGTTGATCGTGGAGATCGTCAACTCGCCGCCGACACGGTCCGTGCCGCCGTCGCCCGGCGCCGGGCACGGGCTGCTCGGTATGCGGGAACGGGTCGGGATGCTCGACGGTTCCATGACGGCACACCCTCTTCCGGACGGCGGCTACAAGGTGTTCGCGTTCCTCCCGACCGGCGATCTCAAGGACGGCACCGTATGACGAGCAGCCCCATCCGCGTACTCATCGCCGACGATCAGCAGATGGTCCGGCAGGGCTTCACCGTGCTGCTCAACACCCAGCCGGACATCGAGGTGGTCGGCCAGGCGGTCGACGGCCTGGACGCCGTGGCGAGGGTCGCCGAACTCGCCCCGGACGTCGTGCTGATGGACATCCGGATGCCCGAGCTCGGCGGCATCGAGGCCACCCGCCGCATCACCGAGGCGACCCCCGAGATCAGGGTGCTCGTGCTGACCACGTTCGACCTCGACGAGTACGTCTACGAGGCACTGCGCGCCGGTGCCTCCGGCTTCCTCCTGAAGGACGCCTCCGCGGACCAGCTGGCCGAGGCGGTCCGGGTGGTGGCGGCCGGCGACGCCCTCCTCGCGCCCGGCATCACCCGACGCCTGATCACCGAGTTCTCCCGTCTCGGCGACCGCCCCCGCGGCCCGCTCAAGGAACGCGTCGGCGACCTGACCGAGCGCGAGACGGAGGTCCTGGCGCTCATCGCGGCGGGCCTGTCGAACGCGGAGATCGCCGCGCGGCTGGTGGTGGCCGAGCAGACGGTGAAGACCCATGTGGGGCGGATCCTGGTGAAGCTGGGACTGCGGGACCGCACCCAGGCGGCGGTGTTCGCGTACGAGTCGGGGCTGGTGCGGCCGTCGGGGTACTGAGCGCCCGCCGGCGGGCCGTCCTGGTCACGGGCCCGGGCAGGACCCGTAGTACCTGAGACGGATCCCGCAGGACCCCTCTCACTGGTGACGACCGCGGCCCCCGCCTCCGCCTACGGTTCTGTATGTGACCGAGACGACCCAGATGCAGACGCCGCCACCGGGGGACGGGGCCAAGCCGCGGAGCCCGGAGTACCGACTGGCCGTGAACGCCCTGCGCGGGCTGCGGCAGGACCTGTTCCACGACGCCTTCGCCTACCGCCCGCTGCCCCGGATGCGGGTCGACGGCCCGCTGACCCGGCGGCTGCCCGGCCGCGTGCGCGAGTACGTGGCCTGGACACCGCACGCCGTGCTCGCCGCGATCGCCGTGATCACACTGCTCATGGCCACGGTCGACACCGGCGACGAGGCCGTCCTGCTCGGGCCGCTCGCCCTGCTCCCGATCCTGCTGAGCATGCTCCGGCCGATCGGAGCGTTCTGGCTGTCCATGGCCGCCACTCCGGTCAGTCAGTTCTTCGGCAACACCTATGACGGCTATCCCTGGCTGCCCGCCAGCTTCGCCTGCCACCTGACCGTGCTGACGGTCGTGGCCATACGCACCAGGCCGCGCACGGCCGCGTACATATGGGCCCTCACCGCGGCTTACGGCTTCCTGGCGGACGTGCTCTTCGGCCCGAATTTCTACTACGGCGACGACACCGCCCCCATGCTGGTCTTCTCCGCACTGATCCTGCTCGTCGTCGCCGTCTGGCACACCCGCAGGGAGGCCCGGCAGGAGGTGACCGCGCAGCAGACGGTGACCGCGCAGGAGCGCTCCAAGCGCACCCTGCTGGAGGAGCGCACCACCATCGCCCGCGAGCTGCACGACGTGGTCGCCCACCACATGTCGGTCGTCGCCATCCAGGCAGAGGCCGCGCCCTACCGGGTGGAGAACCCGCCGCCGGAGCTGGAGCGGGCGTTCGCGACGATCCGGGAGAACGCGGTGGCGGCGCTCACCGAACTCCGCCGCGTCCTGGGCGTGGTCCGCGCCGAGGACTACGAGGCCCCGGACGCCCCGCAGCCCACCCTCGCCGACCTCGACGTGCTGCTCGCCAATGTGCGGGACACCGGCCTGAGCGTGGAGAAGACGGTGACCGGGGCGGTGCGGGAACTGCCGCAGGGTGTGGAGCTGTCGGCGTACCGGATAGTCCAGGAGGCCCTGAGCAACACCCTGCGCCACGCGCCCGGCGCGAGCGCCCGTGTGGAGATCGGCTATGTCCTGGGCGGTCTGGGCCTGCGCATAGTCAACGACCCGCCGCCCGCGCGGGCGCTGCTGAAGCCCTCGCCCGGCGCCGGGCACGGCATCACGGGCATGCGGGAGCGGGTGTCGATGCTGAACGGCGAGATGACGGCGGTCCCGACGGACGACGGAGGTTACGAGGTGACGGTGTTCCTCCCCGTCGCCCTGGCGAGCGAAGGTGAGGCATGAAGCAGGGCATCATCCGCGTGCTGATCGCGGACGACCAGATGATGGTGCGGGAGGGCTTCTCCGTCCTGCTCAACGCGATGCCGGACATCGAGGTCGTCGGCGAGGCGGTCAACGGCCGCGAGGCGGTGGACCGGGTCCGTGAACTCGCCCCGGACGTCGTGCTGATGGACATCCGCATGCCCGAGCTGAACGGTATCGAGGCGACGAGAGAGATCGTCGCGGCGGACGGTGCGGCGAAGGTGCTGGTGCTGACGACGTTCGACCTGGACGAGTACGTGTACCAGGCGCTTCGGGCGGGCGCCTCGGGCTTCCTGCTGAAGGACGCCTCGGCCCGTCAGCTGGCGGACGGCGTGAGGGTGGTGGCCTCCGGCGAGGCCCTGCTGGCACCCTCGGTCACCAAGCGCCTGATCACGGAGTTCTCGAAGCTCTCCGACTCCCCCCGCCTGATGTCCTCCGCACACGCGGCGTACGGCGAACTCACCGAGCGCGAGACGGAGGTCCTGGTCCTGATCGCCCAGGGTCTGTCGAACGCGGAGATAGCCGAGCGCCTGGTGGTCGCGGAGTCCACGATCAAGACCCATGTCAGCCGGGTCCTGGTGAAGCTCGGCCTGAGGGACCGCACCCAGGCGGCGGTCTTCGCCTACGAGGCCCGCCTGGTGACCCCGGGCTAGCCCACCTGCGTCTTCGCCGCTCGGGACCCGGGACGGATCTGCCCGTCACCGCTGATGTGGCCTGTCACAGGTGGCCAGAGGTCCTTACCATCCAGGTATGGAACAGAGAGTCACTCTGATCACCCTCGGTGTCTCCGATCTCGGCCGGGCCAAGGCCTTCTACGAGGCTCTCGGGTGGCGGGGGCAGGAGGTCCGGGAGACCGTCTTCTTCCAGGCCGGCGGGCTGGGGCTGGTGCTGTGGGGGAGGGACGAGCTGGCGGAGGACTGCGGGCTGGAGGCCGGTTCACCGGGCGGTTTCGGAGGGGTCGCCCTCGCGCACAACGTGCGGTCCGAGGCGGAGGTCGACGAGCTGCTCGCCGTGGTGGAGCGAGCCGGCGGGACGGTGACCAAGGCCGCCGCCGTGAACGCCATCGGGTTCTACTCCAGTGCCTTCACCGATCCGGACGGCCACGCCTGGGAGGTCGCTTACAACCCGGGCTTCCCGCTCGCCGAGGACGGCACGGTCACGCTGCCGGACTTCGGCGCCGGCAGCTGATCGTTTCCGTCCACCTCGCGGTGCCGGTGATCCGCTGAGACACCCCTGGTCAGGAGGGGGGCCGTCGGTCTACCGTCCGTCCATGGCAGCCTTCGACCCGTGGGACCCGGCGTTTCTCGCCGACCCGTACCCCTCCTACGCCGACCTGCGCGCCAAAGGCCGCGTGCACTTCTACGAGCCCACGCAGCAGTGGCTGGTCCCGCACCACGCCGATGTGTCGGCGCTGCTGCGCGAGCGGCGGCTCGGGCGGACGTATCAGCACCGGTTCTCGCACGAGGACTTCGGACGGACGGCGCCTCCCGCCGAGCACGAGCCGTTCCACACGCTCAACGACCACGGGATGCTCGACCTGGAGCCACCGGACCACACCCGGATCCGGCGGCTGGTGTCGAAGGCGTTCACGCCGCGCACGGTGGAGCAGCTCAAGCCGTACGTCACCCAGCTGGCCGGAGAGCTCGTCAACGGGCTGGTCGAGAAGGGCGGCGGTGACCTGCTCACCGATGTCGCCGAGCCGCTGCCCGTCGCCGTGATCGCAGAGATGCTCGGCATCCCGGAGGCCGACCGGGCTCCGCTGCGCCCCTGGTCCGCCGACATCTGCGGGATGTACGAGCTCAACCCGCCCGAGGACGTCGCCGCGAAAGCCGTACGCGCCTCCGTCGAGTTCTCCGACTACCTGCGCGAGCTCATCGCCGAGCGGCGCGAGAGCCCCGGCGAGGATCTGATCTCCGGGCTCATCGCCGCCCACGACGAGGGCGACCGGCTCACCGAGCAGGAGATGATCTCGACCTGCGTCCTGCTGCTCAACGCGGGGCACGAGGCCACGGTCAACGCCACCGTCAACGGCTGGTACGCGCTCTTCCGCAACCCCGACCAGCTCGCGGCCCTCCGCGCGGACCACAGCCTGATCCCGTCCGCGATCGAAGAGCTCATGCGCCACGACACCCCGCTCCAGCTCTTCGAGCGCTGGGTGCTGGACGACATCGAGATCGACGGGACCACGATCCCGAGGGGCGCGGAGGTCGCGATGCTCTTCGGCTCCGCCAACCACGACCCGGCGGTCTTCCGGGCCCCCGAGAGGCTCGACCTCACCCGCAAGGACAACCCGCACATCTCCTTCAGCGCCGGTATCCACTACTGCATCGGTGCCCCGCTGGCCCGTATCGAGCTGGCGGCCTCGATGACGGCGTTGCTGGAGAAGGCGCCGGCACTCGCCCTCGCGGCCGAGCCGGAGCGGAAGCCGAACTTCGTGATCAGAGGGCTGGAAGGGCTAGCCGTGGAGGTCTGACCGTCGGCCCACCAGATACGCGATCACGACGGAGACGAGCGCCGGCAGGAGCGCTCCGGCGAGGGCGACGAGGGGGAGCTCGACGAGGACGGCGCCGTAGTCGGTGCCCTCGCCCTCGAAGCCGCCGCCCAGATGACGTTCGGTGCGGGGCGAGGCGGCCCACACCAGGGTCGCCACCAGCGCGCCCACCGCCGACAGCAGACAGCCACCGCACGTCACCGCGTTCCGTCGGTCCCGGGGGCCCTGGGGGTCCCGGGGGTCCGGTCGATGTCCCATGCCCCGAGGGACGCGCCTCGCTCCTCCTGCGGTTCTCACAGGAGGAGCGAGGCCCCGGTTCCCCCGCGCGTCACGTCGTCATGTCCCGCCTCCGCAACCCCGCCAGCCCAGCGGCCACCAGCACCGCCGCCAGCCCGACCAGCACCAGCACCGGCCCCCAACTCGTCTCCCCACCGGGCAACTTCGGCAGATGCCCGAACGGCGACACATCCAGCACCGCCTGCGGAGCGTCCAGCGCCGGACCGACCCAGCCGATGAGCAGGACGGCGCCCGCGACGCCCCACGCCGCCGGTGCCAGGCGCGGCAGCAGCCCGTACAGCGCGACCGCCAGCCCGCCGATCACCCACACCGCGGCCACCTGGACCAGGCACGCCCCGAGGATGAGCCCGACCTGCCGGCCGTAGCCCACGGCGAAGCCCAGACCGGTGAGCAGCATGATCAGCACCACCCCGCCGAAGGCCACGGTCAGATGGCCGGCGGCCCACCGCATCCGGCCCACCGCGTTCGCCAGCACCGGTTCCGCGCGGCCCGACGTCTCCTCGCCGTGCAGCCGCAGCACCGAACCGACCACGTACAGGGCCGCGATCAGGCCCATCATGCCGACCATCGACGCCAGGAACGCGTCCGTCAGACCGCTCTGGCCGCCCATCCGCTCGAAGATCTCGCGGGCACCGGCGTTGTCGCCGACCAGGTCGGCCACGCCGTCCGTCAGGCCGCCGTAGACGACGCCGACGACGAAGAAGGCGAGGCTCCAGCCGTACACACTGCCCCGCTGCAACCGCCAGGCCAGCGCGCCCGCACTGCCCAGACGGCCCACAGCCGGTCCCGGGCGGGTCGGCAGGAAGCTCATGCCCACGTCCCGGCGGCCCGCCAACCCGTAGGCCACCGCCCCCTGCACGGCCACCGCCACGGTGAACAGCGCCAGGACCCACCAGCGTTCGTCGGCGTACGGGCGCAGGTCCTCCAGCCAGCCCAGCGGGGAGAGCCAGGTCAGGACCGAACTGCCGTCGTCCGTCGCCGAGTCGCCCGCGGCCCGCAGGACGAAGGCCGCGCCCAGCACCCCGGCCGTCAGGCCCCGCGCCAGCCGCGCGCTCTCCGTCAGCTGCGCGACGATCGCGGCCGTCGTGGCGAATACCATGCCGACGCAGGCGATCCCCAGACCGAGGGCCAGGGCCCCGGTGAAGCCCTGTCCGGCCAGGCCCGCCGTCACCAGCAGTGCCAGCACGGCGTTCGCGACCCCCGCCGCCAGCAGCGCCGCCGTCAGGGACGCCCTGCGGCCCACCGCCCCGGACGCCACCAGCTCCTGGCGGCCGCTCTCCTCCTCGTCCCGGGTGTGCCGTACGACGATCAGCAGGCTCGTCACGGCCGCGAGCAGGCCCGCGTAGACGCCGACGCGCCAGGCCGTCAGGGCGCCCAGCGAGGTGTCGAGGACCGGTCCGATCAGCGCGCGGAAGGAGGCGTTGGCCGCCACTTGGTGGACGAGGTCGGCGCGTTCCGCCGGGGTGCCGTACAGGTTCCTCAGGCTGCTCGGCATGGAGAGCACCATCAGCGCGTTCACCGCGACCCAGACCGGGACCATCACCCGGTCGCGGCGCAGGGAGAAGCGCAGCAGCACGCCCGTGCCCGCGAGGGTGCTCATCGGACCGTCGCCTCTTCCTCCTGGTAGTGGCGCAGGAACAGCTCCTCCAGCGTGGGCGGGGTCGAGGTCAGGGACCGTACGCCGGTCTCGCTCAACGACCGCAGCACGGCGTCGAGTTTGTCGGTGTCGACCTGGAGCCGGACGCGGTACCCCTGGACGTCGAGGTCGTGGACCCCAGGTAGCTGCGCCAACCCGTTGGGCGGGCCGGCGAGTTCGGCCGTCACGCTGGTGCGGGTGAGGTGGCGCAGCTCGGTCAGGGAGCCCGACTCCACCGTGCGCCCGCGCCGGATGATGCTGACCCGGTCGCACAACTCCTCGACCTCGCTCAGGATGTGGGACGAGAGCAGGACGGTCCGCCCCCGGTCCCGCTCCTCCTCCACGCACCGCTGGAAGACCTCCTCCATCAGCGGGTCGAGGCCCGACGTCGGCTCGTCCAGGATCAGCAGGTCCACGTCCGAGGCGAACGCGGCGACGAGGGCGACCTTCTGGCGGTTGCCCTTCGAGTAGGTGCGGCCCTTCTTGGTGGGGTCCAGCTCGAAGCGTTCGAGCAGCTCGGCGCGGCGCCCCGCGTGAAGGCCGCCGCGCAGCCGGCCGTAGAGGTCGATGACCTCGCCGCCGGACAGGTTGCGCCACAGCGTGACGTCCCCGGGGACGTACGCGATCCGGCGGTGCACCTCGACCGCGTCCGCCCACGGGTCCCGGCCGAGCACCTGTGCGGCACCGGAGTCGGCGCGCAGCAGGCCGAGCAGGACGCGGATGGTGGTGGACTTGCCGGCGCCGTTCGGGCCGAGGAAGCCGTGGACCTCGCCCGTTTCCACGTCCAGGTCGAGCCCGTCCAGCGCGTGTGTCCTGCCGAACGACTTGTGGAGGCCCGAGACGCTGATTGCCTTCGTCATGTTTCCGAACGTACGCTTCTTTCAGAAATTTGTGAAGTTAAGGAAGGGTATGAAGCCCAGATAGGATGACGGCATGACGGAAACAGCTGGTGGTGGGCGGGACGCGGAGGCGGTCTCGAAGTTCGTCGAGTCCTTCGCGGCGCAGCTCGTCGAGGCTGGGATGCCACGGATGCCCGCCAGGGTCTTCGCCGCCCTCCTCTCGTCCGACGAGGGCGCGCTGAGCTCCGCCCAGCTGGGGGAGCAGTTGCGGATCAGCCCCGCGGGGGTCTCCGGGGCGGTGCGCTATCTGGCCCAGACGCACATGGTCGCGCGTGAGCGGGAGCCCGGCTCGCGCCGGGAGCGTTACCGGGTGCAGGGCGACCAGTGGTACGAGGCGCTGACCAATCGCGAGGCCGTCCTCAAGCGGTGGGAGGTGGCCCTGCGGGAGGGCGTCGCCAGCCTCGGCGCCGGGACACCGGCCGGACGCCGCATGGCCGAGACGCTCGCCTTCTTCGAATTTCTCGACGGCGAGGTCTCGGCCATGATGGAGCGGTGGCGGGTGCACCGCCGCCAGATGTTCGGCGAGCGGTAGTCACCGCTCCTTAGTCTCCTCGAGCACCGTCCGCCCCAGCAGCAGATACCGCTCCGGCGACCGCCGCTTCAGATACTGCGCGTACCCGATGCCGGTCGCCGCGACCAGCGCCACCAGCCACGGCGTCGCCTTCAGCACCAGCGAGCCGGACTCGCCGCCCGCCGCAGCGCCCATGTTGGACACCAGCAGCGCGACCACCGCGAGCATCGCGACGCCGCCGAGGAGCGGGGCGGTGAAGGTCCGGAACCAGTGCCGGCTCTCGGGGTGGTGCTTGCGGAAGTAGGCCAGTACCGCGAAGGAGCAGACGGCCTGCACGACGAGGATCGCCATGGTGCCGAGGATGGCGAGCAGGACGTAGGTGCCGGTGTACGGGTCCTTGCCCGCCGCCCAGAACGCGACCAGCAGCAGGGCGGTCACCACGCTCTGGACCAGGCCCGCGATGTGCGGGGAACCGTGCCGGGCGTGGGTGCGGCCGAGGGTGTTCTTCAGGGAGGGGAGGACGCCCTCGCGGCCCAGCGCGTACATGTAGCGGGCGGCACAGTTGTGGAAGGCCATGCCGCAGGCGAGCGAGCCGGTGATCATCAGCCACTGCATGACGTCGACCGCCCAGTGGCCGACGTACTGCTCGGTGGGGCCGAAGAAGAGGGCGAGGGGGTTCTCGGTGGCGACCTTCACGGCGTTCGCCTCGCCGGTGCCGGAGATCGCCATCCAGGAGACGAAGACGTAGAAGACGCCGACGCCGAGGACCGAGATCATCGTCGCCTTGGGGATGATCTTCTTCGGGTTGCGGGACTCCTCGCCGTACATCGCCGTCGACTCGAAGCCGACCCACGACCAGAAGGCGAAGAACAGTCCGAGTCCGGCGCTGGTGCCGTGGAAGGCGTTGACCGGGTTGACCGGGTCGAGGCTGAAGCCGTCCGGGCCGCCGCCGTGCAGCGCGACCGAGATCGCCATGGCCGCCAGGATCGTCACCTCGGTCGCGAGGAGGACGACGAGCAGCTTCTCGGCGACCGAGACGCCGAACCAGGTGCCGGTCGCGTTGATCGCGAGCATCAGCACCGCGAACGCCCACCAGGGGACGTCGACCCCCGTCTGGTCCTTCAGCGTCTCCGTCGCGAAGGTCGAGAAGATGCCGATCAGCGCCGGCTCGAAGACGACGTACGCGAAGGTCGCGAGGAGTCCCGAGGCGAGGCCGATCGTGCGGCCGAGGCCGTAGGAGATGAAGCCGTAGAAGGCTCCGGTGGAGGTGATGTGCTTCGCCATCGATGTGAAGCCGACGGAAAAGATTGCCAGGACGACCATTGCGACGAGGTAGCTCGCCGGGGCGCCGATGCCGTTGCCCGCCGACACCATGAAGGGCACGTTGCCCGTCATCGCGGTGATCGGCGCGGCGGTCGCGACGGCCATGAAGACCACGCCGAGCAGGCCGATGGCATTGGGCTTCAACCGGTGGACGGTGCCGCCTTCGTCTGTCTGTGCCGCCGGGGCGACTCCCTCGTCCACTGCCATCGAGATGGCCCCTCTCCTACCGGTGTGCTGGTGTGCTGGACCGGAACTCTGTAGGCGAAATGAGTCGGCCAAGGGTCTCGGGGCGTTAAATGTTTGTCAACCAGACCTTTAGAAATCTGTCGGCAATATGCGGCTCGTACGGTCCCCGGCATGAGCTACACGTCCACCCTCGGCGGCGAACGCCACCGCTTCGACTCCCTCGCCCGCCTCCTCGCCGCCGCGAGCCCGGAGCGCTCCGGCGACCATCTCGCCGGGCTCGCGGCGACGAGCGCACGGCAACGGGTCGCGGCACGCTGGGCGTTGGCCGAGGTGCCGCTCGCGACGTTCCTGACCGAGCCGCTGATCCCGTACGAGAGCGACGACGTGACCCGGCTGATCCTGGACACGCACGACGCGGCGGCCTTCGCGCCGGTGGCCGGGCTGACGGTGGGCGAGTGCAGGGAGTGGCTGCTGACGGCCGACGGTGACGCGCTCACGGCCGTGGCCCCCGGGCTCACGCCCGAGATGGTGGCGGCCGTCTCCAAGCTCATGGGGAACGCCGATCTGGTGGCGGTGGCACGGAAGGTGCGGGTCGTGACGGGGTTCCGGTCCACGATCGGGCTGCCCGGGCGGCTCGCGACCCGTCTCCAGCCCAACCACCCGACCGACGACCCGGCGGGCGTGGCGGCGGCCCTGCTGGACGGGCTGCTGCTGGGATCGGGCGACGCCGTCATCGGCATCAACCCGGCGACGGACAGCCCGAAGGCGGTACGGGACCTGTTGGAGCTGCTGGACGGAGTGATCCGGCGGTACGCGATCCCGACCCAGTCCTGCGTGCTGTGCCACGTCACCACGAGCGTGGACCTGATGGAGCGCGGCGCCCCGGTGGACCTGGTCTTCCAGTCGATCGCGGGAACGCAGGCGGCGAACGCGTCCTTCGGCGTGACCCTGGGCCTGCTCGACGAGGCGTACGAGGCCGCGCTGAAGCTGGAGCGCGGCACGGTCGGCCGGAACGTCATGTACTTCGAGACCGGCCAGGGCGCCGCGCTCTCCGCCGACGCGCACCACGGGGTGGACCAGCAGACGGTGGAGGCGAGGGCGTACGCGGTGGCCCGGCGCTATGACCCGTTGCTGGTCAACACGGTCGTCGGCTTCATCGGCCCGGAGTACCTGTACGACGGCCGCCAGATCCTCCGCGCCGCCCTGGAGGACCACTTCTGCGGCAAACTGCTCGGCCTGCCCATGGGGTTGGACATCTGCTACACCAACCACGCGGACGCCGATGACGACGACGTGGCGACCATGCTGACCATGCTCGGTGTCGCCGGTGCCTCCTTCGTGATCTGCACGCCGGGCGGCGACGACATCATGCTCAACTACCAATCGGCCTCCTACCACGACGCGTTGTACCTGCGGGAGGTGCTGGGGCTGCGCCCGGCGCCGGAGTTCGAGGCGTGGCTGGAGTCGATGGGGCTGCTGGACGAACGCGGCGGCATCCGCGAGGTCGGCACCCACGCGCTGACGGCCATCGGAAGGGAGCTCGCGGCATGAGTGAACTGGCCCTGGACAACGACGAGTTGTGGATCTCCCTGCGCCGCCACACCCAGGCCCGCATCGGCCTGGGCCGCTCCGGCTCCGCGCTGCCGACCCGGCACCGCCTGGAGCTCCAGACCGCGCACGCGGCGGCCCGGGACGCGGTGCACTCGCCGTTCGAGCCGGACACGGTCGCGGCGGGGCTGCCGGGGATGCCGACGGTACGGGTCCGCAGTGCGGCCGGTGACCGGCTGACGTATCTCCAGCGACCCGATCTGGGCCGGCGCCTCGATCCCACCGACCGGGCGCATCTGCCGGCGGGCGAGTGGGACGTGGCGTTCGTCGTCGCGGACGGGCTGTCCAGCCGGGCGGTGCACGAGCACGCGGCGGCGGTGGTGCGGGGGACGGTGGCGCGGCTGGCCGGGTGGCGGATCGCCCCTGTCGTGCTGGCCGAGCAGGCCCGGGTCGCGCTGGGGGACGACGTCGGGGCGGCGATGGGTGCGGAGGTGGTGGTCGTGCTGGTGGGGGAGCGGCCCGGGATGTCGGCGGCGGACTCGCTGGGGGCGTATCTGACGTACCGGCCGGTGCCGGGGACGACCACGGATGCCGACCGGAACTGTCTGTCCAACATCAGGCCGCCGCTGGGGCTGACGTACGAGACGGCGGCGGGGAAGCTGGCCGCGCTGATGGGGCGGGCGCGGGAGTCGGGGGCGACGGGGGTGGGGCTGAAGGACGAGTCGGACGCGCTGCCGGTCTAGACGGGCATACGGCGCTGGAGGAGGCCGGCCCGTTCACGCAGCCCGGTGGCCCTGTCCTGTGCGTCGGGCAGCGGCACCTGGATGTCCGACAGCCCCTCGAGTCCCGAGCCGAGGGCGGGGCGCCGCACCTCGATGCGGGCCCGCCCCGCGAGCACCAGCACGGTCGCGACGAAGCCCTCGGAGAGCGCGTCGACGACGGCGTGCCGGGTGCGGTCGTGCCGCTCCAGCAGGGCGTCCACGAACGCCCCGAAGACCGCCGGGTCGATCTCGCACTCGTCGTTCTCCATGGGCCCGAACCCCGAGGACACCCCCAGCTCCTCCTCGTACAGCCGCACATGGCGCAGGAACAGCCGGGCCGCCCCGTCGGAGGGGTTCCACAGGGTCTCGTCACCGACGTCGAAGTACTGGCTCATGGCTGCCCCTCCCGGCCGTGATCACGGACGGGCACGGTAGCCGGGCCGGACGAAGCACCGCATCCGCGTTTCGCTCCGCCCCGCCACGCCCCCTCTCGCCTACAAAACCCCCATGTGCCACTACTGCGGTTGCCGCGACATCCCGCTCATCAAGGAGTTCATCGCCGAGCACGAGCGCGTCACCGACGCCGCCGGGGACGCCCTGCGGGCGCTGGAGCGCGGGGAGCCCGGGCGGGCCCGCGAGCTGGTCGGGGTCATGGCGCGGGAGCTGGAGAGCCACTGGCGGGGTGAGGAGGACGGGCTGTTCGCGGTGATGCGGGCCGATCCGGAGTACGCCGACTACATCGAAGCCCTCGTCACCGAGCACCGCGAGCTCGCCGCACTGCTGCCCTCGCTGGACCTCGCCGACGCGGCCGACGTCCGGACGCTGACCGAGGCGGTCCAGGAACTCCACCACCACATCGCCAAGGAGGAGGACGGCCTGTTCCCTGCCTCGCTGACGGCGCTGTCGGGGGAGGAGTGGAACAGGGCGATGGCCGCGTGGAGAGACGCCCACTCGTGATTCACCCCTGACCCAGCCCGGGCCCCAGCCCCGATCAGTCCCCGATCAGTCCCCGATCAGTCCCCGATCAGTCCCCGATCAGTCCCCGGGAAGGGTGAGCCCCAGCGCCCCCTCCCACACCGTCCACGTCCGCCTCCGTACCGGCCCCCACACACCCGAGTCCGCCCGGTACCGGAAGTCCGCCCCCGACACCGTCACCCGCCGCCCACGGGCCAGCAGGGGCGACGCCTCCGCGCCCACCGACACCGGCCGCACCTCCACCGCCGCCGCCCCGGAACCCCCCGGGGTCACGGACACCGCCTCCACGGGCTGGTCCAGGTCGACGAGGATCTTCCCGTCCACCTCGACCCGCAGCCGGGAGGGGCCGGCCACGGGGGACGGCTGGGCGGGCCGGAGCGGACGGGTGGGCACCAGGGTCCGGACCAGGGACTGACAGGTCCGCAGCCAGGGCCGGCCGACGTCCTCCGGCTCCTCCCGCGGAGCGAGCGGCGGGATCCGCAGCGCGCCCAGAACCACACCGTCGCTGTCGTCGACCAGCAGATCGAGCCGTCGTTCCGCCCCGTCCAGGACCGCCCGCGCCGCCGCCACCGCGCCCATGGGCACGCCCAGGGACCGTGCGACGGTGAGCACACCGCCCACCGGCACGACCGACAGCACGCATCCGGCCAGCTCCCGCTGCCGGTGCAACAGGGACACCGCCCGCAGCAGCGCCCGGTCGTCGCCGACGACCACCGGCCGCCGTGAGCCGCGCCGGGCCAGCACGCGGGCGAACTCCTCCGGGTCCGCCGGCAGACACACCTTCGTCCCCGCCGCACCCGCGCTGAGCACGTCTTTTGCGATACGGACGGACTCCCCGTCCATCCTGCGGGCAACCGGATCGATGACCACCAGCAGCTGATCGGAAGTCGCTGAAGTCGCCACCTCGGTCATGCCTCGCTTCCTCGGGTAGCATCTTTGTGCAAGAGCCCCTTGCGCTATTGCGCCAGGGGCTTCGTCTATTCCGGGGCATCCGGGTCCGACGGGTTCACGGCCGACCACGGCCGTCGGTGGCCGAAGCAGGTCGCCAGGGTACGAGGCACAAGGCCGTGTCGCGTACGCCCCTGACCTTGGACATGCCCCGCCCGGAAGGGGTGTACGCGCGTGCCCGCACTTGTGCTGCTCGGTGCTCAGTGGGGTGACGAAGGCAAGGGAAAGGCGACGGACCTGCTCGGCGGATCCGTTGACTATGTGGTGCGCTACCAGGGCGGCAACAACGCCGGCCATACGGTAGTCGTGGGCGATCAGAAGTACGCCCTTCACCTGCTCCCTTCCGGAATCCTCACCCCGGAGTGCACTCCGGTCATCGGCAACGGTGTCGTCATCGACCCGTCGGTCCTGTTCTCCGAGCTGAACGGGCTGAACGAGCGCGGCGTCGACACGTCCAAGCTCCTGATCAGCGGTAACGCTCACGTCATCACGCCTTACAACGTGACCGTGGACAAGGTGACGGAACGCTTCCTCGGGAAGCGGAAGATCGGCACCACCGGACGAGGCATCGGGCCCACCTACGCGGACAAGATCAACCGCGTGGGCATCCGGATCCAGGACCTGTACGACGAGTCGATCCTGACCCAGAAGGTGGAGGCGGCCCTCGACGGCAAGAACCAGCTCCTCACCAAGGTCTTCAACCGCCGCGCCATCGAGGTCGGCCAGGTCGTCGAGGAGCTGCTGTCCTACGCGGACCGGCTGAAGCCGTACGTCGCCGACACGGTCCTGATCCTCAACCAGGCACTGGAGGACGACAAGGTCGTGCTCTTCGAGGGCGGCCAGGGCACCCTCCTGGACATCGACCACGGCACGTACCCCTTCGTGACGTCGTCGAACCCGACCGCGGGCGGTGCCTGCACCGGCGCCGGTGTCGGCCCGACGAAGATCAGCCGGGTCATCGGCATCCTGAAGGCGTACACGACCCGTGTCGGCTCGGGCCCGTTCCCGACGGAGCTCTTCGACGAGGACGGCGAGGCGCTGCGCCGCATCGGCGGCGAGCGGGGCGTGACGACCGGCCGTGACCGTCGCTGCGGCTGGTTCGACGCGGTCATCGCCCGCTACGCGACCCGCGTGAACGGCCTGACCGACTTCTTCCTCACCAAGCTCGACGTCCTCACCGGCTGGGAGCAGATCCCGGTCTGCGTGGCCTACGAGATCGACGGCAAGCGCGTCGAGGAGCTCCCGTACTCCCAGACCGACTTCCACCACGCGAAGCCGATCTACGAGACCCTCCCCGGCTGGTCCGAGGACATCACCAAGGCGAAGTCCTTCTCCGACCTCCCCGAGAACGCCCAGAACTACGTCAAGGCGCTCGAGGAGATGTCGGGCGCCCCGATCTCCGCGATCGGCGTGGGCCCGGGCCGTGACGAGACGATCGAGATCAACTCGTTCATCTAGGACGCGGTACACATGGGCCGGTCAAGGATTTCCTTGACCGGCCCATGGCCTTTTCCTGGTTCCGCCTGGAAGCGGGGGAACGCAACTATCTACGCGGGTAGTTGTACCCCTCCTCCCTCTCCAGTCCCAGGAGCCCCGTATGCCCGTCAGTCCCATGAACCGTCGCGAGTTCGTGCAGAAGTCGGCCGTCACCGGTGCGGCCGTGGCCGTCGCGGGAGCGGTCGCGGCGCCTGCCGCGCAGGCCGCCGAGCACAAGCCCGCTGCCAGGGCGCCGAAGACCTGGTCGTTCTCCGTCCTCGGCACCACCGACCTGCACAGCCATGTCTTCGACTGGGACTACTACAAGGACGCGGCCTACAGCGACACCAAGGGCAACTCCGTCGGGGTCGCACGCGTCGCCACGCTCATCAAGCAGCAGCGCGAGGCCAAGGGCGAGCAGCGCGTCCTGCTCGTCGACGCCGGCGACATCATCCAGGGCACCTCGCTCGCGTACTACTTCGCGCGCGTGCAGCCCATCACCGGCAAGGGCGTCAAGCACCCGATGGCCGTCGCCATGAACCACATGCGCTACGACGCCGCCGCCCTCGGCAACCACGAGTTCAACTACGGCATCGAGACCCTGCGCAGGTTCGAGAGCCAGTGTCACTTCCCGCTGCTCGGCGCCAACGCACTGGACGCCAAGACCCTGAAGCCCGCGTTCGCGCCGTACACCGTGAAGCGGATCTGTGTGCCCGGTGCCCCCGACATCAAGGTCGGCATTCTCGGCCTCACCAACCCGGGCATCGCGCTGTGGGACAAGGACAACGTCAGCGGGAAGATGGTCTTCCCGGGGCTGGTGGAGCAGGCGAAGAAGTATGTGCCGCGGCTGCGGGCGCTCGGCTGCGACGTGGTCTTCCTGACCGACCACTCGGGTCTCGACGGATCGACGTCCTACGGCGACGCGCTCCCGTACGTCGAGAACGCCTCCAACCTCGTCGCCGAGCAGGTCCCGGGCATCGACGCGATCCTGGTCGGCCACACCCACGTCGAGGTGCCCTCGTACACCGTGAAGAACGCGGAGACCGGCGACGAGGTGCTGCTGTCGGAGCCGTACTGCTGGGGCTACCGGCTGAGCGTCTTCGACTTCGAGGTCGAGCTGGAGCACGGCCGCTGGAAGGTCACCAAGAAGACCGCGCAGACCCTCGACCCCAAGTCCGTGGACGAGGACCCGGAGATCAAGAAGCTCCTGGAGGCCGACCACGAGCTGGTGGTGAAGTACGTCAACACCGCCGTGGGCACCTGCACCGAGGACCTCTCGGCCGCCGAGTCCTGCTGGAAGGACGTCCCCATCATGGACTTCATCCACCAGGTCCAGATGGACACGGTGAAGGCCGGCCTGTCGACGTCCGACGCGGCCCTCCCGCTGATCTCGGTCGCCGCGCCCTTCTCCCGCACCGCCGACATCCCCGCGGGCAGCGTGACCATCAAGGACATCGCCGGGCTCTACATCTACGACAACACCCTGTACGGCAAGAAGCTCACGGGCGCGCAGCTCAAGGACTACCTGGAGTTCGCGGCGAAGTACTACCACCAGGTGGCCGCCGGCACGGAGGTCGACACCGCGACCCTCACCAACGCCAACAGCTTCTGGGACTACATGTACGACACGGCGGCCGGAGTCTCGTACGACATCGACATCGCGGCCGCCGAGGGTTCGCGGATCAAGAACCTGACCTACGGCGGCACGGCCGTGGCCGACGACCAGGTCTTCGTCGTCGCCGTCAACAACTACCGGGCCAACGGCGGTTCGGGGTACCCGCACATCGCGGACGCGGACATCGCGTACAGCTCGACGAACGAGATCCGGCAGCTGATGATCGACTACGTGACGGCGAAGGGGGCCCTGGACCCGGCCGACTTCGCGGTCACCAACTGGAAGCTGACGCAGGGCGGGACGGCCGTGTTCTAGGGTCCCCGGTGGTCGAGGTGGGGATGCCGGGGCGAGCGGCGGACAAGGAGGCACCCGCCGTACTCCCCGGAGGAGTACGGCGGGTGCCTTTCGAAGCCCTGAGGTCAGCTCACGCTCACCGAGTACGAGCTCGTGCTCAGCTTGCCCCGGCCGGTGAAGACCTCGGTGCCCGCTTCGACGCTCGTCAGATACGAGGTGTTCGACAGGAGCCGCTTCTGCACCAGCGTGTTGGCGAGGCCCGTCAGGTCGGTCGTCGCGCTGTTGGTGTTGGCGGTGCGGACGAACGAATAGACGTTCCAGCTGCTGACGACCTTGCCGCTGCTGTCCTTGTTGATGATCTTGCCGACGTAGAGGTCCCACGTCGTGCCGCCGACGTTCACCGTCTCGCGCTTGGTGCCGAGGGGGCCCGCGCCGTTCTGGCGGTTGAGCCAGACCATCATTTCGTCGTGCGGCTGGTCCTGCCAGTCCGGGTTGGACTTCTGGTGGAACCAGACGTCGTAGGCGACGTTCATCACCGTCGGGGTGTTCTGGGTGATGTTGAAGGTCCACGAACCGGTCACCTTGCGGCCCTTGTTGAGCTGGACCGGCAGCTTGGTGTTCTGCTCCTTCCAGCCCCAGTGCCAGCCCAGCACGACGCTCCCGTAGGCCTTCACACTGGTCTTGTCGCCGGTCCAGTCGAAGGACGTCTCCCAGTTGGCCTTGCCGTTCCGGTAGGAGTTGAGCCAGGTGCACTGCTTGCCGGAGGCGTTCTTGGCGCCCCATACGTTGTTGTTGAGGTAGTACGGCGGAATGCTGACCGTGTTGAATGCGGTGCAGCTGTCGGCAGCCCGGGCCGGGGCCGCGGCTGCGGTCGCGGGCTGCGGGGCGAGCAGCAGAGGGGCCGCCAGGGCCGCGGTGACCGCCACAGCCGCCAGGGCCGGCAGCCGGGTCCGGCGTCGGTGCGCGAGGGTGCTCACGGTGTCTCTCCCTTACCTGTAACTGATGTCCGACGACCGGTAGATGCAGTTCCTGCCGTCCGGGCCGGAGCCGGTCTTCGTCGGCTCTCCGGACGTCGTCCCGCGGAACTTCTGGCAGACCACGATCTTTCGGCTCGAGTCGCCGACGACGGTGATCCGCGTGAGTCGCGCGGTGTCCCCGTACGGCGTGGCGTTGATGCCGACGACGTCCTTGCCGGGAGCCGTCACGGTGACGTTGTCCAGCACCACATGGCGCTGGTACTGCGTCTTGCAGACACCGCAGGAGCGGTAGAGCTTGCCGAAGTCCGACACCTCGAAGTTGCGGATGACGAACGTGCCGGGCCCGTTGTGCTGGAACACCTTGTCCGCGGCCTTGGTCGCGCCGCCGCCGTCGATCGTCATCGTCTGGCTGCCGCGGGTGCCCTTGAAGGTGGCCGCGTCCTCGCCGACGTCCCACCAGTAGACGTTCTTGAGTGTGCAGGTGCCTCGGCAGTGGATGCCGTCGGCGGCCGGGGTGTCGATGATGACGTTCGAGACGGTGGCGCCGTCGGCGAGCTCCACGAGCGGGTCCTGGCCCTCGGTCTGGTCGCCCCCGCCGAGGGCGCCGGTGCCGACGAGCCGGGTGAAGTCGAAGTTCCTGCTGCCGCTGACCGGGATGGTTCTGCCGACCTTCTCGGTGCGCTTGGCGGCGGGCCAGTTCGCCGCGGGGCGAACCTGTGCCGCGGGGCGCACCTGTGCGGTGTCGCTCGCGGCTTCGCTCGCGGTCAGGGCTGTGGTGCTGAGTACGGCGGCCAGGGCGAGGCCCGCGCCGAGGAGGGAACGGAGCCGGATCATCCCGCCGTCACCGCCTCCGGACGAACCCGGTGGTGTCCGGACTCGGGCGAGGAGTTCGCGGGCACGCAGCCCAGTCCGATGAGAGCCCACCGGCCGGCCTCCGCGTCGGCCACGCACTCCAGGGGAGTGTCCTGACACTCCTCGGTGTGCTGTTCCGGGGTGAAGTTGTGCGGGTGGCAGCCGATACCGACGGCGACATCGGCCGGGACGGTGAGCCTGGCGTGGTCGAGTACGACCGCGACGTGGGAGTCGCCCGCCAGGGCGAGGTCCTGGCAGCAGTAGCCGGCCGGGAGCCGGACCGTGGCGCCGGGGGCTGCCTGGGTCTGTGCCTGTGCCTGTGCCGTGGCCGGCAGCAGGGGCACCAGTGCCGTGGCCACGAGGGCGGTCAGCGGCACGAGTGTGCGTGTGCGGATGTTCATGAGTGCATCGTTGGGGCCTTTACATAATTTACGCATTTCGTACAGGCCGAACGTGTACCCACCAACGGGATGTATCGGGCATAGGCTGACCATGGAAGAAGGTGACTGCCATGCGCGTGTTGCTCAAGGTGTCCATGGACACGGAGAAGGCGAACGAGGCCATCGGCAACGGCACCCTGCCGAAGCTGATCGAGAGCTCGCTGGAGCAGATCAAGCCCGAGGCGGCCTATTTCACCGCCGAGAACGGTCAGCGCACCGCCTACCTGGTCTTCGACATGCAGGACAGCTCCCAGATGCCGGTGATCAGCGAGCCGTTCTTCATGAACCTGGGTGCGAAGATCAGCTATACCCCGGTGATGAACTACGAGGACGTGCAGAAGGGCCTCTCCCAGCTGGGGCGCTGACCCTCAGCTGAAGATGATCATCGACCCCTGTGCCAGGCTCCGGGTCGCCGCCGCGTGCAGGCCCAGCCACACATGCCGCTCACGGGCGAAGGGGCTCGGGTCGTACGGCGCGGGGACGGCCGGCTCCTCCAGTTCCGTGGGGCCCAGCGGCGGTTGGGGGGCCGCCGGAGGGTTGGCCGGGTCGATGCCGATCGACGGGGCCACCAGCTCCAGCTCCCGCAGCAGCGTCTGGGAGGAACCCAAGGGGCCGCCACCGGCCAGCAGTTCGTCGTTGGCCAACGGGTGCGGGAAGTCCACCGGGACATAGGCGCCGGCGTGGTCGTAGTGCCAGACCAGATGGGACTGCTGGGCCGTCGTCTCGAACATCTCCAGCAACTGCTCGTAGTCCCCGCCCAGTTCGTCCACCGGCGTCACCGGCAGACCGCACATCTGGAGGAGGTACGCGCGGCGCAGGAAGTGCAGCGCGTCGTAGTCGAAGCCGGCCACCGGGGCGACCTCACCGGACAGGCCCGGCATGTACTGGTACACCGGCACCGGCGGCAGCCCGGCCTCGGCGAGCACCTTGTTGTATTGCGCGAGTTCTTCGGCGAACGGGTTGTCGGGCGTGTGGCACAACACGTCGACGAGCGGTACCAGCCACAGGTCACAGGCCAAAGAAGGCTCCTCGCATAGCACGGTGTAGCGAAGTGGTCAGGGAAGAGTAATCGGTCCGGCGTGCCGTGGCTTCCCCCTGGGCGGGTTCAGCCGCTCTGCTTGCAGGTCCCATACCCACACCCGCGGCCGGCTCACGTCCGGTGGCTCATCCGCCGGCCAGCCGCTCGACCACAGCGAGCGCGTGCGCGTTGTACGCGGCGACGATCTCGCGCGCCGCCGTGGTGTCCCGGTGGACGAGCGCGTCGACCAGTTCGGTGTGTTCGGCCCACAGCTGTCCGCGCAGCTCCGTGAGGCGGCGCAGGTGCTGGACCGCGCACACCCAGGACTGGACGCGCAGCCGGTGCAGGAAGTCGGCGAGGTAGGGGTTGCCGAACACGGCGCTCAACTCGCGCCAGAACCGCAGGTCGTAGCCGATCAGAACGGTGAGGTCCCCGGCGAGGGCGGCCCGTTGCGCCTCCTCGCCACGCCGTCGCACCCCGGCGAGGGCGGCGAGGACACGGGAGTTGTCGGGGTCGTGGACGAACCCCTGGTGGCCGCCGTCCAGTGCGTGGAACATGCCGTCGATGACGAGGCTGCGGGCCTCGATGATGCCCCGGTAGTCGGCCAAGGAGTACTCGTGCACGCGGAAACCGCGATGCTGGTCCGCCTCCAGGAGACCTTGAGCGGACAGGTCGACGAGCGCCTCGCGGACCGGGGTCGCGGAGACCCCGTACTGCTCGGCGATCTCCTTGACCGTGAACTCCTGACCCGGCTGGAGACGCCCCGCGAGCACCTCGTCGCGAAGCGCGTCGGCGATCTGCTGCCGCAGGGTGCTGCGGGTCACGGCGCCGTTGCCGCTGCTGCCGGGCATGGTCGGCCTCTCCCTGATGGCGGTCGGGTGGGCGTGCTCGTACACGTATGTCTACGAGCACGCCACCTTACGCGTTCGGGTTTTCGGCGTTTACCCGCGTAGCGTGCGTCACAGGGTCCGCGGCTACCGCGTGTGCTCGTCCGCCACGGAGAGCGCCGCGTCCAGCGCCGAGAGGCCCTCCTTCAGCTCGGCCTCGGTGATGTTGCACGGCGGCACGACATGGGTGCGGTTCATGTTGATGAACGGCCAGATGCCGTGCTTCTTGGCGGCGGCGCCGAACGCGAGCATCGGGGCGTTGGCCTCACCGGCCGCGTTGTACGGCACCAGCGGCTCGCGGGTCTCCTTGTTCCTGACCAGGTCGAGCGCCCAGAACATGCCGACACCGCGGACCTCGCCCACGGAGGGGTGGCGCTCCGCGATGTCCCGCAGTGCGGGCTCCAGGACCTCGGAGCCGAGCCGGGCGGCGTTCTCGACGACACCCTCCTGCGCCATCACGTTGATCGTGGCGACGGCGGCGGCACAGGCCAGCGGGTGCCCGGAGTACGTCAGACCACCGGGGTACGGCCGCTTGCCGAAGGTCTCCGCGATCTCGCCGGAGATGGCGACACCGCCGAGCGGCACGTATCCGCTGTTCACGCCCTTGGCGAAGGTCATCAGGTCGGGCGTGACATCGAACAGGTCGGCCGCGAACCACTCACCGGTGCGCCCGAACCCGGCCATGACCTCGTCCAGGATGAAGACGATCCCGTACTTGTCGCAGATCTCGCGGACACCGGCGAGGTAGCCGGGCGGCGGGACCATGATCCCGGCGGTGCCGGGGATCGTCTCGAGGATGATCGCGGCGACCGTGGCCGGCCCCTCGAAGGCGATCGTCGTCTCCAGGTGCTCCAGCGCCCGCGCGCACTCCTGCTCCTCCGTCTCCGCGTAGAAGCGGGAGCGGTACAGGTAAGGCGCCCAGAAGTGGACGACGCCCGCGGAGGCGCTGTCGGAGGCCCAGCGGCGCGGGTCGCCGGTGAGGTTGATCGCCTGCTGGGTGCCGCCGTGGTACGAGCGGTAGGCGGCGAGCACCTTGGACCGGCCGGTGTGCAGCCGGGCCATGCGCACGGCGTGCTCCACCGCGTCGGCGCCGGCGTTGGTGAAGAAGATCTTGTCCAGGTCGCCGGGCGTCCGCTCGGCGATCAGCCGGGCCGCCTCGGAGCGGGCCTCGACGGCGAAGGCGGGCGCGAACGTGGACAGGGTTGCGGCCTGTTCCTGGATCGCGGCGACGACCTTCGGGTGCTGGTAGCCGATGTTGGTGTAGACGAGCCCGCTGGTGAAGTCGAGGTACCTGTTGCCGTCGTAGTCCCAGAAGTACGACCCCTCGGCGCCGGCGACGGCGAGCGGGTCGATGAGCTCCTGCGCGGACCAGGAGTGGAACACATGAGCGCGGTCCGCGGCCTTGACGGCGGCGCCGACCTCGGGGTTTGGCTGAGGGGTCATGCGGGTGAGCGTAAATGTCCGCGATACGGAAGCGGTATCGGCGTCCTGTCTGTGGACGCGGGCTTTCCACGACAGGTTGTCCAGAGGCGCCCGGGGGAGTGTGTTGACAGCATCCTGTCGAAGTGACAGCATATTGTCATCGAAAGGTTGAGGACGACCGAGGAGGCAGCCATGAGCCGCAAGCCCGTGCATCTCGCCGTGTACGACACCTACGCCGACTGGGAGACCGGCCACGCGACGGCGTATCTCGCCCGCGCCGGATACGAGATCCGTACGGTCGGCCCGAGCCGTGAGCCGGTGACCTCCGTCGGAGGGCTGCGGGTCCAGCCCGCGGACGCCCTGGACGACGTACGACCCGACGACAGCTCCCTGCTGATCCTCCCGGGCGCCGATCTCTGGGACACGAGCGATCAGTTGGCGCCCTTCGCCCGCAAGGCGCGGGAGTTCCTGGCCGCCGGCGTGCCCGTCGCCGCGATCTGCGGGGCGACCGCGGGGCTCGCGCGGGAGGGGCTGCTCGACGACCGGGAGCACACCAGCGCGGTCTCCTTCTATCTGGCGGCCACGGAGTACAAGGGCGGTTCCCGATACGTGGACGCCGACGCCGTCACCGACCGCGGACTGATCACCGCCGGGCCCACCGAGCCCGTCGCCTTCGCGCGGGAGATCTTCGGGCTTCTCGGGGTGTACGAGGGTGAGGTGCTGGACGCCTGGTACCGGCTCTTCCACGACTCCGACGTGACGGCGTACGCCGTGCTGGAGGGGGCTCGATGAGCGGCGAGCGGCAGGAGCTGCTCAGTCGTGGCGCGCTCGGGGTCTTCCGGCTCAACGGGCAGTTCCTGGGCGTCGCCGAGGAGCTGGCGAAGCCCGCCGGGCTCACCGCCGCCTGGTGGCAGGTGCTGGGGGCGGTGCTCGGGGAGCCGTTGCCGGTGTCCGGGATCGCCCGGGCGATGGGGATCACCCGGCAGAGTGTGCAGCGCATCGCCGATCTGCTGGTCGAGCGCGGTCTCGCCGAGTACCGCGACAACCCCGCCCACCGCCGAGCCAAGCTCCTCGCGGCCACCGAGGAGGGGCTCGCGGCGGTCCGGCGGATCGACCCCGGGCACGCGGCCTACGCCGACCGGCTCGCCGATGCTTTCGGGGAGGACGAACTGGCGGACGCCGTACGGCTCATGGAACGGCTGTCGAAGGTACTGGAGCGGCTCGGCCCGCCGGTGACGCAAGCGGATCGGTCCGTTACGGAACCGTAGAACGCGCGTCGCTGACCTCCTCGTATGCCCGCACTATCGTGGTGCTTCGCACGGGGGCACGCACGGGGGAGTTCGGGGGAGGGGCTGCGATGGAGAGCCTGGGGGCGGGGGATCCGCAGAGGATCGGGGCGTACCGGCTGCTGGCGCGGCTCGGGGCCGGCGGGATGGGGCAGGTGTATCTCGCCAGGTCGGACCGGGGGCGCACCGTCGCCGTCAAGCTGGTGCGCGAGGAGCTGGCCGCACAGGAGGAGTTCCGGGCGCGGTTCCGGCAGGAGGTGCAGGCCGCCCGGCAGGTCGGCGGGTACTGGACCGCGCCCGTCCTCGACGCCGACACCGAGGCGGACGTGCCCTGGGTCGCCACCGGGTATGTCGCCGGGCCCAGCCTCCAGCAGGTCGTCGGGCACGACCACGGGGCGCTGCCCGAGCGGTCGGTGAAGATCCTCGCGGCCGGGCTCGCGCACGCGCTCAAGGACATCCACGCGGCCGGGATCGTGCACCGGGATCTCAAGCCGTCCAATGTGCTGGTGACGATCGACGGCCCCCGTGTCATCGACTTCGGCATTGCACGGGCCCTGGAGACGGTGACCGACGGGGGGCTGACACGGACCGGCGCGCTCGTCGGGTCGCCCGGGTTCATGGCGCCCGAGCAGGTGCGGGGCGACCGGATCACGCCGGCCTGCGATGTGTTCTGCCTCGGCTCGATCCTCGCGTACGCCGCCACCGGCAAGCTTCCCTTCGGGGCCGGGGGGAGTGGTGTGCACGCCCTGATGTTCCGGATCGCCCAGGAGGAACCCGACCTGGAGGGCGTGCCCGAGGGGATCGCCGAGCTCGTCCGCGACTGCCTGAAGAAGGACCCGGCGAAACGGCCGACGCTGGACCAGGTGCTGGAGCGGACCGGGGCCGAGGACACGGTGTCCGACGGACGGTCGCGGGACCCGTGGCTGCCGAGCGCGCTGGTGGCACAACTCGGCCGGCATGCGGTGCAGTTGCTGGACGCGGAGGATCCGGAGGGGCCGGGGGCGGGATCCGGTGCGGGTGCGGGTGCAGGCGTGGGCTCCGGCCCTGGTGCGGCCCCCGGCCCCGGCTCTGCCGAAGCCTCGCCCGAGCACGCCCCCGCACCCGCCGACGGCACCCCGCCTTCCCCGGGGCGGCCGGGTGAGGGCGCGCCGCTGAACCACCTGCCCACGGTCGTCGCGGGACAGGGCACCCAGACTCCCCCGCCGGCGCCGACGAGCGGGCCGGGCCGGCCACAGCCCCCGTACGCTCCCCCGCCCGCCCACCCCGGATACGGCGCCGACCCGCAGACACCCCCGCCGTACGGCCCCCCGCCCAGCCACCCCGCCTACGGCCACCCCCAGCAGCACCCGCAACACCCCCAGGCCCAGCCCTCGGCGTACGGATACCCCCAACAGCCGCAGGCCCCGGCGTACGGCCACCCGTCCCAGCCCGGCGCCCCTTCGCCGTACAACCCCTACGGCGGCCCCGGCCACACCCCGCCCTACGGCCCCGGTCCCGGCTTCACCCCGCCTCCCGAACCCCAGCGCCGCAACGGCCGTTCCACCGCCGCGCTGGTCGTCGTCGCCCTGGTCGTCGCGCTCGGCGCGGGCGGCTCGGTCTACGCGCTGATGAGCAGCGACGGCGGCGGCGACGACAAGGCCGGTCCCACTCCCACCCCCACCACGAGCGCCCCCACGACACCGGGCCCCACCACTCCGGAGCCCTCGCCGACGCCCACCACCTCGGCTCCGGCGGACGGCAGCATCCCGGCCGGCTACCTCGGCACCTGGACCAGCACCATCGACAACTCCGAGGGCTCGCACGCCCGTCAACTCACCATCCAGGAGGGCGAGGTGGGCGACACCGTCCTCTCGCTCGTCGCCGACGGCCCCGACTACCACTGTGTGTTCGAGGCGGACCTGACCGAAGCGCCCGCCGGCAACGGCCCGTTGCAGATCGGTCCGTCCACGGTGACGGTCGGCGAGCCCGCCTCCTCCTGCTCGCCGGGCGCGGCCAGCGAGGTCACCCTGCTGTCGAACGGCACCCTGGAGCGAGTGAACACGAGCAACGGGGAGAAGCTGACCTATACGAAGCAGTAACCCGAACTCCCTCTGCCGGTAGGTCTGTTGCACTCACGCCGTGGTCGGTGAGTGCGGCCGTCTTCCGTGCGCACGGCAAGAGGAGTTGGGTGGGGGACGGCATCCCCGATCCCAGGAGGACGCATGCGTCCCAGCAGGAGAACGGTTCTGACCGCGACGGGAGTGGCGGCGACCGCCGCTTGCACGAGCGGCGGTACGGCAGAGGCGACCCCCTCGGCCGGCCCCTCCGCGGCCGTACCCTCGTCAGCCGTACCTTCGTCGGCCGGTACGGCGGCACCCCCGGGCAGCCGCCCCCCGGCCACCGCCCAGCCCCCGACCCGTGAACTCCGCGCCCTGCTCCGGGAGATCGACCCGGACCGCATCGAGGCGACGGTCCGCAAGCTCGTCTCCTTCGGCACCCGCCACACCCTCTCCGCCCAGGACGACCCGGCCCGTGGCATCGGCGCCGCCCGCGACTGGCTGCTGGCCGAGCTGCGCTCGTACGCCGAGGCCTCCGGTGGCCGGATGACCGCCGAACTCCAGTCGTACGTCCAGGAACCGGGCCCCCGGATCCCGACGGCGACCCGCATCACCAACGTCGTCGCGACCCTGCGCGGTTCGGTCACTCCCGAGCGGATCTACGTCGTCTCCGGGCACTACGACTCCCGGGTCACCGACGTCATGGACGCCACCTCGGACGCGCCGGGCGCCGACGACGACGCGTCCGGTGTGGCGGTGGCGCTGGAGCTGGCGAGGGTGATGGCGAAGCGGCGCCCCGCCTCGACGATCGTGTTCGCGGCCGTGGCGGGGGAGGAGCAGGGCCTGTTCGGATCGGCGTACATGGCCCAGCGGTTCAAGGCGGCCGGGGCGGATGTGCAGGGCATGTTCACCAACGACATCGTCGGCAGCCCGACCGCCGACGACGGTACGAAGGACCCGTACACCATCCGCCTGTTCGCGGAGGGCGTCCCGTCCTCCGAGACCGCCGAACAGGCCGCGACCCGTCGCTCGGTCGGCGGCGAGAACGACTCCGCGACGCGTCAACTCGCACGTTTCGTACGGGACGTGGCCGACAACGACGCCACCGGCGTGAACGTCCGGGTCATCTACCGCCGGGACCGTTACCGCCGCGGCGGCGACCACATCCCCTTCCTCGAACGCGCCTACCCGGCCGCCCGCTTCACCGAGCCCGCCGAGGACTTCGCCCACCAGCACCAGGACGTACGCGTCGAGGACGGCAAGCAGTACGGCGACCTGCCCGAGTTCTGCGACTTCGCCTTCATCGCCCGGGTGGCCAGGGTGAACGGCGCCGCCCTGTGGACCCTGGCCCAGGCGCCCGGCACCCCCCGGGGCGCGAAGATCGTCACGACGAACCTCACCAACTCCACGGAGGTGGTGTGGACCCGGGGCACGGAACCGGACCTGGCCGGCTACGAGATCGTATGGCGGGAGACGACGGCGCCGGAGTGGACGCATGTCGTCCCGGTCGGCGATGTGACGAGGCACGAGGTGGACCTGTCGAAGGACAACGTGTTCTTCGGGGTACGGGCGGTGAACGCGAAAGGGCTGAAGAGCCCGGTGGCGTTCCCGGACCCACAGGCCTAGATCCACCCCTGTTGCCAGGCGTGATGGGCCGCCGCATGCCGCGTGGTGGCCCCCAGCTTGGACATGGCGGCCGAGAGATAGTTACGGACGGTGCCCTGAGCCAGATGCACCTGCGTGGCGATCTCGGCCACCGACGCCCCCGTACGGGCCGCCCGCAACACCTCCAACTCCCGCTCGCTGAGCGGACAGTCGTCCTCCGTCAAGGCGGACGCGGCGATGTCCGGATCGACGTAGCGGCGCCCGGCGGCGATGTCACGGAGGATCTCCGCGAGCCGGGCCGCGGGGGTCGTCTTGGGCACGAACCCACGGACCCCGGCGGCCAGGGCGCGGCGCAGGACGGCCGGCCGGGCGTGCCGGGTCACGATGACGACATGGATGTCCTGGCGGGCGGCCCGGATCTCCTCGGCGGCCCGCAGCCCGTCCGTGGGCGGCATCTCCAGATCCAGTACGGCGATGTCGGGCCGGTGCTCCAGGGCGAGCCGTACGGCATCGGTGGAGGTGGCGGCCTCCGCGACCACCGTGAGGTCGTCCTCCAGGGAGAGGAGCGCGACGAGGGCGCCGCGCAGGAGGTCCTCGTCGTCGGCGAGAAGGAGCCGGATCACTCTTCGGCCCTCTGTGCGGGCAGGGTCGCGGTCACCACGAAACGGTTGCCGTCCTCCCGTTCCCAGGTCAACTCCCCGCCTGCGGACCGCAGTCGCTCGGCGAGACCGAGGAGGCCGGTGCCGTCGCCGGTGCCGGGGTGCTCATGGGCCTGGTCATTGCTGATCCGCAGCAGGGCCTGTTCCCCGCTGACGCGGTAGTCGACCTCGGCGTGCCGGGCCTGACTGTGGCGGAGCACATTGGTGGTGGCCTCGCGCACGACGAGGCCGAGGAGCTGACGGGTGGAGTCGCTCAACTCCTCCTGGGAAGCGGTCGGTTCCAGGTTCCTGCGCGCGTCGATCCCGGCCGCCGCCAGCACCCGGGTGGCGTTGGCGATCTCGCCGTCGAGGGTGGTCCGGCGAATGCCGCGCACCACGGCGCGCGTGTCCCGCAGCGCGTCCGCGCACAGCCGCCGTATCTCCTGCATCTCGCCGGAGGCGCGCGCGGGATCGACCTCGGCGATCCTTGAGGCCAACTCCGCCTTCAGAGCGATGACTTGCAGATGATGCCCCTGGATGTCGTGCAGGTCGGAGGCGAACCGCAGCCGCTCGTCCTTCACCGCCAGCTCCGCCTCCAGCCGCCGCGCCCGATCGAGCCGCCCCGCGATCCGCCAGGCCCACAGCGGCCCGAGCACGGTCCACACGGTGAACGCGGTCAGACAGGCCGGGAAGAGAGCGGCGTACGCCAACTCCTCATCCCCCGCGACCAGGTTCACCGCACTGCCCGGCACCAGCGCGAGGACGACGGCACCGCCGATCAGCCACCGCTTCCCGGCCGCGGGGAGATAGACGGCCACGATCGCCACGGTCACGGCCGGGGCGACCGCCCACAGCCCGTAGTTGTGCCGGGCGAGCGGCAGCACGGCGAGCGCGGCCGCGGCGAGACAGGCGGTGACCAGCCACCCCGCGAGCGGCCGCAGGACCGGCGTGCGGTCCTCCATCGCCCCGCCGAGGAGCACGGCGGCGGCCACGGCATGGACGCCCAGCGCCGGGACCACCGGCGCCCGCGCCCACAGCGGCACGTCCCCGTCCAGGGCCCAGCTCCCGTACGCCAGCACCAGCACGCAGATGACGGTCCCCGGCACGGCCCACCACGTGTAGCGCCGGAAACTCGTGAGCCCCGCCCCGTTGTCCACGCGGCCATTGTCGCAGCGCCCGGATGACAGATGTCATACGACGACGTGCACGGTCGGCACTACTGACGCCCCCTCGGTCCCGCCACTCTGAAGGACGTGGGGACATACCCCACCCCGGTACTGCCAAGGGGGCGCCATGCAACACGTACGGCACCACGGTTTCGCCCGCCACTACGTCGAGATGATCCTCGCGATGCTGGCCGGCATGCTCGTCCTCGGCGCGGCCCTGCGGGGCGTCCTGGCGCTCACGGACATCGAGTACGACATGTCCCGCCAACCCCGACTGGTCACGCTGGAAATGGCGTTCACGATGTCCGCCGGCATGGCGTTCTGGATGCGCCGCCGCGGCCACGCCTGGCCCGGCATCGCCGAGATGTGCGGGGCGATGTTCCTTCCCGCACTGGTCCTCGTACCGCTTCTGTCCCTGGACGTCGTGGACCCCGACGCGGCGATGGCGTGGGAGCACCTCGCGATGCTGCCGCTGATGTTCGTCGTCATGCTGCGGCGGCGGACGGAGTACGGCGCGTGAACGCGCCTGCGGTGAACCGCCGTTGGCCCACCTGCCTGGCCCTCGCGATCTGGGCCGCTCAGGCCGCGGCAGGCGCTTCCGACACCCTGGACGAGTCGGTCACCGGGTTCGGGGAGGTCCTGCCGCTGCTGCCGCTGCTGTACGTGGTGATCAACCAGATCGGCACGCCCCGGTCGACCTGGCCGGTGCTCGGCGGAGGCCTGGTGCTCGCGTTCGGGCTCCAGGCGCTGGACCTGGTGTCGCCGGCGGGGGTGCTGGTCGGGATCGCTTTGGGGGTGCTGCTGTGGGGGGCGGTGCGGGGTGCTCCGCACGGACGGGAGGGGTTGTGGCTTCAGACGGCGGGGGTGGTGGCCTTCGGGGCGCTCGCGCTGACCGGCCTGCTGGTGGACCCGGACGTGGGCCTCTGGCTGGTCGCGGCGGGTTGGTTCTGCCACGGGCTCTGGGACTTGGCGCACCTGGCACTGGAGCGGCTCAAGGGCATCGTGGCGCCCACCTTCGCGGAGTGGTGCGCGGTGGTGGACGCGCTGGTAGGGGTCGAACTTCTCGTCCTGCGGTGAGGGGAACCCACCTGGGGGCGCGGGGAACTGCGCGACCAGCCACGACGGCGCCGCACCCCTACGACGACCCCAGCCACGACGGCGCCTCCCGTCACCTGGGTTCCGGCGGCCGCTGCCGAGGCATGTTCGGCCGCGCACCCCCCGGACCGGGTGGCAAGGGGAACCGCCCCTGGACCACGTTCCCGTCCCCCCGGGCCGCCCCCGCGACACCCCCCTGAATCCCCAACGGCGCCGACCCCGTCCGAAACTCCACCATCCAGTCCGCGGTCTCCACCCGCACCAGCTCGGTCACGTCCTCGGAAAACCTCCGCAGCACCCCGAGACACCGATCGGCCGCCTCCCCCGCGGTCCCCTCTGCCGGACCCAGAACCTCCCGCACACTCTCCGAGGCCCAGTCGAACTGCAGCACCTGCAACCGCCGCTGCACGGCCTGCGCGGTGGCCACATCCCTTATCCACCCGGACGTCACCCCGAAGAACCGGTCCACGGCCACGCACGCGACAGCGAGCAGCAGTGCCAGATACCCCCAGCCCGCGCCCCCGCCGACGACCCCCGTGAGGTCCAGCAGGGGCAGCGCGGCACCGGCCACCGCCCCGGCCGCGGCCCCGCACCGCAGGGCCCGCGCACCCCGCCGCTTCCACACCCGGTCCGCGAGGTACCACGCGGCGGTGTCGAGCGCCCCGCGCTCCACCCACCGGTACAGCTCGTCGAGACGGAGCGCGGGCTCGCCCCAGTCCCCGAGCGGAAACGTCCGTCCCGTCAGGTCGCCCGGCCGCGGCCCGACCGCCTCCCCGCCCCGCCCGTCCTGAGGCGGACCCTCGGGCTGCATCTCCGGCTGACCCACCCGGCACTCCCTACTGATCACGGCCGATCACGCTGTGTGACGCATGGTGCTGACGCGCCGGGTCTTTCCTACCGCCCAATGGGTGGCGAAGGGACGGCTTTCACTCCTTTTCCGCCCGGAAGTGGGCCTTGATCAGGTATAGGACTCGACAACATCTCACTCGAAAGAGTGCCGGAGCGATGGCTGCGTGGAGCACGTAGGCTCGTCACAGAGGACGAAACCCAGAAAGACCCAGACCTATGAGCGGGAGCTGATCGTGATCCCCGGTGGTGGCCAGCCCAACATGCAGCAGCTGCTCCAGCAGGCCCAGAAGATGCAGCAGGACCTGGCGAACGCGCAGGAGGAACTGGCGCGGACCGAGGTCGACGGCCAGGCGGGCGGCGGCCTGGTCCGGGCGACGGTCACCGGCTCCGGTGAACTCCGCGCGCTGAAGATCGACCCGAAGGCGGTGGACCCGGAGGACACCGAGACCCTCGCCGACCTGATCGTCGCCGCCGTACAGGCGGCCAACGAGAACGCCCAGACCCTCCAGCAGCAGAAGTTGGGCCCGCTGGCCCAGGGACTGGGCGGCGGTATTCCGGGTCTGCCTTTCTAAGAAGGGCGTCCGCCAACTACCGTACGTACCCAAGGAACCCAGGAAGGGTGGCAGTCCGTTGTACGAAGGCGTGGTGCAGGACCTCATCGACGAACTGGGCCGGCTGCCCGGCGTCGGTCCCAAGAGCGCCCAGCGGATCGCCTTCCACATCCTGCAGGCGGAACCGACGGACGTACGGCGGCTCGCGCAGTGCCTGATGGAGGTCAAGGCGAAGGTCCGCTTCTGCGCGACCTGCGGAAACGTGGCACAGGAAGAGCAGTGCAACATCTGCCGCGACACTCGCCGCGACCTCTCGGTCATCTGTGTGGTGGAGGAGCCGAAGGACGTGGTGGCCATCGAACGCACCCGCGAATTCAGAGGCCGCTACCACGTGCTCGGCGGAGCGATCAGCCCCATCGAGGGTGTGGGCCCGGACGACCTGCGTATACGAGAACTTCTCGCGAGGTTGGCCGACGGGACGGTCACGGAGCTGATCCTGGCCACGGACCCGAACCTGGAGGGCGAGGCCACGGCCACGTACCTCGCCCGCATGATCAAGCCCATGGGCCTCAAGGTCACCCGCCTGGCCAGCGGCCTCCCGGTGGGTGGCGACCTGGAATACGCGGACGAGGTGACCCTCGGCCGCGCCTTCGAGGGGAGACGACTCCTAGATGTCTGACGCCACACTGCACGAGACCACGCAGGACCCGGACGACTTCGCGGTCCAGATCGCCGACCAGGTGGAGAGCTTCCTCGTGGCCGTCACCGAGGTGGCCAAGGGCGACGAGCCGGAATCGGCGATCCCCTTCCTCCTCCTGGAGGTCTCCCAACTCCTCCTCGCCGGTGGTCGCCTGGGAGCCCACGAGGACATCGTCCCCGACGAGCGCTACGAGCCCGACACGGGCCCGGACGCCGACGTGGACGAACTCCGCGAGAACCTGGCGAGGCTGCTGGACCCGATCGACATCTACTCGGAGGTCTTCGACCCCTACGAGCCCCGCAAGGCCCCGGTGCCGGCCCGTATCTCCGACGACCTGACCGACGTCATCACCGACCTCCGCCACGGCATGGCCCACTACCGCGCGGGCCGCACCTCGGAGGCCCTGTGGTGGTGGCAGTTCTCCTACTTCTCCAACTGGGGCTCCACCGCCTCCGCCACCCTCCGCGCCCTCCAGTCCGTCCTCGCCCACGTCCGCCTCAACCAGCCCCTGGAGGAGCTGGACGGCCTGGACACCGACCAGAGCGTGGGCGACGAGACGCTGGAATTCGAGGCCGGGAAGGTGATGGCGGAGGAGATCGCGGCGCCGTTGGGACTGGGGACGGCGAAGTAGCAGGCTGTAACGGGGTTTCTCCTTTCGGTGCGGGGCGCGGCGAGTACGCTGCGCCCCGCAGCGCGTGTACGGGGATTCCCGTACGGGGGTGAAGGGGGCGCCCGGTGGCGGACGAGGCGTGGGCGGGGCTGGCCGAGGCGATCGGGGCGATCCGGGCGGAGCTTCAGCAGGCGGCCAGAGATGGCGAGGGCCAGAAGATCCAGTTCCGGACCGGGCCCGTCGAGATCGAGTTCTCCGTGGATGTGCGGAAGGACGGGGAAGCTCGGGCGAAGGTCCTGGTGCTGCCGTTCGGAGCGGAGGCCAAGGCGTCGCTGTCCAAGGGCACGACGAACCGCGTGGAGATCACACTCCAGCCGGTCGATGGCGAGGGCGCGGATCGGCGTCTCACGGACGACTCGGGGGAACGCCCCAAGTAACGGGGAGCGCGGGGGTGTTGGCCTGTGGATGTGCGGCGGGTCGTCGAGGTGTGGAATCCGGTCGGGAAGTGTTCGGGGACCGGCTGTCTGGTTGCGGATCGACTGATCATGACGGCACTTCACAATGTGCTCGGCTGTGGGGCGTCGGAGGTTCGGCGGCTGGTTTCCGAGGCGGCGGCATGGGCTGGGGCCGAGGTGCTGTGGCCCGAGGTTGCGCCCGATCTGGAGCGGGAGCCGCAGGCCGACGCGGCGCTTGTCACGATCACCGACCAGGGTGGTAGCCGCCGTCGGGCGGTGAGCCTGTCCGGTGGGGTCGTGACCGGGCTCAAGTCCGGCGGGCTGATCACGGCTTACGTCGACGGGGTTGCCGTTCCGGGCAAGCCCAGCGAGAAGTCGCGGTGGGCGGGGGCCTCGGGGGCGGCGTTGTTCGCGCGGGGGCGGCTCATCGGGGTCGTCACGACCGACCGGCAAAGGGATTGCACCGGGGATCAGTCGACGGCCGTGTCCATGGCGTCGCTCGCTAGCTGCTCGGCCCGGATTTGCCATCGCGTTGAAGGCGGCGGGGGCGCAACTGGTTCCGACGGACGTCACGGTCGCCGAGCAGCCCCGGACGCCATCTGACGTCGACGTTCCGCCAGGTGTGACGCGGACCATACGAAAAGGCTTCCGAAACGGCGTAATGCAAAGGTCCCTCCAGTGGTCTCACCTGCACAACGACCACACCCGGCCGGTGCCCCACCCCGAAACGGAGCCGCCACCATGCCCGTCACCCTCCCCTTCACCACGCCGTTCGCCACCTCGAAGCCTGCCCCCGCCCCCGGCGCGCTGTCCGCCCCGCAGGCGTACGCCCTGGGGCACCGGCTGCGGCAGGTCCGGGAGGAGCAGGGGCTGACGCGGGGGCAGGCGGCCGACGCGGCCGATCTCTTCCCCACCTGGGTCTCGCAGATAGAGGGCGGCGACATCCACGACCTGGAGACCCTGCGCGCGTACGCCCGAGCCCTCGGCACCCGCATCCCGAGCCCGCGCAACGGGCGCCTGCGACGTACGTGACCGTGTCAGCCGGTCTGCCCCTCGCACCCGTCACCGACTCGGGCGAAGTGCTCCCGCTCGCTCATCTCCCGATGCGGCTTCATCCGAGCCGTCATCCGCGTCACAGCCCCCACACCCCCTTCCCCAGCGCAGTGATCCCACCGGCCAACGCCAGGGACAACACCAACACCCGCGCCCGCTTCTCCGGTATCCGCCCCGCGAGCCCCCTGCCGATCACCCCGCCCACAGCCATGGCGCCGACCACGGACACCCACCTCGGCGCGCTCAGCTCCGGCACCCCGTTCGCCGCCACGGAGAAGGCGTTGACGACGACGCCGTAGAACTGAGCGTTGGGCACGAACTCCCGTACCGTCCACCCGGCGTTGACCGCGTACAACGACACCGGCGGCCCACCCACCCCCGCCGCCGAGTTCATGAACCCACCTGCCGCGCCCGCCACCACCGCGCCCTTGGTTCCGCGCAGGGCCGGCACCCGGGCGCCCCGCATGACCAGCAGCACGGCCATCGTGACCAGGCCACCCATCACCAACAGCAGGACGGGTTCGGGGAGTTGCCGTGTAATCCAGGTTCCCGCCGGTACCGTGCACGCCGCCGCCACGCACAGTGGCACCATCGCGCGCGGACGTACCTGACGCCAGCCGCCCGCCAGCCCCACCACACTGATCGCCCCGGCCGCACAGTTGGCGAGGGCGACCCCCTGCGCCGGTCCGAGCAACAGTACGAGTGCGGGTACGGCGACCAGGGCGAAGCCCATGCCGGTGAGCCACTGGACGGAGGAGCCGAGCAGCACGATCCCGGCGAGAAGTATGTCGGCTGTCATCGTTCGGCACCCTCTCCTCGGCAACCCGCTACGTCCGCGCCGGGCAGGGCGCGATGATGACCGTATGACGGGGTGGTCGAGGGTGTTGACGCGGGTGGGTTCGTGAACTCGGCGGCGGGGGCTTCTGGGGAGCGGGCCATCGCGTCGGCGCAGGGGATACGGCAGGCGCTCAGCGGGGACGGCGTCGTCGCGATGTACGCGGAGAAGGCGTTGCCGCCGGAGGCGTTCGCGCTGCCCGAGTCGGCGCCCGAAAGGCTGGTCAATCTGCCCGACAGGACCGCCTTGTTCGTCGGTCGTCGGCGTGAACTCGCCTTGCTCGACACGACGTTCAGAGAGTCGAACGACGTCGTGGTCCAGGCCGTGCACGGGCTCGGCGGCATCGGGAAGTCGACGCTCGCCGCGCACTGGGCGGCGGGGCGCGTGAGGTCGTACAACCCCGTCTGGTGGATCACCGCCGAGAGCCCGGCCGATCTCGACGCCGGGCTTGCGGAGTTCGCGGTCGCGTTGCAGCCGGCGCTGCGGGATGTGCTGTCCCGGGAGGCCCTGCGGGAGCGGGCGGTCCAGTGGCTGGCAGGGCATGAGGGGTGGCTGCTGGTCCTGGACAACGTGTCCGACCCAGCGGATGTGAAGGCGCTGCTGGGGCGGGCCCCGGGTGGGCGGTTTCTGATCACCACGCGGCGGGCCAGCGGGTGGCACAAGGTCGCTGAGGCGTTGTCGCTGGATGTGCTGGAACCGGCGGAGGCCATCGAGCTGTTCGAGCGGATCGACGGCTCGGGCGAGGACGTCGAGGCGCTGTGCCGGGAACTGGGGCATCTGCCGCTCGCTGTCGAACAGTCCGCGGCCTACTGCGCCGAGGCGGGGATCACATCGGCGCGCTACCGAGAGCTCTTGGCCGCGTATCCGGAGGAGGTCTTCGCACAGTCGGCGGAGGGGACGGACCAGGACCGTACGGTTGCCCGGGTGTGGCGGGTGTCGTTGGACCGGCTGGCGGACACGCCGTTGGCCGGGCGGATCCTCGGGGTCATCGCCTGGTGGGCGTCGGAGGGGATTCCGCGGGCTTATCTGGAACTGCTCGGCAGTCCGGTCGAGGTGACGGAGGCGATCCGGCGGCTGGCCGCGCACAGCCTGATCAAGGTGCACGACGATGACACGATCTCGGTGCACCGGCTGGTTCAGGCGGTGGGGCGGGCGGAGTTCGACGCGAGCCACGAGGCCGCCCACGTGCTGCTGGACAACAGCCGAACGCTCCGCGCGGTCGACGCCGAGCTGACCTGGCTCATGCACTTGGAGGCGATGGCCGGCCGTACCGATCCGGAGAACGACGACGAATACGAAGCCTGGCTGTTTCACATGGGTGGCTTCACGGCCGACGCCGCCCGCGCGGTGGAGCTGCATGAGCGAGCCGCGGCCGCGGCGGAGCGGGCGTTCGGGCCCAATGACGAGACGACACTCACCATGCGCGGCCACCTGGCCCAGTCACATGGGTATGCCGGTGATCGCATACGCGCGATCGAGCTGCTGGAAGAGAACCTGGCCGACCACGTGCGTGTGTTCGGTCCCAGAAGCAAGCTGACCTTCGAGGCCCGGTCAGCCCTGGCCGACGCGATGGTGGAGGCGGGACGCTTCGCGGACGCGCTGTCGTTGGCGAGGGCGAACGTGAGAAGTGCCGAACAGACTCTGGGTGACCGGCATCAGACGGTTCTCCGGGCGCGGTCGACGTGGGCGAAGGCGTTGAGACGTGCCGTGGAGACGGACACCGACAGCGATGCGACAGTTGCCGCCCACGCGATCGAGGAACTGCTCGTCAAGGTCTCAGCGGTCGAGGGCGAGGACTCCATGATCTTCGACATCTGCCACTGGCAGCTCATCTGGGTTTGTAAATCGGCGGGGGACATCGAGAGGGCCGCGGCTCACTTCGAAGAGTGCATCACACGTAGGGGGCGCATCTTCGGAGAGACGGACGGGGTCACGCTGAGCACCCGCCGGGCGTTCGTCAGATTTCTCAGGGACACGGTCGGGGACCTGGGCCGCGCTCGCGACCAGGCCGCCCTTCTCCTCGCGGACTGGGAGCGCCTGGTCGGCGAGACCGCCTACGTCCGTGACCTCCGTCAGGACTTCGCCCCCCTTCTCACCCCACCCCAGGTGTAGCCCTCTACACCCCACCTTCGGGAGAGCACTCCATCGTCCCGGCCCTCGCGCCACGGGATCGTTGATCTCACCAGGTCACCGCCCCCGTACCGAAGGAATCGCATCCCCATGAAGAGCCTCCTCTCCTCCAAGCCCGTCCTCTGGTTCCTCTTCCTCTTCAACGCCGCCGTAGCCGTCGTCGCCCCCTTCGTCGTGGACGGCAGCCAGGGTGTGATGACCGCCGTGGGCATGGGCGTTGTCGCGGCAGGTGCGGGGGTGAGCCTCGTCCGGGACAGGGGTGCCGCCAAGTAGCCACCCGCTCACGCTCCGCGAGTTGGATCATCCCTGGACGTCCCCTGTACGACGCCTGCACGGCCCCTAACCGGTGTCACGCGAGTCTGGAGTCACTTCCTCCACAGGAGCCGCAGACAGAGCGGAGGAAGCAACCCCCCTCGCCCGCACTGGAGATGACATGACCCGTCGCCCGATAACCAAGCGTGTAGCCGTTGTCACCGTCGGCGCCCTCGTCGCCGTCGGCACCTTCGCCGCAGGCGTCGGCGTCGCCGGACCGGACAAGCAGAGCGGCAAGAAGCCCACCAAGGCGGAGATCGCCGCCCAGTTCGACGGCTGGAACAAGGCCCTGCGGACCGGCGACGCCGAGACCGTCGCCGACCGGTACGCCAAGGACGCCGTCCTGCTGCCCACCGTCTCCAACAAGGTCCGCAGCGACCACGCCGGCATCGTCGACTACTTCGAGCACTTCCTGCTGAACAAGCCGGTCGGCAAGAAGATCGAGACCCACATCAACATCCTCGACAACAACTCCGCCCTGGACGCCGGCGTGTACGAGTTCACGCTGACCGACCCGAACACCGGCGCCAAGCGTGTCGTCGAGGCCCGCTACACCTACGAGTACGAGAAGCGGAACGGCGAGTGGAAGATCGTCAACCACCACTCTTCGGCGATGCCCGAAGGCTGATCCGCACCACCAGCCCACCCCCGGGCGCGTCCCCGAGCGTCACCGTCCCGCCGTCGTCGGTCACCAGCTGCTTGACGACGGCGAGGCCGAGCCCGGACCCGGAGCGCCCGGTCAGGCCCTGGCCGCGCCAGAAGCGGTCGAAGGCGCGGGACTTCTCCGGGTCGGACATGCCCGGTCCCTGGTCGAGGACCGACAACAGGGTCTCCTCGCCCCGCGATTCGACCCGGACGGTGATCGTGCCCCCGTCCGGTGACACCTCCAGGGCATTGGAAAGCACGTTGTCCAGCACCTGGTCCAGATGACCGGGGCTGGCCAGCACAAGCAGCCGGCCGTCGGCGTTACTCCCCCCAAGCGCGATGGTGACTCCGCGCTCGTCGGCGGCCGGCCTCCACACGTCCAGACGTTCCTCGATGATGTCCGCCAACAACAGCGGCTCCGCGGCCGTGACCTTCGCCTCCGCCCGCGCCAGCACCAGCAGCCCGTTGACCAGACGGCTCATCCGGACCACCTCCGCGGTCGCCTGCTCCACGTCCTCCCGCACGAACTCGTCGTCGACGCCGTCCGCGATGTTGTCCAGCGACAACCGCAACGCCGTGAGAGGGGTGCGCAGTTGATGGGAGGCGTCCGCCACGAAGATGCGCTGCGAGGCGACCAGCGTGTCGAGACGTTCCGCACCCTGGTTGAGGGTGCGCGCCAGTGTCTGGGTCTCCGGCGGGCCCGTCACGGGGGAACGCGCGGTGAGGTCGCCGTCGCTGAACTTGCTGGCCATGGCGTTCAGTTCACGCAGCGGAGCGGTGATCCGGCGGGCGGCGAACGCGCCGATCGCGGCGGCGGCCGCGAGCACGAGCACGGCCAGCGCGGCCCGGAAGCCCCAGATGTTCCACAGCCTGGTGGTCATGCCCGAGGTCGCGTACACGATCCGTACGGCCCCGACGACCGGCCCCTTGGCGGTCTCGCCGTCGGCCGTCGGCTGGTACGCGGGGACGGTGATCACCAGATGCTTGCCCCAGATGAACTTCGAGCCCCAGTCGGTGGTGGGCTCCCCGTCCTCCAGGGCGGTGGTCAGCGCCTTGTCCCGCGCGGGGTCGGGGAGATCGGGTGCACAGCTCCGGTCGCCGCCCTTCGTGTACAGCTCGACGTCGTCGTGGTACGCGTCGGCCATCTGGTCCAGCGCGTTGCACGAGGCGGCGCCGCCGGAGCCCAGCAGCTGAGCCATGGTCTGGGCCTCGCGGAGCACCGACGCCTCGGTGTCGCCGCGCAGTTGGTCGGTGAGGGTGAACGCCACGGGCAAGGTGAACAGGGCGATGGCCACCGCGACGAGCAGGATGTAACTCCGGATGAGCTGGCGGTTCATGAAGCGTCACTACCGCCGTTGACGATCAGCCGGAAGCCGACCCCCCGCACCGCCTCGATCGTGATGGCCCCCGCCAGCTTCCGCCGCAGCGCCGCCACATGGACGTCCAGGGTCTTCGTCGGCCCGAACCAGTTCGCGTCCCAGACCGCCTCCATGATCTGCTCGCGCGACATCAGCGCCCCCGGCTCCTCGGTGAGGAAGGCCAGCAGGTCGTACTCCTTGGGGGCCAGCGCGACCTCCGCGCCGTCCAGATGGACCCGGACCGCCTTGCGGTCGATCGTGAGGCGGTCGCCGTAGCGGTCGGGACCGGCGGGCTCGGCGGACGACGTACGCGGCTGGGCGCGCCGCATCACCGCTCTTATCCGCGCGATGACCTCCCGGACCCCGAACGGCTTGGAGACGTAGTCGTCCGCGCCGAGTTCGAGGCCGACCACCCGGTCCGTCTCGTCGCTCCGCGCGCTGATCACGATGATCGGCACGTCCCCGCGCTCGCGCAGCGCCCTGCACACGTCGAGACCGTCGGTGTCGGGCAGCCCGAGATCGAGGAGTACGACGTCGTAGGGCTCCTCGTGCTTCAGCGCCGCTCCGCCTGTGGCGACCCAGGTCACCTCGAAGCCGTAGCGCAGCAGTCCGCGCCGGAGTGACTCGGCGACCGGCTCATCGTCTTCCACCAGCAGTACGCGCACACGGCGAACCCTAATGCTTGAAATTTAAGACGACCGCCCACCTAGCCCCTCAACGCGCGGCTACCACATGACCGGCAGCCGCTCCGGGATCCGCTTCGTGAACCCCGTCCGCCACACCAGCTGTTCGACCGGCACGGCGAGGGCCGGCCGGGGCATGCGTTCCAGCAGCACCGCCAGGGCGATCTCGGCGTGCCTGCGGCCCAGCGCCGTGGCGGGGCAGTAGTGCCGGCCGCCGCCGAAGGACAGGTGCGCGGCGCTGTTGGCGCGGTCGAGGTCGACGGTGTGCGGGTCGGGGAAGGCGGCCGGGTCGAAGTTCGCGCCCTCGACCAGCACCAGCACCAGTTCGCCCGCCGCCACCTGCACGTCCCCGAGGACCACGTCCTGGAGCGCCAGCCTCGGCAGCCCGTCCCCGATGGACAGACTGATCCGCACGCCCAGCACCCTGGCCCGTACGCCGCGCAGGTTCTTCACCGCCTTGCGGCGCGCGTCGTCGGCCGGACAGCCGGAGGCCTCGTACATCTCGGTCACGTGCAGATCGGTGTGGACGAAGTCCACCCGCTCGAAGTGGCGCTGCGGATGACCTCGCAGTGAGGGGTGAAGGGCCGTACCCCGAAGAGGTCGGGGGGAGTGACGTGCTGGATCTCTGAGACGGTCACGGTCGTCAAGGAAGGAGAGTCCTTCGCGTCGCTGGTCCCGGGGGAGCCGGGTGCTCCTGGCGTGGCGACGACGACGTGAAGTCATCGGACGGCTACGGAGAGCGTCAACGGGTGACCTGGCCCACTTTGCCGAGTGTTCACCGCGGGGATGGGCAGGGTCGTGCTGGGCGTCCGGGTCTCACCATGTGGTTTCACGAAGGTCGATTTCGGACGCTCGTTAGACTGAGCCGACCGCAGTACATATACGTATGTGCGGATAGTGACTGACTGAGCGAGGAGCGCACGTGGGCCTTGTCGTGCAGAAGTACGGAGGCTCCTCCGTAGCCGATGCCGAGGGCATCAAGCGCGTCGCCAAGCGAATCGTGGAAGCGAAGAAGAACGGCAACCAGGTGGTTGTCGTGGTTTCCGCGATGGGCGACACGACGGACGAGCTGATCGATCTCGCCGAGCAGGTATCCCCGATGCCGGCCGGCCGTGAGTTCGACATGCTGCTGACCGCCGGAGAGCGTATCTCCATGGCCCTGCTGGCCATGGCGATCAAAAACCTGGGCCACGAGGCCCAGAGCTTCACCGGCAGCCAGGCAGGCGTCATCACCGACTCGGTCCACAACAAAGCGCGGATCATCGACGTCACGCCCGGCCGTATCCGGGAGTCCCTGGACCGGGGCAACATCGCCATCGTCGCGGGCTTCCAGGGCGTCAGCCAGGACAAGAAGGACATCACCACGCTGGGCCGCGGCGGCAGCGACACCACGGCCGTGGCCCTGGCCGCCGCCCTCGACGCCGAGGTGTGCGAGATCTACACCGACGTGGACGGCGTGTTCACCGCCGACCCGCGCGTGGTGAAGAAGGCGAAGAAGATCGACTGGATCTCCTTCGAGGACATGCTGGAGCTGGCGTCGTCCGGCTCCAAGGTGCTGCTCCACCGCTGTGTGGAGTACGCCCGTCGCTACAACATCCCGATCCATGTCCGGTCCAGCTTCAGCGGACTCCAGGGCACGTGGGTCAGCAGTGAACCGATCAAGCAAGGGGACAAGCCGGTGGAGCAGGCGATCATCTCCGGTGTCGCGCACGACACCTCCGAGGCCAAGGTCACGGTCGTGGGCGTGCCGGACAAGCCGGGCGAGGCCGCCACGATCTTCCGCACGATCTCCGACGCCGAGATCAACATCGACATGATCGTGCAGAACGTGTCCGCCGCCTCCACCGGTCTGACGGACATCTCCTTCACGCTGCCGAAGACCGAGGGCCGCAAGGCCATCGACGCCCTGGAGAAGAACAAGGCCGGCATCGGCTTCGACTCCCTGCGCTACGACGACCAGATCGGCAAGATCTCCCTGGTCGGCGCGGGTATGAAGACCAACCCGGGCGTCACCGCCTCCTTCTTCGAGGCGCTCTCCGACGCGGGCGTGAACATCGAGCTGATCTCGACCTCCGAGATCCGTATCTCGGTCATCACGCGCGCCGACGACGTCAACGAGGCCGTCCGGGCCGTGCACACCGCCTTCGGGCTCGACTCCGACAGCGACGAGGCCGTCGTCTACGGGGGCACGGGACGCTGATGGCCGGGACAGGGTCCGTGCGACCGACGCTCGCGGTCGTGGGAGCGACCGGAGCCGTCGGTACGGTCATGCTCCAGATCCTGTCCCAGCACGCGGACATCTGGGGCGAGATCCGTCTGATCGCCTCCCCGCGCTCGGCCGGCCGCAAGCTGGCCGTGCGCGGCGAGGAGGTCGAGGTGGTGGCTCTGACGGAGGAGGCCTTCGACGGCGTCGACGTCGCCATGTTCGACGTCCCCGACGAGGTCTCCGCGCAGTGGGCGCCGATCGCCGCCGCGCGCGGTGCCGTCGTCGTGGACAACTCGGGCGCCTTCCGGATGGACCCGGAGGTGCCCCTCGTCGTCCCCGAGGTCAATCCGCACGCGGCGCGGGTCAGGCCGCGCGGGATCGTCGCCAACCCCAACTGCACGACCCTGTCGATGATCGTGGCCCTCGGCGCGCTGCACGCCGAGTTCGGGCTGCGTGAGCTGGTGGTGTCCTCGTACCAGGCGGTGAGCGGCGCGGGCCGGGCCGGCGTCGAGACCCTGCGCCAGCAGCTCTCGCTGGTGGCCGGTACGGAACTGGGGACCCGGCCCGGAGACGTACGGCGGGCCGTGGGCGACAACACCGGGCCGTTCCCGGAGCCGGTCGCGCTCAACGTCGTCCCGTGGGCCGGGTCGCTGCGCGAGGACGGCTGGTCGTCGGAGGAGATGAAGGTGCGGGACGAGTCCCGCAAGATCCTCGGCCTCCCCGAGCTGCCCGTCGCGGTCACCTGTGTACGGGTTCCGGTCGTCACCACGCACTCGCTGACCGTCCACGCCCGCTTCGAGGGCGAGGTCACCGTCGCCAAGGCGCGTGAGATTCTCGCCACTGCGCCGGGCGTCGTGCTGTTCGACAACCCGGCCGCCGGGGAGTTCCCGACCCCCGCCGACGTGGTCGGCACCGACCCCACGTGGGTGGGCCGGGTACGCCGGGCGCTGGACGACCCGACCGCCCTCGAGCTCTTTGTTTGCGGGGACAACCTGCGCAAGGGCGCGGCGCTCAACACCGCGCAGATCGCCGAGCTGGTGGCGACCGAGTTCATGTGACGTTTCCCGGAATTCCTTCTGTGAGCCGGAAAAGCACTGGCCTGCGGACAGTCGCTTTGTAGGATCTGTGAGCGACTCGTGGTGCGGACGATGGTCCGGACCACTTGATCCGAGCCACCTCGGCGTCCGAAAATTTGCCTCCCCGCTCTCCGCAACCGCGCGAAGGGCGGGGAGCGTCTTTGCGAACGCCCTTCAGGGGGTGCGGGGATGCTTCAAGGGGCGTGGGGACGCCCCGAATCATTCAGGACACAGGGGAAGAGCGGGTAGGCATGAGGGCGCTTGACGCACGGTCAGCAGTGCTGCCTGACACAAGACGGAGGGCCGTCTCGTGCGGCATGCGGCCGTCCGACGCAAAAGTGACGCCCGGCGCGTACAACCCTTACGGGGGTAGGCGTGTCCAACTGGCGTGGCAGAGGTTCTCGATTTCACAGCGGTCTCGCGCGGTACGGCCCTTCGGCCGCCGCGCCCCACGGCCGTACGACCCCGCAGGGCCGGTACGCCCGGTGGCATGCCGGTGATCGCGCCGATGCCCGCAGCGCGGCCTACCCGCATACCCAGTCAGCGTGACGGTGCCGAGGACGTGGCTGCCGCAGGCACCACCGTCGACCACCTCACCGAGACCTACCGGGCGCACTACCGCTCGTTGCTCGGTCTCGCAGCCCTTCTCCTCGACGACACCGCCTCCTGCGAGGACGTCGTCCAGGAGGCTTTCATCCGCGTCCACTCCGCGCGCAAGCGCGTCCGGGACCCGGAGAAGACGCTCGCGTATCTGCGCCAGACCGTCGTCAATCTCTCCCGCTCGGCCCTGCGCCGCCGCATCCTCGGACTCAAGCTGCTGTCCAAGCCGATGCCGGACATGGCGAGCGCCGAGGAGGGTGCGTACGACCTGCTGGAGCGCGACTCGCTCATCAAGGCGATGAAGGGACTCCAGCGCCGCCAGCGCGAGGTCCTCGTCCTGCGGTACTTCGCGGACATGACCGAGGCGCAGGTCGCCGAGACGCTCGGGATATCCCTTGGCTCGGTGAAGGCGTACGGCTCCCGCGGTATCGCCGCCCTCCGGGTCGCCATGGAGGCACCGGCATGAGCGGCCCAGGAGAGCACGACGGGCGGCGCCACGCGCATGTCCCGCACGAGCCCTACGAGTGGCGCGAGCCGGGCGATGCGGACGCGCCGCACAAGCCGAAGCAATCAACTGCTGGGAACGGAACTGTGAACCACGGCCTCGACGACCAGAGCCCCTCGGGAGGGCTCGACTCGGACGAGCTGGCACTGCGCCGCATGCTGCAGCACGCGGTCGAGGAGATCGAGCCGCGCGACGGCACGCTCGACCATCTGCGCACCGCGGTACCCGCCCGACGGGCCCGCAAGCGGCAGGCCCTGGTCGGCATGGCGGCCGCCGCGCTCTTCGTCGGCACCGCCGTCCCCGCCCTGCTGCATGTCTCGGGCGCCACCGGCTCCGACGCCGACCCCTCCGCCGTCGGCCACTACTCGCAGGCCCAGGGCGGCGCGAGCCAGGGCAAGGGCCCGGACGGCGGTGAGAGCACCTCCGGCGGTTCCTCCAGCAAGGTCGAGGACAAGGACAAGGGCGGCTCGAAGGAGGACGACGAGGACAAGGGCGCCGGCACCGGCAGCGGGGGCAGCGACAGCTCCGGTCCCTCGGCCACCAGCACGGCGGGCGTTCCCGCGTGCACGGCCACGGACCTCGGTATTCCGACCGCCAGCGTCGACCCCGCCGACTCGGCCGGCGCGGTGTACGGCACGTTCACCTTCACCAACGGCTCGACCGCGGCCTGTCTGGTCACCGGTCCGGGCAGCGTGGTCACGGCCACGTCGGGCGCGGCGGACTCCACCAAGGTCGCCCCGCAGCGGCATGTCTCCGGTGACGCGGCGGTCTCCCTGCCCGACCCGTCCCTCGAACTTGCCTCCCTGAGCCTGCAGCCAGGCTCCTCCTACATCGTGAGGTTCGCCTGGGTCCCCTCGGAGACCTGCCCCGTGGACAACGGCGACGGCGGCACCACCGGCGGTCCCACCACCACACCCAGCCCCACCGACAACTCCGGCACCACGGAGGGCACCTCCACGGGCGGCGACACCGGCACCTCCACCCAGCTGATGACGGCGGACGGCACGCAGGACGGCAGCGTGACGATCACCGCCACGGCCGAGGGCGGCACCGCGTCGACGTCGGCGACGCTCACGAACGCGTGCGCGGGCACGGTGTACTGGACGGGTGTGCTGACGCCGACGGCGTAGAACTGGCGGCGTAGAACTGGCGGCGTGGAGCAGACGGCGTGGAGCAGGTGCGGCAGGAGACCGGTCGGATTCGGCGTCACACCGAAGCGGGCTGATCTCCCGGCTTCGGCTCCTGCTCCGGCTCGGGCAGCAGCCCGAGTTCGGCATCCCGTACGAACTCCACCTCGCGCCGGATCAGCCGGAACCACATGAAGACCACGAACCCGGCGAAGACGAACCACTCGCCGGTGTAGCCGAGGTTCTGGAACGCCTTGAGATTCAGCCCGGTGTCCGGAGCCGCGGCCGCGGGCACCGCCTTCATCCCGGAGTCCCCGGTGTTGAGGGTGACCCAGGCGTCGTACACGTCGTACGACACGAGGTTCACCAGCGAAGCCGCACTGATCGCCGACGTCTGCCCGGCCGGCAGCCCGCCCTGTGCACTGACCCCGTTCTCACCGGGCTGCTCGGACGCCTGCAGGGCCCCCGTGACGGTGACCCGGCCCGAGGGGGCGGCCGGGGCCTTCGCGGCGTCCGCGGTCCCCGGCAGCCATCCCCGCACCACGGGCAGCGCCTTGCCGCCGTCGGTCCGCAGCAACGTCAGCACGTAATAGCCGGGCTTGCCGTCCAGCTCCCGCCCCGGAACCAGCAACTGCTTTCCGTACCGCCCGGTCGCGGTGGCCTGCGCCCCGGACGTCTCCTTGTCCACCGGCAGCAGGTCGGCCAGCGGCCGCGCGGGATCCCCCGCGTCCGTCGCGACCTGCGAGGTCGCCCGGTCGTGATCCGCCATCCGGTCCTCGAACCGGCTCAGCTGCCAGGACCCCATGAACACACAGAAGGGGATGGCGAGCAGCACGAAGACGTTGATCCCCCACCAACGGGGCGTCAGCAGAAACCGGTACACACCTCAACGGTACGGGGCAGTCCGCGAGCACCGGCCCGCGGGGTCAGTACCTCTCGACGAGATGCTCCCGCCCCGCCGGCGGCTCGTACGGCTCCGGCCAGAAGTCGGTCATGGCGGATATCCGGCCGTGCTCGTCCCCGGTGAAGAACGCGATGCCGTACATCTCCTCCAGCCCCACCGTGAAGTGGACCCAGCTGACCACCTGTCCCGGCTCGGCGACGATCCGCTCGATCCGCAGATGCCAGTCGCCCGGATACTCCCGGTTGAACCGCACGAACTGTTCTCGTCCGCTGATCCGCTCACGTGTCTGCGGCAGCGTGTACACCACGTCCTCGGCCAGCGTGTCCGCGAACGCGTCCCAGTCCCGGGCGTCGGCGGTGACCCAGAAGGTCTCGACTGTCTTGCGCAGATCTGTCATGCGGTCGAGTCTGCACCCGGCCACTGACAATGGGGTCCCGCGGTGGAGGTTGTCCACAGGCTGGGGACCTCGGCGGCGCATTGTCGGCGGGGCCAGGCACTATGGGGCCATGACTGAGAGCAACGGGTCCGTCTCGCCCGAGCAGAACGAACCGACGCCGGACTGGGAGAAGCGCTTCCGGGCGCCCCGGGTGTCCCTGCCCGACTGGGCGGAGGACGCACCGGACCGCTCCCTGTTCGTGTCGAACGCGACGGGGACGTACGAGCTGTACGCCTGGGACCGCGCCACGGACGAGCAGCGCCAGGTGACCGACCGGCCGAACGGCACGACGGACGGGGTGCTCTCCCCGGACGGCGCGTGGATCTGGTGGTTCGACGACAAGGACGGCGACGAGTTCGGTGTCTGGCGCCGGCAGCCGTTCGCGGGCGGCGAGGACGACCTCGCGGCACCGGGCCTGGACGCCTCCTACCCGGCGGGCCTCGCCCTCGCCCGGGACGGCCGTACGGCGGTGGTGGGCCGCTCCACCGACGAGGACGGTACGACGATCTACGTCGCCCGCGAGGGCGAGCAGCCGGTGGAGATCTACCGCCACCGTGAGTCCGCGGGCGTCGGGGACCTCTCCCACGACGGCTCGCTGATCGCCCTGGAGCACACCGAGCACGGCGACGCGATGCACTCGGCCCTGCGGGTGGTCCGCCCCGACGGCACGGCGGTCGCCGACCTCGACGACACCAGGGGCGGTACCCGGGAACTGGGCCTGGAGGTCCTGGGCTTCGCCCCGGTCGACGGGGACCCGCGCCTGCTGATCGGCCACCAGCGCCGGGGCCGCTGGGAGCCCCTGGTGTGGGACGTCTCGACCGGTGAGGAGACCGATCTCGCCCTCGACCTGCCCGGTGACGTGAGCGCCGAGTGGTACCCGGACGGCACCGGTCTGCTCATCGCGCACAGCTTCGAGGCCCGCAGCGAACTGTTCCGCTACGACCTGGCGACCCGCGAACCGGTGCGGATCCCGACCCCGCCCGGCTCGGTCTCCGGCGCGACCGCCCGCCCCGACGGCAGCGTCGAGTACCTGTGGTCCTCGGCCGCCGAACCGTCGACGGTCCGCTCGACGACGGGCCGGGTCGTCCTGGACCCGCCGGGTCTGAAGTCCCCGGGCTCGGTCCCGGTGGAGGACGTCTGGGTGGAGGGCCCGGGCGGCCGTATCCACGCCCTGGTCCAGAAGCCGCTGGGCGCGACGGGACCGCTGCCCACGGTCTTCGACATCCACGGCGGCCCGACCTGGCACGACAGCGACGCGTTCGCGGCCGGCCCGGCGGCGTGGGTCGACCACGGGTACGCGGTGGTGCGGGTCAACTACCGCGGCTCGACGGGCTACGGCCGTGCGTGGACGGACGCCCTGAAGTACCGGGTCGGTCTGATCGAGCTGGAGGACATCGCGGCGGTCAGGGAATGGGCCGTGAGCACGGGCCTGGCCGACCCCACCCGCCTGATCCTGACCGGCGGTTCCTGGGGCGGCTACCTCACCCTCCTCGGCCTCGGCACCCAGCCCGACGCCTGGACCCTGGGCATCGCGGCCGTCCCCGTCGCCGACTACGTCACGGCGTACCACGACGAGATGGAAGCCCTCAAGGCCATGGACCGCACCCTCCTGGGCGGCACCCCGGAAGAGGTCCCCGAACGCTTCGAGGCCAGCTCCCCCCTCACCTACGTCGACCAGGTCAAGGCCCCGGTCTACATCTCGGCCGGCGTCAACGACCCCCGCTGCCCCATCCGCCAGATCGACAACTACGTCAAGCGCCTGGAGACCCGCGGCGCGGTCCACGAGGTCTACCGCTACGACGCGGGCCACGGCTCACTGGTAGTGGACGAACGCATCAAACAGGTAACCCTGGAACTGGACTTCGCAGCCCGCCACCTGCCCCCGACCCCCTGACCCACCTGAACCCCGGCGCCGGGGACACGATGGCCACCCCGATCCCCGGCCCGCGTCTTTCGGCCCGCCGGGCGTTCGGGGACGGGGGGTGGCCATCCCGATCCTCCACTCACGCGCGCCTGTGAGGGCGGGCCCGCGTCTTTCGGCCCGCCGGGCGTTCGGGGACGGGGGGTTGCCATCCCGATCCTCCACTCACGCGCGCCTGTGAGGGCGGGCCCGCGTCTTTCGGCCCGCCTGGCGTTCGGGGACGGGGGTGGCCATCCCGATCCCCACCCACCCGCGCCTCTGAGGGCGGGCCGACATCCTCCAGCCCGTCCGGCGTTCGGGGACGAGGGCGTGCCGTCCCGATCCCCCACCCACCCACGGGTGGCTCCGTCTTTCCACGCCGGCCCGTGTCTCTCGGCCCGTCCGTTTGAGGACGATGCCCCTCAAGGGCCGACAGGGGGGTCTGGGGGCGGAGCCCTCAGGGAGCGGGGTCGAAGGGGCAGCGCCCCTGGAGGATGGGACGGGTAGGGGCGGCGGGGGCGAAACAACCCGCCCCGAACCCCCTACGTCCCGGCCCGCTCCCGAGCCCGCCTCCCCAACAACTCCGCCAACCCCCGCCGAGTAGCCGCCAACACCACCCGATCCGCCCCCTTCAGCACATACGTATCGGGCAGATCCCACACCAACCCCGACGGCGACCCGACCTCCTCGTACGCCCCCTCCACAGCAGACTCCTCCCGCCGCCCGGAGTACGCCGTGTCCAACGCCAACACCCGCCACGCCCCCGCCCGAAACGCCTCCCCGACCGTCCTCCCCTCCAACTGCGGATGCCCACCCACCTCGACCGCGGCGAACAGCAACACCCGCCGCTCCACCGGAATCGCCCCCAGGATCTGCCGCCCCATCATGGCGCCGGCAAACGCGGGCGCAGCCAGATGGGACACACTCCGACTCCGAGTGGAAGCCTGCGGATGAGCCGCCCGCAACGTCCGGTACACCGCGGTGGCGAAGTCGTCGTCGTACAGCCGCAGCACCACCCGAAGTTCCGGCCGCACCGACCGCGCATACAACGCGGCCTCCAGATTCGTCGTATCCGCACTGGTCACCGCCAACAACGCATGCGCCCGATGCACCTTGGCAGCCTCCAGCACCCCTTCCTGAGTGACATCCCCGAGCACCACGGGCACCCGCAGCCGCCGAGCGGTAGCAAGCCCCCGGGCCTCGGGATCGGACTCCACGCACACCACCGGGATGTTCAGCTCCCGCAACCGCGTCAGCACCCGAGTGCCGATCTTCCCCAGCCCGAGCAGCACCACATGCCCACCCAGCCCCCGCGGCGGCTTGCGCAACGCGGACGCGGTCCGAAAGGTCCCCAGCGCCTCGAGCACCGCGGCCAGCAGTACCGGCAGCAACAACAACCCGACCAGCCCGGCGAGGAGTTGCAGGACCTGGCGCCCGGTGGACGCCCCGAGCGCCGGATCGTTGATGGCGAAGAGATCGAGAAGGGTCATGTACGTCGCGTACAGCGGATGCTCCCCGGTCACCACCGTCAGCGCGACGGCGAGCGCGGCCACACACCCCACCAGCCCGGCCAACGACCACCGCAGCCGCCGAGAGAAGAGCGAGGCGAACGGCGGCACGACACTGCGCCCCGGGGACATGGAGGGCGCCGCGTACGACACCTGCTCCAGCACCACCGTCCCGCGCTCACCGGCCGCCCGTACCGCCGCGGCGTCCGGCAGCAGCTCGGGACCCTGCTCGGCACCGCCCGGATCGGCCCCGTCGGGCCCCGCGGTGCCGTTGCCGCTCGCGGACAGCAGCGCCAGCGTGGCCCGCCCGGAACCACCGTCCCCCGGCGGCAGCTCCACCGCCCGCAGCAACAGCCCGTCCGTCTGCACGACCTTGCTGGTCCCGGCGACGGCACTGGCCACCAGCGCCGGCGCGGCGGTGTCGGCGTCGGACAGGACGGTCGTAGACGCATCGAAACCGGACCCGGCGTCGGACCTGGCTCCGGACCCGGCGTCGGAGCCGTCGCCGGAAGCCAAGGCCGACGCCTGATCGAGGAGTTCCTCGATGTACTGCCCCAACCGCCGGTTGTAGAGCCGCAGTACGAGCCGCAGCCGGGGATTGAGCCGGCGGGCGGTCAGCGCGGCACGGATGTTGGTCTCGTCGTCGTCGTACACGAGCGCCAGCGCGGCGGCCCGCTCCACCCCGGCGTCGGCGAGCACGGCCTCGGTCGCCTCGGCGGCCTCCAGCAACCGGTCACCACCGGCGGGTTCAACCACCCCCGCCCGGCCGCCGGCGGCACTCACCATCCGGTCCAGCAACGCCGCCGAAGCCGCCCGCGCCCGCCCCACCACCGGCGGCCGCACACTCCGCTCGGACGCGGGCACGACGAGCGTGACCTGCTCCCCGTACACCCCGCGCAACTCGGCTGCCAGCCGATGCGCGAGCCCGTCGTCGCCGCAGACCACCATGTGCGTGGCGGCGGCACCCTGTTGACCTTGATTCGGAACGCTGCCCACGAGGGGAAAGAGTGCCTTACCGGGGCGGGGGGTTCCAGGAGGGGGCCGGTCAGCGGCGCCGGTTCCTGTGGTCCGTAAGGTTCCCGCCATGATCCGGCGCGGAGTTGAGCAATGGCGCCAGAATGCCCGTATGGGAGGAAAGGCACCGCACACCGAGCCCGGAGGTACCGCGCCCGTGGCCCTCACCAAAGCCGCGCCGAACCGGCCCGACGCCACCCCGAGCCCACCCGACGCCACGCCCGGCGAGCCGAAGGCCCCGCAGCCGGAGGACCAGGCCCGCCACCTCAACTCCCCCCTCCTGCTCACCATGCTCCTGCTCCTGGCGCTGCTCATGCAGGGCCCGATCCGCGGGCTGCTCGCCGCCCCGGTGATGCAGAGCTGGATGACGGTGTTCGTGGCCGTGGTCGTCCAGGCGCTCCCCTTCCTCGTGCTCGGTGTGATGCTGTCGGCGGCGATCGCGGTGTTCGTACCGGCGTCGTTCTTCGCCCGCGCGCTCCCGAAACGCCCCGCCCTGGCGGTCCCGGTCGCGGGCGCGGCGGGCGCGGTGCTGCCCGGCTGCGAGTGCGCGTCCGTCCCGGTGGCCGGCGCCCTGGTCCGCCGGGGCGTCGCTCCCGCCGCGGCCCTCGCGTTCCTGCTCTCCGCCCCGGCGATCAACCCGATCGTGCTGACGGCGACGGCGGTCGCGTTCCCGAACAACCCCGAGATGGTCCTGGCCCGTTTCGTCGCCAGCCTGTTCGTGGCGTGCGCGATGGGCTGGCTGTGGCTGCGCCTCGGCCGTACCGACTGGCTGCGGCCGCCGGCCCGTGCGTCGTACGAAGGTCAGGGCAGGGGAGCGGCGTTCTGGGGGTCGGTCCGGCACGACGTGATGCACGCCGGCGGTTTCCTGGTCGTCGGCGCGATGGCGGCGGCGACGCTGAAGGCGGTCGTACCGGAGGAGTGGCTGCGTGCGGCGGCGGGCAACCCGTTCGTCTCCGTGCTCGCCCTCGCCGTACTGGCCGTCCTGCTGTCGATCTGCTCGGAGGCGGACGCGTTCGTCGCCGCGTCCCTGTCCCAGTTCTCGCTCACCGCACGACTCGCGTTCCTGGTGGTCGGCCCGATGATCGACCTGAAGCTGTTCGCGATGCAGGCCGGCACCTTCGGCCGCGGCTTCGCGCTGCGCTTCGCGCCCGCCACCTTCGTCCTCGCCGTCCTGGTGTCGGTGCTGACCGGGGCGGTGCTGCTGTGAACCGGCACGCCCAGTCGGCGGTCATGTTCCTGCTCGGCGCGACCCTGCTGCACGCGGGCAGCACCGACCTGTACCTCCGATACGTCAAGGCGGGCCTGCAACCGCTGCTGCTGCTCTCCGGCGCGGTCCTGATCGCGGCGGCGGTGGCGACGCTCTGGTACGAGCGGCGTGGCGGCCAGGCGGAACATCACCACGAGCCCCGGGTCTCCTGGCTCCTGGCCCTCCCCGTCCTCGCCCTCGTCCTGGTCGCCCCACCGGCCCTCGGCTCGTACAGCGCGATGCGCACGGGTACGGCCCTCCAGGAGGCGTACGGCTATGAGGACCTGCCCGCCAAGGGTCCGCTCCGCCTCGGCGTGGCCGACTACGCGGGCCGCGCGGTCTACGACCACGGGCGATCCCTGAAGAACCGCGAGCTCAAGGTCACCGGATTCGTCGCCCTGGACCGAGCGGGCCACCCCTATCTCGTCCGTATGGCCCTCAACTGCTGTGCCGCCGACGCCCAGCCGGTGAAGGTCGCCCTCACCGGCACGATCCCGCCGGTCCTGCGCCCGGACGCCTGGCTGGAGGTCACCGGCACCTACACGCCCCAGCGGACCAAGGACCCGGTGAACAACGGCCCGATCCCGTATCTGAAGGTCACCTCGTCGCGGCCGGTGACGGCGCCCACGGACCCGTACGACGAGACCTGGAACAAGTGACGGTCACATCAGGCGCGCGAGGGCGGCGGCCTCCGTGGTGCCCTCCTCCGCGCTGAACACATGCAGCACGAGCCCCGACTCGCCCGGCCCGGCGGGCACATGCAGCGTCTCGAAGTCCAACTCCAGCAGTCCTACGACGGGATGCCGCAGCCGTTTGCGACCGGCGGCGCACATCGTGACCTCACCGGAGTCCCAGATCCGCCGGAAGTCACCGCTCTCGGTGGCCAGTTCGGCGATCAGCGCGCCCAACTCGCCGTCGCCCGGATACCGCCCGGCGGAGACCCGCAACTGCCCCACCGCCTCGTCGGCCCGGTCCTGCCAGTCGGGGTGCAGTTCGCGGGCGGCGGGGTCGAGGAAGAGGAACCGCGCGTTGTTGGGATCGCGCCGCCCCGGCACGTCGAGGCCGCCCATGAGCGCGGCCCCCAGCCGGTTCCAGGCGACGACGTCGAGACGGTGGTCGGTGGCGAAGACGGGCAGCCGGTCCATGGCGTCGAGCGCGCGCCGCAGCCCGGGCCCGATCCGGGTGGCCGGCACGGGCTCGTGCCGCCCGGCGGCGAGGGTGTCGAGATGCCGCCGCTCCGCCGCGTCGAGACCGAGCGCCCGGGCCAGCGCGTCCAGCACCTCGGCGGACGGCTGGGTGGCCCGCCCCTGCTCGAGACGGACGTAGTAGTCCACGCTGATCCCGGCGAGCTGCGCCAACTCCTCGCGCCGCAGCCCCTGCACCCGGCGCCGCTTGTTCCCCACGACCCCGGCCGCACCGCCGATCCCCGCCTGCTCCGGCGCGACCCGCCCGCGACGGGCCCGCAGAAACCCACCGAGGGCCCGCTGACCGTCGTAGCTCACATCCATGAACTCCAGTATGCGTGGCCCTGCCAATACCAGGATCGACGATCCGCCGGTCGAAGGGGGTTCTGGCTGGAGCCGGGGGAGCCGGGCGAACCTGACGGCATGAAGAAGATCCTGATCGTCAGCGCCCACCCCGATCCCCGCTCCCTGAACAGCGCGTTGACGACGTTCGCGGCGGACCACCTCCGTGAGGCGGGCCACGAGGTACGGCTCTCCGACCTCTACGCGATGAAGTGGAAGCCGACGGTCGACGCCGACGACTATCCCGACCACGCCCCGGACCGCCGCCTCCACGTCATGTCGGCCTCCGAACAGGCCACGCTGGGCGGCCACCTGTCCCCCGACGTCGCCGCGGAGCAGGAGAAGATCCGCTGGTCGGACGCGGTCGTCCTGCAGTTCCCGATGTGGTGGTTCTCGGCACCGGCGATCCTGAAGGGCTGGATCGACCGCGTCTTCACCAGTGGTTTCGCCTACGGTCCTCAGGTCCCGCCGCCGTACGCCGAGAGCGCGTTGACGGGCCGCCGGGCCCTGTTGTCGGTGACGCTGGGCGCCAGGGAGACGTCCTTCTCGGACCGGGGCATCCACGGCCGCCTCACGGACGTACTGCACCCCCTGCAGCACGGGCTGTTCTGGTTCACGGGCATGACCCCGCTGGAGCCCTTCGCGGTCCACGACGCCAACGAGCTGCCGGAAGCCCGCTTCCAGGCGGCCCGACAGGCGTACGCGAGGCGCCTGGACACCCTGTTCACCGCCGACACGGTCCCCTTCCGGTCGCTGACGGGCGGGGACTACGACCGAGGCATGCGGCTGCTGCCGGACAGGGAGCGAGCGGGGGCGGCGGGCCTGGACCTGCACGTCCTCTAGTCAGTGGCTCTCAGTCGGTGACCAGGGCGAGAGTGAACCCGTCGTACCCCTTGGACCCGACGGTCTGGATGGTCGTGGCGCTCAACTTCGGGTGCCCGGCGATGAGTTCGGTGAACCGCCGGACCCCCTGCACCCGGGGGTCGTCGCTGTCCGGATCGGTGACGGCACCGTCGCGCACGACGTTGTCGCCGACGATGACACTGCCCGGCCGGGTGAGTTGCAGGGCCCACCGCAGGTACTCGGGGTTGGACGGCTTGTCGGCGTCGATGAAGACGAGGTCGAAGGGCCCGGCGCCCTCGTCGGCGAGAACGGGCAGTGTGTCGGCGGCCTTCCCGACCCGGAGGTCGACGAGATGACCGACCCCGGCCCGCTCCAGACTGGCGGCGGCGACCGCGGCGCACCGCTCATCGGCCTCCAGGGTGACCAGCCGCCCGCCCTCGGGCAGGGCACGGGCGAGCCAGATGGTGCTGTAGCCGCCGAGGGTGCCGATCTCCAGTACGGAACGGGCCCCCTGGATCCGGGCGAGCAGGTGCAGCAACTTCCCCTGATTGGCGGCAACTTGGTGCGCGGGCAGCTCGGCGGCCTCGCTGTCGCGGACCGCGGCGAGCAGCGCGTCGTCCTCCTCCACGAGCAGCCCGTCGAAGTAGTCGTCGACGGCGGTCCAGGTCTGCTGCGACGTCCCCTGCGGCACAGTGGGCTTCCCTTCGATACGAGTGAGTTCCGTATGGGAACTTACCCGAGATCGCTCACTGCTGGTAGGGCTGCTGCTGCGGCTGCCCGTACGCCTGCTGCCCACCCACGGCCTGCACCTGCAGCTGATCCGCCTGCTCCTTGGTGATCTTCTGCTCCGCACCGCAGAAGGTGCACTGCGTCGTGAACTTCGTCGAGAACGGGAAGAGCGGCACGAAGAACAACGTGAACTTCGTGACCCGCTTGCGCAGCGTGTGGGCGGCGGGGTTGCCGCACTGGCCACAGACGAGGGTGAGTATCGCGAGCTGATAGAGGTAGCCCTTGGTGCCGAAGATGATCATGCGGGGTCCTTTCGGGGTGGTGCCTACCGGTCTGCCTGCCGACAAAGGTTACGGCTGACCTTGACCGCGGGCCTCAGTGCGCGAGTCACACCAGACAAAACAGTTATCGACACGGCTGCTGTCACGCCCCGGCGGCGGCGTCGGCCACGTGGTCCCTTCGACTGCCGCGTCGAGGAGGCCGCCGAGCCGGTGCCAGGCGCCCGGGCCGGCGTGCGACATGGGGCTCGCCGCGAACCGCTGCCACGCCGCGTCTCCGTGCACCTCGGTGACGTACGCGGCGACTGCGGGACGAGTGGTGTCGTAGCGGGGCCGCGGGCCTTCAGTGCTGACCAGGCAGGCAGTGGCCGGAGCAGCTCCGAAGGGCACTGTCGCCGCACTGAGCGATCCCGGTCGTTGGCTTGATCATGACCTGTCGTGCCGTTCGCGCTCCGTCCTAGGATCGTCACTCCGCGTACGAGGGGGCGAGATGGCGGCTGGTGGATCGGCGTCGCGGCGTGCGCAGGAGGCGAGGCGTCAGGAGCGGCTGCTGCGGGAGCAGTGGCAGGCAGCCAGGCAGGAAGCACACCGTTGGGAGGCGGCCGGCGAGGGCGAGCGGCGCGTCGCCGCCCAACTGTTGGTCCTCACGGAACGCGGCTGGCGTTTGCCCCTCCATACGCGCGATCAGCCACTATCAGCGGCTGCTTACGCGAGCGGACATACCGGTGTGCTTGCTGGAGCACTACGACGGCCATGCCGTGCCGGCAGTGAAGCTGGGAACCTACCGCCGGGCCAAGGGCCTTGAGTTCAAGCGCGTCCACCTGCCCCGCTACGACGAGACCATCGCAGGCCGCTCCGGACCCGCTGAAACGGAGACCGAACGTCGGCAACTAGCCCGGAGTCAGCTCTTCGTCGCCATGACACGAGCGCGCGACGTCCTCTGGCTGGGCAGCATCCGTTCGAGCTGAACGGGAGTCCATGGTGGCTTCGCGGGGGTTCACGATGTCAGAGCGGCCGGCCGTCTGCGTGAGCTGCTTCGCCCGTGGTTCCCACGAGACTCCCGGTCGGCACGGCTTCCTTGGCCTTCGGCTCATCAGCTCGTTCAGCCATTCGCCGTTGTCCACGTCCGGCCGATCCATGGCACGGCCTTCTCCAGGGCATTCCTGGCGAAGGCGGAAGAGGGGCCGAGCCAACCTGTCCTGGGCGATGCTCGACAGAGAGGGAGCGGGCGCAGGTCGGGTCACACCCTCTTGACGACGATCGTGTCCGGGACCAGCTTCTCCAGGTCGTCGACGTCCGAAGTGAAGACGGTGACCTGCCCCTTCTGCTGTCGCGCAACGACGGCGAGCACGGCGTCGATTGCATGCTTGTGGCCGTGCAATCGGGCGTCGGTCAGGAGTCGGCGTGCCTGGCGGGCCTCGTTCTTCCCGATGGCGGCGACCTGGAGCCGGGACAGGACCCAGTCCCAGCGCTGTTCGGTCGTTCTGCCGTCGTACGCCTCGACCAGGGTCATCGGCGACGTCACCACTTCGGCCTCCCCACGCGCCGCGAGGTCGAGCCGGGCGATCATCTTCCGATCGCCGCGCACGGCCAAGGAGAGAGCTTCACAGTCCAGGACGAAGACACGGAGCGGCCTCTGCCCGTGCTCACCGACTCGCTTCTTCACGCAGCCTCTCCGGCGTTGTGCTGTCCCGAGGCTCGGCGCCGCTCGTGTTCGGCGTCGAGATCCCCCAACTCGTCGAGAGCTGCCACACGCTCGTCCTCAGTCACGGGGCCGTGTTCTTCCTGCAGCCAGTCGACCAGTTCCAGGAGCCGGTCCCGGTCACGCTTGAAGCGCAGCGCCTCGGTGACGTACGCCGACAGGCCCCGCTCAGCCGCGTCCGCACGGATCTCGTCCAGGAGATCCTCGGGAATCGTCACGGTTACCTTCTTCGTCGCCATACAAGAGACCATACTCCCGGTATTACGCTCCTTACCAGCGGGCCGCGCGACCGAGGCGCCAGGAGTGGTGGACCGCCGCGACGGGATGGGTGCCCGGTCGAGGTCCGATGAGGGTCGGTCGGCGAGCGCGATGACGTGTTCGCGGGCGGCGGGGCTGTGGCCGACGCAGCGCTGGGAGACCGGGATGCGGAGGAGGGAGAAGTGGGCGGCGCGGTGGCCTGACCGACTTCGTTTGGCTCCCCGCTTGGCCCCCGAACACGACAGAGGCTCATTCGCGATCACGCGAATGAGCCTCTGACTAGCGTCGGGGTGGCGGGATTTGAACCCACGACCTCTTCGTCCCGAATGAGGGTTGGTCAAGATCGACACCGGGTGGTTTGGTGTTTTGCCTGGTCGGGGCGTTGGGGTGGGGTGGTCTCGGGTGGCGTGGAAGGGGCTTGGGGAGCGAGTCGGCTCCCAGGTGGCTCCCAGAACCCGGCACGGAGGCGTCGGCGTCCCTACGCCCGGCGTGACAGGTCGTCCACCAGGAGGTCGAGGGTCGCCTCCTCATGGAGCGCGACGCCGAGGGCGGTCATGGCGGGGGCGAGATCCGGGTCCCAGTCCGCGTCGACCGGCTGGCCGTCGAGGGCCAGTTGAGGGATGCCCTCGGCCTGACTACGAGCGGCCAGGTGCTCGTAATCCGCGGTGCCCATGCGCCACGGCCGGGCTTCGTAGCGGCGGATGACCCGGTTGGCCAGAGCGATCCCCGGCCAGTCGAAGTCGCCGTGGTACGCGAAGCGGCAACCCGTGGCGGCGAGGGCGTCGAGAAGAGTGAAGACCACGGTGGCCGCGCTGCCGGAGGTGCACACCAGGGGCTGGACGCAGGCCGCGTCCGCCGCGGCTTCCACCACGCGCGGATTCTCACAGATGTGGATGAGCGTTCCGGCGGGGAGCTGCAGCCGGAGGCCATGCAGGTCGCGTGGTGTGACGTGCACTTCGGCGTGATGGTCGGCTCGCTCCCGCAGAGCACGCTCCCGCCAGCCCTCGCCGTCGGGGCGCAGTCCGTACGTCAGCACCGTGCTGGAGACCTCGTCCGGCGTGACGGACACCAGCCGCCACAGAGCGCGTCGACCGGCCGCGTCGTCGGGGAAGTCGGTGCCGTGGGCGAGGGCGACCCCGCGTTGGACGAGGCGTGCGAGCCAGGTGCCGTCGTCCAGTCCGTGCGCGGAGCCGGTCGTCATGGCGGCGAGTTCTCCTCGACCGCGTGTGCCGTTGCGTTCAGGTCCGTCGGGTCCGAGGAGAGCGGTGAGGACTTGGACCGCCTGCTGGAGTGTCCATATCGCCGCTTCGGGCGTCACTCCTCTCGGAACACCGGAACGGCGCAGCAGGTCGTACCACTGCCGGGGCCATTCCTGGTCGGCGAGTGGGGAGGCGTCCAGTGACGAAGCAAGAGACGACCACACCTGTTCCCGCCGTGCCGCCACGTCCGCGCGGGCGGCACGGCGGTCGGTGAGTGGCGGGCCGAGTTCCTCCAGGGTCTGTCTGAGGCCGAGTCCGGCGGCCGAGGCGCGTAGCCGTGCGTCGAGCACGTCGAGCCGTATGGTCACGGCGGCACCTGTGAGGGGTTTGCCCAGCAGGAGAGACAGGTCGTTGCGTTCCTGGGCGTTCATCGCGGTCAGTCGGAGCGAACCCGTGGCCTGTACGCCGTTGCTCTCCAGGCGTTTGCGTGCCCCCTGCCAGAGCCGGGTGAGTCCAGGTCCCGTCAGCCAGTCGCGCGTCGCGGCGGGCAGCCCGCTCATACGGACACCAGACGCCGGTGCCGGCCGTTCCAGGTGTAGTGAAGGGTGGCCACCCCGCGTACGTGGGGATCACGGAGGCACTCGTATATGTGCAGGGACGGAACCTCGGGCCAGTTGCCCATGAGCCGCTCGCTGGTGAGGACGAAGTCGAGATCGAGGTCGACGAGGATACGGCCCAGCCGGCCGTGGGTGGGTTCGTCGACCTTGGCGAAGGCGTCGTCCAGGAGGATCAGCCGTGGCGCGTGCGGTGCTGACTCGGCGAGGCTGGTGAAGTGGGCGGCTGCCGCGGCGAAGAGCACGAGGTAGGAGAGGACCCGTTGTTCGCCCTGGCTGAGACCGGTCCGGCCGGTCAGTTTCCTACGGCGGCCCGGAGCCGCGTCCTCGACCACGAAGGTGTGGAAGCGGAACCAGTCGCGGTAGTCCAGCGCGGTCCGCAGATGGGCGGCGTAACCGGCTGACGGGTCGGCACGGCGGGCGTCCTCGATTCGGCGTTGCAGCACCTCGCGCAGCTGCTCGGTCTGGTCGCGCGTCCTGAGGCTCGACGGACTGCGCAGCAGCTCGACGGCCGCGCGCACATCCGCGTCCACGTCCTCGTCCAGCTTCCACAGGAGCTCGACACCGAGGCCGTGGGAGGTGCGCACGGTCCGCAGGGTGTCGTTGAGAGCCGCGACCAGGTTCGCTGCGGTGATGACCTGTGCCGAGAGGTGGTCGCCGAGCTCACCGGTCAGGAACCGCTGGAACACTTCGCGTTCGCGCTCGGTGAGCCGTCCCCGGGCCTCCGCCGCCTGGACTGCGATCCGCTCGCCCACGGCCGCGACGTCATGGGACCCGTGGTCGTCGACCAGACGGCACACCTTGATCCCGTCTCGCTCCTCCAGCTGCGCGTCGAATCCGCCGGCCAGTTGGTCACGCAGATCGGTGTGGCGGTTGAGCAGGGTGCTGTCCGACACCTCGCCCTTCGGGCGGCCGAGGGCATGTTCCACGGCGTCGGCGAGGGCCCGCAGTGCTCGTAGACGGCTGCGCACGTCCGCGCCGGGATCGTCCGACATGTACTCGGGCAGCGAAGCCCGGTCAAGCCCGGCGCCGCGCACCACCTCGGGTCGGCTGAGAGCGCCGCGAAGAGCGCTGCCGACGTTGATGACCGCGGTCTCCTGATCCACCAGGCTCCCGCGCAGGCGCTTTTCGTCCTCTTCCGCGCGTACGCGCAGGTCGTGGAAATCGTCGCGAGCTCGTTGTGCCGTGGGGAGCGCTTGGACGGCGTTCGCGATGCGCTGCTTGGTCTCCTGCTCGCGGGAGAGGATCTCCTCCTCGGACGACCCGATGGCCTCCTCGCGGGTGCGCAGGTCCTGCTCGGCGGTGCGCAGGCCGGTGAAGTGGACCCGGTAGCTCTCTTCCGCGGCCAGGCGATCCTCGCGGGCGCGTCCGTACCGGTCGGCATCGGCCTGGTTCGTACCGAGCCGCTCGCCCGTGCCGCTGACGGCCCTGCGCAAATGTCCGATACCGGTGAGCAGACCAGTCAGTGCGGTGCGCACACGGTCCAGGGAGGCGGGGTCGCCGGGCAGGTCGTGGGCGGTCGCGGTGGCATCCGCCTCGGTCCGCGCCGATACCGCGAGAGCGCGTGTCTCCTCGGCGAGCCGCGCCGCCCGGGTCGCCTTGGCGGTCAGGTCGCGCAGGGTCCGCTCGGCTGATTCAGTCCTGCTCCACGCGTCCGCGAGATTCCGTGCCCTGGGGAAATCCCGTTCCGCGAGCGTGAGAGCCCGACGCATGGCATCGGCTACGGCGAGTTCCTCGCGGACATCTGCCAGCCGTTGTTCCGTATGCGTGATCCGCTCCTCCAGCTCGGCGAGGATGCGTCGCCGAGTCTCGGCGCGTACGGCCGCCCCCACGTACTCGGTGGCGCCCTTGTCATGACGACCGCTGAGTACGCCCAGACGCCAACTGCCGTCGTAGAAGACCGCGTTGTGCGCGGAGGTCTCCTGTGCCGATGCGAGTGCGATGGTGGCCAGGAGACTCCCCACCTGCTCGGAGGTGACGCCGCAATCCGGTTCAGGGGCTGGGCGCAGGGCCGAGGCGAGAGTCGGCCCGTCGGATAGCACGGGACCCGGCTGGAGAAGGGTGTCCTGGGTGCGTGGATTGAGAAGGACGCCGTCCGCACTCACCCACGCATCCAGGATTCCGCTCGCCTCCAGCGCTCCTTCCAGACCGGCTCGGTCGGCCGGAGCCAGGTCGTCCGCGAAGTCCACGAGCCGGTAGAAAGGGGCTCCACTGCCCGGCGTCCTCGCGGCGGCGCGATGGTGCGGGGCCGGTGGCTCGGGGTCGGTACGTTGCTCCCAGTCCCGCTTCTGCTCCGCCAGGAGGTCGAGTTCCTCGCCGAGTCGGCTGACGCCGAGTACCAGGGCGTCCCGGCGTTCGGTGAGTTTCTCGCCGTACGGTTCCAACGCGGCCTGAGCGGTCAGCCACGCCTGGCTGTCGATATCGGGCGGCAGTGTGCGGTCCGCGAACGGCGCATCGGTAGAAGTCTCGAGGCCGACGACGGCGTGGACGGCGTCAAGCGACGGGCAGTCGGCACCCAGCGCATTCCGCGTGCGTGCCGCCCACTCAGCGACTTGACGGGAGTAGGCGCCGCTCTCCTCAGCGACCTTCTCACGGCTGCCGTCGAGATGGCCGGCGGCGTCTTCTGCCTCGCCTTCCAGCCGTTCTCGCTCGGCATCAGCCTGGGCTGCCCCGGCCCGGGCCTCGTCCGCCCGTGAGATGAGGTGGGTCACCTCCTGAACCATCCGGGCCCGGTTCCTTGCGACCGACTCGGCGTTTTCCAACTGGTTCTGCCAGGACTGCAGCCCTTCCTGCGCCGTGACCGTGTCCACTCGGGCCACCGACCGGTGCCGTACGGTGCGCGTCTCCCCGTCCGGAGTCGTCAGCTCGGTCTCGGTGGCCTGGGCGAGAACCGTGCGCGGCAGAGCCACCGCCTCGCCGAGGTGGCCGGTAGGAAGCCCGGCCTTCTCCGCCTGCGTCAGCAACTCCCGGTGTTCGGTTCCCAGCTCGGCCAGCCGACTTCCGAGGTGTTCGACACCTTCGGCCAGCCGCTCCGCCGAGCCCTCCTCCGCGTCGTGTGCGTTCCGCAGGGTGGTGAACGCGGCCACGGCGGCGGTGTGCAGCGCCTCCACCGTGCCGCGGCGCTCCGACAGTTCGCGCAGGCTGCGGTAGGCGTGACTGGCGTGCAGGGCGGCCAGGTCGGTCCGGGCGTCCTGTTCCTCTTCGCGCAGGGTCTCCAGTCGGCCCTCCGACTCCTCCTCCTGCGTCCTCAGGTCGCTCGTCCGCTGTGCGGCGTCTCCGGCCGCCCGGCGTCGCTGAGCGAGGACGCCCAGCTCGTGGCTCACTCCCTTGGCGGAGGTGCGCAGGACCCCGGCCAGGTAGCCGCGGTAACTGGTGAGGAACGTACGCAAGGCCGCGTCCGTGCGTTCCAGGCGGCCGAGTTCGTCCCGTACGGCGTCGAGGTCGTGGAGGTTGCGCGCCACCTTCTCGACCACGTCCTCGTCGAGCCCCGGCAGGGTCTCGCTCAGCAGGGAGACCAGGCCCCCGTGTTCGATCCGGTCGCCGACCGTCGGGCGCCGCAGCCGGTGGAGGAGCTGGGTGAGATTGCGGTAGCGCGTAGCGTCGGTGATGCCGAACAGTTCCCGGGCCACACGTGAGCGGTGCTGGACCGCACGGTCGGTCGTGTTGTCGGAGCCGACGATCTCCTTGAGCCGGTCGACCGGCAGCGGCTTACCGGCCTCGACCAGGTGCAGGTCCTCACCGATCCGCAGCGGGGTGACGAAGAACGTCGGCAGCGCCTTCTGCGTCGACTTCGAGGCGCGGATGGCGGCACCGAGCGTCAGGTGGCGGTGACCGCCGTCGTCGGCCGTGCCCCGGAACTCCACCCACAGGTACCCGAGACGGTTGGTCTGCTCGAACCCGTCCAGCATCAGCCAGGCGAGCGTGGTGCGGCCGGTGCCTGTCGCGTCCAGTGCCCGGGAGTCGCCGTCCAGAAGATACGGGAGCAGCATCTCCAGGGCCTTGGACTTGCCCGCGCCGTTCTTGCCACGCAGCAGCAGCCGTCCGTCGCCGAAAGAGAACTCCTGCTCGTCGTACTGCCAGACGTTCTGGATGCCCGCCCGGTGCAGCCGGAAGCGGGAGCCGGTGGCCGTCGCGGGGCCGGTGGTTGTCGCAGCGCCGGAACGCGGCAGCGGAACGAGGCCACGCGCGTCGGTGGTCATAGCGGAAACTCCTCTTGAACGTCCGTGCCTTTGCCGGCTGCGGTGGCCGGGCGCACCGTGACTTGGGTGGCGTAGCGGGCCGCTGCTGCCAGCAGCACCCAGCCGTCGCCGCCGGGCCGTGCGCCATGGACATCGGTCACCGTGCGTCCTTCCGATGCCTCTTCGACGTACCCCTCCGGCAGTCCTTCGCCCTCGGCGCGCAGCCGGCCCGCGCGGGCCATCAGCCGCATGCGGACCAGCAGGTCCAGTACGGCCTCTCGCAGGGAGGGAAGGTCTTCCAGGTAGCCGCGTTGCCAGTTGCTGCGCTGCCCGTACTCGGTGATGAGCTCGGCGAGCACCTCGTCCACCAGGCCGTCCGGGACGGCCACCCCGATGATGAGTGTCCCGCCGGTCGCCGGATGTCCCGGTTCCTGCGGCCGAAGGCGTTCCACGAGCCGTTCCGCCAGCAGCAGCGCGGCCTGTGCGACGGTCCCCGTGCCCGGCAGGTGCAGATCCGTGAGTTCTTCCTCTGGGTCCACCAGTGCCACGCCCTCGGCACGGATCTCCATCTCCAGACCAAGGAGTTCGGAGAAAGCCTGGGCCTCCCGGCGCTGCCGGGTGCGCAGCCAGTCACGCTCGGCGTCCGTCAGCTCGTCGAGGTGGACGACGGGTGTCTCGACGAGCATCCGGCGCACGTAGGTGCGTGGTCCGCCGAAGCCCGGGTCCGCTGCCCGCCGGACCAGGTCGGCGCCGTTCCGTGCCTGGGAGAGTGGGCCGGCGACGATCACGCGTGCCAGCTCCCGGTCTATCGTGATCAGGGCTTCTCCGCCCGCCTCCTGCGCAAGTGCGGCCACATGGCCCTCGGTCTCGATGAGCACGTCCCAGTCGACGAGCTGGCGCATCGCCGCGACCAGGGTCCGCTTCCCGGCCGCTCGGCCCGTTTCCTCCAGCTCGATTCCGGCGTCGGCTGCGGCAGCCCTGATATCGGCGACCAGGTGTGACAGGAGCATCTGCTCGGGCGCGGTCACCAGCACGGACAGGGCGAGCGCGAGGCAGGCGTACGTGTGTGGAGTGAACGGGGTGCCGGTGGAGCGCTCCAGCCGATGACCCGAACCCGTCCCCAGCCCCGCCTTGAACAGGCGGGCGTAGGAGCTGTCGACCAGCAGGCGGTAGCCGAGCACCTGCTGGAACCGTTTGCCCAGCCAGTCGGCGTGCCTGCGGATCAGCGGGAAGAGGTCGGCGTGGGGGCCGTCCGATGCGATCAGCGGGTGGGCGAGCAGCAGCCGGGCGGCGGTGCGGCGCTCGGCTGCCAGGGCTACGTCGTGAGTCGAGGGGAGGGTCATGACACGCTCGCCTCCGCTTCGCCGCCGACCGCGGCGGAGGTGCGACCGATGTCCAGCTCCAGGTCGTCCAGCAGCAGGTCGCCGTCGGCCGAGTACAGCACCGTTCGCGTGCCCGCCGTCCGGCGCACGGTGAGGCGGATACGCAGTTCGGCGTCTTCACTGCTGGCCGAGTCGAGGTCGAACACCGCCGTCCTCTCCCCGTCCGTGCTGACGGGCCTGCTGAGCTGTGCGTTTCCGAGCGCTGTGGCCAGTAGCTCCAAGAGCAGGCCGAGCGCCGCTGACGTGAGGCGTACCTCGGCGAACCGGCCGGACGCGCTGCGCAGTTCGTCCGCCGCCGCTGCTCTGGCCGCTGCCCGCTGCCGTGCGGCCTCCCTCAGCAGCTGCTTCTGCGCGGAGTGGTCCTCCACCGCGGAGGCCCGGCCCCGCTGGGCGCGGCTGCCTCTTTCCCGCAGGGCCACCGGTACCTCGACCACCGGACCGGTCCACCAGCTTGTGTAGGCGGGCACCACCTCGTCGGTGGCCGGAGGTATGCCCAGATGGCGGGCGCCGTACAGCCCGAAGGCGGCGACGGCGATGTCGTGTGCGTCCCGCGGCGCCGCTTCGTCGAACCAGCGGGCCAGCCGCAGCAGATCCTTGCGCCGGGACATCTCCCCGGTGGCCGACCGCAGCATTCGCTTGGCGTTGGCGAGCAGCGACTGCAACGCGCGCAGGGTGGCGTCGCGTAGCTGGTCGACCTGGCTGCCCTGGCCGTCGGTGTTGCTGAACCAGCCGCGCAGGCCCTCCCAGTCCGCGAATTCGCGGCCCCGGCTGCGCTGGATCCGGACGTCCGGGCGGCTTTCGCCCTGCGCCTGCGCCTGCGTCGAGAGCCCGGTGAGCCCCTGGGCGTGGGAGTCCAGCCGGTCCAGCAGAGCCGGGATGTGCGGCCACAGGGTGTCCAACGCCGCCGAGATCCGGGGCGCGCGGAACGCCACGTCCTCCGTGATCGCCTCGACGTAGTCCAGGAGCAGCTCCTTGAAGCCCTGGTACTCGGCGCTGTCCAGGTCGTAGCGGGACAGCACCTGGCCGAGGTAGGCGTAGAAGTCGCGTATGGAGTCCGCGAACTCGGTGAACTGCACGAACAGCGTGCTGATCCGCTCCAGTCCGTCCTGCGGCTCGACGCCGCCCGGCGCGGTCACGAGGTCGGCCAGCTCCCGTAGTCCGCGCTCGACCAGGGCCAGCAGTTCGTTGCTCACCTCGCGGGCGGCGTCGGCCTCGGTTAGGACCCCGTCGGCGTCCCGCTGGATACGTTCGCCCAGTTTCGACAGCTGGTAGCGCGAGCGGGAACGCTGGTACTCGCTGATGCTGGACGCGTTCACCGTGTGGCTGCTGCGGAGCAGGTTTCCCCACTGGACCAGCTGCTCCAGTCGGACTGTGAGGGTGTCGGCGTCGAGTCCTGCGGCGGAAGCACCGGTCTGGCGCAGTTTCGCCATGATGTCCGGGACGGCGAGATCCGCCAGCAGCGTTCCGCAGAAGACCCGCATGATCGCGACGTGCTCCAGCCGCTCGGGCGCGCTGAGGTACGTGTACGCGTTCAGCCGCCGCCGCGCCTCCTCGTCGGCGTCCTGACCTGCACCGGATGCTGATGCCCCCATGCCCGTGAGGTTACGCGGCGCACACGGGCGCCGTCGGTGGGTGGCCGAAAATGCCACGGACGTGTGCCGGCCTGTGGCGATTCCCGTGCCAGCGGCCTGTGTGGCATGGGGGGCGTCCGGCGTCCCCGGCTCACCCTGAATGGGCCCTTCGGTTTCTGTGCCGCGTGGCCTCCAGGAGAATGGGGTACGTTCAGGCCGATATCGATGGGGGCGGAAGACGGAAGGAGGCACGCGGTGTCGTACGAACCCAAACTCGCCGCGGCTCTTTCCGGCGCGACTCTGCGTCAGCTGTCCCACTGGCGCCGAGCCTCCGGGCCCAAAGGCGCCGTGCTCGTCCCCGAGATCTCCGGCGAGAGGCCGATCCTCTACTCGTTCCGCGACGTTGTCGCACTCCGCATCTGCCTGCAGCTGCGCGAAGAGGCTTCGTTGCAGAAGATCCGCCGTGCGCTGAACACGCTCCGGGAAGACCTCGGCGAGTGGGAGCACCTCTCCTCGTACAAACTCGTCGCGGGCCCGGACACGATCTATCTGGCTGAACCCGACCACGCCGTAGACCTGATCAAGGGGGGCAACGTGGTCATCCACCAGATGGTGGATGTTCTCGCGCCCTTCTATAAGGACGGCCGTAGCATTCCCGCTCTGCTCACCCCCCGTGAGCACGTCGCGGTCGACGAGTCGGTCCGCGGCGGAGAACCGGTCATCCAAGGCACCAGGATCCCAGCCTCAGATGTCGCTGCCCTCGTAAGAGACGGCATCCCGCCGGACCAGATCGGTGAGTTCTACCCAGGCGTGACGGCCGAGGCCGCCCGGGACGCCGCCGACTTCAGCGAGTACGTCGACAGCTATGGCAGCAGCGAGCCCCGGCAGGTTGTCGCTTGAAACTGCTGCTCGACGAGAACGTGCCCCGTCCCATGGCCGAGATCGTGCGCATCCTGCTGAAGGCACATGATGTCGTCCACGTCCACGAGCTCAAGGGCTGGACGGGCACGAAGGACATTGAGCTGTACGCCAAGGCCAAGGCCGACGGCTTCGAGGTCGTCATCACTAACGACACCAAGCAGCTCAGCCGGCCACTCGAAGTGGCGGCCATCGCACAGTCGGGCCTGCATCGCATCGAGTACCGTCAGAACAACAAGCACGGTGGCTTGGTGGGTCTGGGCACGGCGATCGCCACTGTCTGCGCGGCCCTTCCTCACGCCTTGTCCGAGCTCGCAGCGGCTAGCGGCCAGCGTCTCGTCTCTCTGACGTCGATCGACCCGACCCGGCAGAAGCGCCTCCTGATCACGGACCCGGCCGTCGCCCCGCCGAAGCACTGGCCTGGCCGCGATTCGACCGCCAAGTCCTGACGCCTCGATACACGAGGGTTCCCGGCCGGTACCCGTGGGAAGCGTTGCCGGGAAATGATCTGGCATCGCCGCCTCAAGACTCACTGCCGAGCTCTTCCTGGAGTTCGGCGATGCGGTGTTGGGTTGCCGCCGCGTTCTTCTGCTGACGGGCCAACTTCGCCTCGGCGGCTGCCAATTCCCGGGCGAGCCTCTCTCGATCAGCTGCCGCCCGCTCACGGATGGTCCCGTCATCGCGATATGCTGGCCCTACCTGCTCACTGCTCACTACGCCGCGACGCTCCCCGCACTCTGGGCAGTCGACGACGCGGGTAGAAATGTAGCTGTGCTCGCGATGCTGAATGTGTGGCACCACATGGTCGCAACGGAGAGTGAGGTCCCAAGTATCGAGATCCTTCTTGCGTTCCTCCCGTGAGGGCCAGGAAGCGAACAGCCTGGCGAGCTTCTCCACCTGCTTCGGCCCCATCGGTGGTGGCGGGCAGCAGAAACAGCAGTGCGTTACCCGAGAACCGCTGACGGTCCACCGGGCGTCCCGGCAGTCGACGTGCCGCTCCCGGAACTTCTGGTTGGCTTCCTCGTATTCGAGCTTCTCCGCGTCGGACAACTTCAGGAGGGGTGGCCAGCTCCCCAGCTCATCCGTCATGGGCAGTCCGCAACCGCGGCAGGGCTCACCAGCCACGTACTCCGCCCAGCTGAGACGTGTACCTTCGCGCTCCCACTGCTCATCCCGCTCGCGGCGCCGCCGGTCATCCGCTTCGGCCTCGAGGGCTGAGCGCAGAGCACGCTTGGCGGCTCGTTGCCGCTTCTGCTCCTCAGTGAGCTTGGCCATGGGTTTCACCCCTCGCTGCACCGTGTTCTCGTGCACGACCGTGCAATCCATGCTGGCGTGGCCATCCCGTGCGCCGACTGCCCGTGTGTCGGATGACGACTTGTGACCGTACCTGGATCGCAAGCGGCCTTCAGGCGACTGGTGTCGTCTGGATCAGACAGCCGGAGGTTCCTGATTTGATACGTGGTCAGGAGCCGCACTGTAGAGAGCACGGACAACAGGGCACACGACGCAAGGGCCAATCTCGCTAGCCCCGCGACCTGCCCCGAACCCGTACATGCGGCGCGTCTGTGAAAGTCCCCAGCACTCTGTCACGTCCCCTTGTGGTGTAGCACCGTGATTCGTACACCGCTCCTGAGTGCAGGGAACTCTCGTGGAGCGGGGCGCCGGTGAAGGATTTCGGAGCTTCGAGACCCTCGGTTTATTCGTCCGCTCCCCGGTCCGCTCGTGCTGACCTAGGATCGTTAGCGACCATGCACCCACCGTGATGGCTCGCGGTGGACCGGGTGCGTATACACCTTGGGGAGGCGCCGTATGGCTCGGCCTCTCCGTGACCACCGGCACCCCGGGGCGACAAAAGGGCACGGGGAAGACGATGAGGGACCATCACCTGACGAGGGGCGAACTGATCGACGGCCGCTACGAGCTAGCGGAGCTGCTCGGCAGAGGTGGCATGGGCGAGGTGTGGGCGGCGTACGATCAGCGGCTGGACCGGTCTGTGGCCGTGAAGCTACTGACACCACGGACGGCTGTCTCCAAGATGCCGCGCAGGCTCGATCCGCAGGACCCCGCCGTCGTCCGCTTCACCAGAGAAGCACGCCTGATGGCCAAGCTGGAGCACCCGTACGTACCGGTCATCCATGATGCGGGCACCCATCGAGCGAGTCGGCTCTATCTGGTCATGCAGCGGGTGTACGGACACACGCTGGACCGGCTGGTGGCCCAGCGCGGACCCTTTCCCGTGGAGTGGGCCGCCGCGGTGGGCGCCCAGGTGTGCTCCGTGCTGGCCCAGGCTCACGGACGCGGCTTCGTCCACCGGGATCTGACGCCCCGCAACGTGATGCTCACGACAGACGGCACGGTACGCGTCCTCGACTTCGGTATCGCCACCGCTCTGCAACCACCGGACGGGCCACGGTTGACCGACGCCGGCATGGTGGCCGGAACTCCGGGCTTCATCTCTCCAGAACAAGGCAAGGGGCAGGCGGCCACTCCCCTCAGTGATCTGTACGCGCTGGGCTGCGTGCTGTACGAGATCCTGGGAGGCCGACCGCCGTTCACGGCCGACGAGCCGCTGGCCCTGGTGGTTCAGCACATCGCCGATACTCCGGTACCACTGGATCGGCTGCGCGACGACGCACCAGTCGAACTGTGCGATCTGGTCTCCCGCTTACTCGCGAAGCGCCCGGAGGACCGACCGGCGGACGCAGCCGAAGTCAGGGAGGCCCTCGCGCCCTGGGCCGAGCAGGCGGTGCCGAAGGCCACCCGCGCCGGAACTCCGAGGCCGCACGATGGCACCGGCCTTTCGAACGATCCGCCCCCGGACAAAGCACACGCACCCGTTCCGGAGCGCGCCCCGGCCCCGCTTGCGACGGCAAAACCTCCCGTTCAACCAGCGCAACCGCCGTCCACTTCCGGGGACGGGCCGCCTGCAGAGTCGGCGGACCTGCGCGAGCGCGCGCAACGCCTTGCGGCAGAGGGACGGTTGTCACAGGCACTGGAGTTGCTGGGCAAGGACCTCAACGAGGTGCTGCCCCGTTTCGACTCCTCCCATCCAGAGGTCGTCTCCCGCCGACTGGCCATCCTCCGCTTGCAGTTCGAAGCGCAGGAACTGCAAGCGGCACGCGAGGGCTGCTTGGATCTCGCGGAAACCCTCGTGTCGACCCGTTCCGCGCCGGACGCGGACCTCGCGACTTGCCGGGTGATGGCAGCCCGCTGCCTTGGCCGACTCGGGCACAACTCCGCCGCCCTCCTGGAACTTCGCGAGGCACTCGATCTCCAGAAGGAGGTGCTTCCCTCGCTGGATCCGGAGGTGTTGGAGACCCGCCGGGACATTGCCACCCTCCTGGCGGGCTCAGGCTCGGCAGGTGAGGCTCTGGAGGCTCTGCGCCACCTCGCCGACGACCAACGGACCGCGCTGCCTCCCGACCATCCCGCCCATGCCGAGGTGGAGCGTCTGGTCAGCCGCCTGGGCAGACTGACCCGCGCGCTCCGCCTCCCGCCAGAATCCGCGGACGGCCCATCCACAACCAGGAGAGAAAGTATGTGAACTAGGTAAACGAACGAATCGCTCGTCAAGATGAAGCACTCCGGTAGGCGCCGCCGTCTCGCCGAAAGTGATAGTGGAGGATGTCCGCATGCCCGGAACCACCCGTACCTCCGAAGCCTCCGCAATCGTCGCGCCGCCGAAGGAGAACGCTCTCGTCCAGGTACGCGGCCAGAACTGGGTGGTGTCCGGAGTCGAAGCCGCCCCGGCCGGCGATGTCACCGTGGTGCATCTACAGTCCGTTGCCGATGGCCGCTACGGCGACACCCTCTCCGTGATATGGGAGGTCGAGCCGGGGCGCCGCGTCCTCCCCGCCGGCTCCCTTCCCGACGCCTCCACCGGAGCCTTCGACCCGCCGGAGCAGCTCGCGGCCTTCCTCGACGCCGTCCGCTGGTCCGCCGTCGCTTCCGCTGACGTGAAGACGCTCCAGGCCCCCTTCCGGTCAGGGGTGGCCATCGAGCCGTACCAGCTGGAACCGGTCGCTCGTGCCGTCGGCGCCCCCCGCGTCAATCTGCTGCTCGCCGACGATGTCGGTCTCGGCAAGACCGTGGAGGCCGGACTGGTCGCCGAGGAGCTGCGGCTGCGCGGCCGGGCCCACCGCGTCATGGTTGTCTGCCCGGCGGGGCTCACCCTCAAGTGGCGCGACGAGATGGCCGACAAGTTCGGCCTCGACTTCACCGTGGTCGACTCGGAATGCTGCGCCGAACTGCGCCGCACGCACAGCAGCGCTGCCAACCCGTTCCGAGTGTTCCCGTTGACCATCGTCAGCCTCCCCTGGCTGCGCACGCCCAAGGCGCAGAGGCTTATCGACGAGGTGCTACCCCCGGGAGGCTCGACGGAGCTCCCGGGCCGCCCCGGGCGTCGTACCTTCGATCTGCTGATCCTGGACGAGGCACACCATGTCGCCCCGAGCGCGCCCAAGCAGATCTACGCCGTCGATTCCCAGCAGACCAAGCTGATCCGGCGCCTCGCCCCGCACTTCGAGCACCGGCTGTTCCTCTCCGCCACCCCGCACAACGGCTACCAGGAGTCGTACACGGCTCTGCTGGAACTGATCGACAACCAGCGCTTCTTCCGCGGCGGCGAGCCGGACAAGGCCGCCCTCGACGACACCGTCGTACGACGTTTGAAGACCTCCGTGACCGACGAGGAGGGCAACCCCCGCTTCCACGTCCGCGAGTCGAAGGCGCTGCCCGTCGAGTACCCCGACACCGAGCGCGAGATCCACGCCCTCCTCACCCGCTACGCCGAATTGCGCAAGAAGCGGGTCACGCCCGATCGGCGGGGCGGCCGGAAGGCCGTCGACCTGGTCACCCTGCTGCTGAAGAAGCGGCTGTTCTCCTCCCCCGCCGCCTTCGCGCACACCGTCGGCGTCCACCTCGAATCGGTACGAGCCAAGGCGAAGTCAGGCGGGAACAAGGAGGTTCCGGCCCCGGTCGAGACCCCGCTGTGGATCACGCAGTACGAGGACTACGCGGCCGAGCTCGACGACGAGGAGCTGGCCGAGGCCGAGCACGACGCGATCACCCGTGCCGCCACGGTCACCCCGGGATCTTCCGAGGAAGAGGCCGAGCTGCTGGAGCGGATGGCCCGCTGGGGCCACGCCCACCAGGCGTCCCCTGACGCCAAGGCCAAGGAGCTCGTCAAGACCCTCAAGGCCATCTGCCTCACCGACGGGAGGTGGGGGAACGAGCGGGTCGTCGTGTTCACCGAGTACCGCGACACCCAGGACTGGCTGCTGAACCTGCTTCAGCAGGAGGGCCTGGCCCAGGAGGGCCGCGTCCTCACTCTCCACGGCGGGAAGAACGCTGAAGAGCGCGAGCAGATCCGGCTCGCATTCCAGGAGCAGCCCACCAGTCCTGAGGGCACGGTACGTATCCTCATCGCCACTGATGCCGCAAGCGAAGGAATCGACCTCCAAGATCATTGTCGACATTTGATCAACTACGACATCCCGTTCAACCCCAACAAGCTCGAACAGCGTATCGGCCGCATCGACCGGTACGGCCAGCGATACAACCCGCAGATCATGCACTTCGTCGGCGCGGCCTGGGACAAGGCCAGGACGGATGTGTACGAGGCCGACCTGGAATTCCTGGCCCGTATCGCGCGGAAGGTCGCGCAGATGGAGGAGGACCTCGGCGAGGTCAACGCCGTGCTCGCCGAGAAGGTCCAGCTGCGGATGACGGGTCAGCTCAACGACTTCGACATCGAGCACGCCCGCGCGAAGAAGATCAAGGGCCGTCCCACGGGCGGCAAGGTGGACGCCGAACAGAACGTCACCGAGCAGGTGCGGCGGCTCAGCGCCCAGCTGAAGCAGACGACTGTAGAACTCGGCATCACCCCGGACCGGGTCGCTCGCGTAGTCAACACCGCGCTGAACCTGGCCCGCCAGCAGCCCCTCGTGCCGTGCCTCGACGAGAACGCGCCGTCCGAGGACGACTTCCGGCAGGGCTTGTACACCGTGCCGCCGCTTACCGGCTCCTGGGAGCGCGCCACGCGCGGCCTGCCCGACAAACTCCGCCCCGACGTCCTGCGCCCGGTCACCTTCGACGCGCAGGCAGCCTCGGGACGCCCCGACATCGTGCTGGCCCATCTGAACCATCCGCTGGTAGCCATGTCGACGCGGCTCCTGCGCGCGGCCGTGTGGAACGCGGACAACGTCGACTTGCGCCGGATCACGGCCGTCGTCAGCGATGACCCGGCTCTGGAGACCACGTTCGTTGGCGCGTACGCCCGCTTCGTGCTGGTCGGCACGGACGGTCAGCGCCTCCACGAGGAGATCTTGCACGCGGGCGGCTGGCTCGGCGACAACGGCTGGCAGCGTCGACTGCGCGGCGTGGAGGCGGTCGCATCGATCCTGGACCGTGCGCTCACCGAGGGCCGCCCCGCGAAGGAGCGCCTGCTCCACCGCCTCCAGCAGAGCTGGCCGAAGACATACGAGGGCCTCACCCAGTCCGTCGACGCACGCGGCAAGGAACGCAAGGCGTCCCTGATGGACCGGCTGGCTGAGCGCCAGGCCGACGAGGAGCAGCGCATCAACGCCACCCTCGACCGTCTCCAGCGCACTCTGCGGAACCGGCTCGGCGAGACCTCCTCCGCCACGGCGGCCTCCCCGACAGGCGGGATGGACACGCTCTTCGGCCTGGACGAGCTGAAGGATCCCGACGAACGCCGCCAGCTGGCCGACGACCGCAAACGCTGGCGGACCCGGCTCGATGGCGTGGAGGACGAACGCGAGCGCGAACTCGCCGCGATCGCCGCCCGCTACCGCGAGCCGCAGGACCATCTCTTCCCTGTCGCCGTCGTCTTCGTCATCCCCGCCAAGGAGGCATACTGATGAGCTCCGCGCCGCGCTCCGGAAGCCGCCGCCCCTCCGCCGCCGCGATCCGTGCCGCGAAGGCGTCCGACGGCAAGCAGCAGCACCTGGACTGGCTGAACCTCGTCGAGGTGTCAGGCCCGTTCCTCACCCTGCCGGTCCTGCTGCGCACCTGGCCACAGCTGGAAGGCGTGCCCAGCGGGCGCCGCGCCGACATCCGCCTCCACCACGGCATCTGGCAGGACGACCGCAAGGGCGCCGGCCGCCTCGACTGGATCGGCTTCCAGCTGCGCACCCTGCTGGAATGGGACGACGCCCTGCATCTGCGGGAGGGCGCCGGACAGTTCGGTGACAGCGGCGAGAGCCTGGCCGAGAACGACAAGCTGCTGGACCGGTTCGCCGTGAGCCCACCCGGGGCCGACACCACCGTCCGCCCCGACTTCGCCCTCGTCCGCCCCGGAACCAACCCCACCGCCGAACCGGATACTGCTGGCACCGCCCAGCACGTGCCGATCCTCGGCCTGGTCCTCCCGCCCGACACCGTGCCGACCCGCCGTATCAGGGACGACTCCTGGGCGGCGAGCGGAGTCGACCGGCTCGCCCACGTCCTGCGCCACCATGGCGTCGAGCTGGGCCTGGTCACCGACGGCCGTTGGTGGTCCCTGGTCTGGGCACCGCCCGGCGGCGTCACGACGAGCGCCACTTTCGACACCATCGCCTGGAACGAGGCGGCCGACCTGGTGGCGGTCCGCGCCTGGGTGTCCCTCCTCCGCCGCGGCCGGTTCTTCGGACGGCCGGCGGACGAACTGCTCCCTGCGCTGCTGCGCGAGAGCCTGGACGGTCAGGAAGACGTCACCGAGGCGCTTGGCATCCAGGTCCGTCAGGCCGTCGAACTCCTGGTGGACTCCATCGGCCGCGCCGAGGCCCGGATGGTCAAACGCGGCGGCAAGGGATTGTCTGGCGTACCGGCGAGCGAGGTCTACCGGGGCGCCGTCGCGGTCATGATGCGCGTCGTCTTCCTCCTCTTCGCCGAGGAACGGGGCCTGCTGCCCGCTGACAACGAGCTTTACGCGGAGGCGTACTCGGCCGGGCGGCTGTACGAGACGCTGGACAAACGCCGCCGCGCGGACGGCGAGGACTCCCTGGACCACACCACCGCCGCCTGGCATCGGCTGATCGCCCTCTTCCACGCCGTCCACGGCGGAGTGGACCACCCGCTGCTCACATTGCCCGCGTACGACGGCTCGATCTTCGACCCGAAGCGCTTCCCCTGGCTGGAGGCGGTGCCGGAGGGCGCAGACGCCACGGACGACGACGCCACGCGGGCCGCAGACGGCCACACCTCCCTCCTCCCGATCGATGACCGCACCGTCCTGCACGTCCTCGACTCGGTGCAGTTCGTCGTCGTCAACAGGGAGCGGCGCCGGCTGACCTTCCGCGCCCTCGACGTCGAGCAGATCGGCTACGTCTACGAGGGCCTCCTCTCATACGACGGCAAGCGCGCCCAGGACACCGTGCTTGGTCTCATCGGCAAGCCCGGCCTGGAGCACGAGGTGAGCCTGACCGAACTGGAGGAACTGGCCGCCCCGTTCGGAGTGGGCGCACGCGCCGTATTCGGCCAGAAGCCCAACCTCCCTGGCCTGTCGAAGAAGCTGTACGAGCACTTGAAGGACCCCAGGCCGCCGGCCGCGGCGTCGAAGATGGAGAAGCTGCTCGCCCCTGGCGACGACCAGGTGCGAGGCAAGGCCGCCCACCGCCTGCTCGCGGTCACCGAGAACGACCGCGACCTGGCCGAGCGCATCCTCCCCTTCCACGGCCTCCTCCGCGACGACCTTCGCGGTCTGCCGGTGGTGATCCCGGAGGACGGCTTGTACGTCACGGAGTCCCGCCTCCGCAAGAACACCGGCACCCACTACACGCCGCGTGTCCTGGCCCAACAGGTCGCCGTGGGAGCACTGGAGCCACTCGTCTACCGTCCGGGCCCGCTCCAGACGGCGGACGACAAGCAGTGGAAGCTCATCGGCGCGGACGACATCCTGAAGCTCAAGGTCGCCGACATTGCGATGGGTTCGGCCGCCTTCCTGGTCGCCGCCTGCCGCTACCTCGCGGACCGTCTGGTCGACGCCTGGGTCGAGGCAGAGGACGAGGAGGCCCTGGCCTTCCGCGGCAGCTACCGCGACCAGACGGGCGCAATGACTGCCGCGGACGCAGAGAGCGACCCGGTGATGGTCCGCGCCCGGCGCCTGATCATCGAGCACTGCCTGTACGGGGTGGACATCAACCCCATGGCGGTGGAGATGGCCAAGCTGTCCCTGTGGCTGATCTCCATGGACCCGGAACGGCCGTTCACGTTCCTGGATGACCGGTTGGTGGCGGGGGACTCGTTGCTGGGGATCGCCAATCTGGAGCAGATCGAAAGCGTGCATCTCGATCCGGCGGCGGGGCGCAAACTCCACCGGGGAACCTTCGAAGAGGGGTGGACCGAGCGGGCGCGCGCTCGTGTCCACGGCGCGGCAGGCAACCGGCAGGCCATCGCAGGCATCCACAGCGACTCCATCGCCGACCTCAATGAGAAGCGACGCCTGCTCGCGGCCACCAACGAGCACCTGCAACGCCTGCGACTTATCGGCGATCTGACGACGGGAGCGGGCCTCGCCTCTGCGGGCGGCGGTGACTCATTGCAGACCGCTACCTACATCCAGGCTGCGGAACTGGCCGGCATGGTCGCCTCCGAGTCGGTCCGCGACTCCGACCCGGTGATTCACGATGCGCGAAGGCGCGCCCTGAACTGGTTGAGCAAGGACCTGCCCGCGGACGGCTTCGTCCGTCTGCCCGTGCACTGGCCACTCGTGTTTCCCGAGGTCTTCGAGGCCGAGCAGGGCGGCTTCGACGCGATCATCGGCAACCCGCCTTTCCTCGGCGGCCAGAAGCTGACGGGGACTCTGGGTCAGGCATACCGCGAGTACCTCGTGCTCGGGCTGGGGCGTGGGCAGCGGGGTAGCGCGGACCTCGTCGCGTACTTCGAGCTCCGCGCCCACCAACTACTCAGCGAGCGCGGACAGACGGGCTTGATCGCTACCAATACCCTTGCCCAGGGCGATACTCGGGAGGTCGGACTTGATCAGCTACTCGACGACGGCATCGAGGTACGCCGAGCGGTGAAGAGCGCGCGCTGGCCTTCGAGGTCTGCTGCGCTGGAGTACTGCGCTGTGTGGACTACCAGGCCGAGCCTGGGCGCTGAGGCAACTCGTGTGCTGGACGACGTCGTGGTCCGGGGTATCACCTCGTCGCTTGATCCACGGTCACGGGTTTCGGGGCGGCCGTACCGTCTGGTAGCGGGGTGGGGGTCTGACGTGCCTGATGACGAGGCAGTTGCGAGGCCACCGGCGTTCATCGGGTCTTATGTGCTGGGTAAGGGCTTCATCCTCACCCCCGAACAGGCCCACGACCTCATCCAGCGCAACCCCCGCAACAAGGACGTCCTCTTCCCCTACCTCAACGG